>NZ_BCNQ01000012.1 GCF_001515525.1 Piscicoccus intestinalis NBRC 104926 | reverse complement strand
CCAGCCTGCGGCACCGGCCCGCCGGCCTCGACCTGCCGGCCTGGGGCCCGGCCCCGTCGTCGTCGGCGCTGTTGCGGGCCGTCTCCGCGGCCGTCGACCCCGAACAGCGGCTCGGCCGCGGGCGATTCGACCCCTGGCTCCCGGGCTCGGCAGGTGCGCAGGCTTCCGAGACCGGCGCGAGCCCGACAACCCCGACGACCCCGACGGGAGGCACCTCATGAGCACCCACGGCACCCGACCCGCCCTCGGATCGGAGGAGCCCGAGGGCGCGCACGGCCACGCCGGTGCCGTCGGTGCCGGCGGCCACGGAGGTCCCGGAGGCCCCGGCGGCCACGGAAGCTCCGGCGGCCTCGGAGGCCCTGACCGGCCCGGTGGCCCCGGCTCCAGCCCCGGCGGCCCCGCCGGGGCTGGAGCCGGCGGCGATGCGGCGGCGACCGACTCCTCGTTCGACGCGTTCCACCCGCCGTCGGCGGAGTTGCTCGCGGACTGCGTGCACTGCGGCTTCTGCCTGCCGACGTGCCCGACGTACACGCTGTGGGGTGAGGAGATGGACTCGCCGCGCGGGCGGATTTACCTCATGGAGATGGCGCGCAAGGGCGAGATCGGCCTGGAGGGCGCGTTCACCACGCACATGGACCGTTGCCTGGGCTGCATGGCGTGCGTGACCGCGTGCCCGTCGGGGGTGCAGTACGACCAGCTGCTCGAGGCGACCCGCCCGCAGATCGAGCGCAACGTTCCGCGCAGCGCGGCGGACAAGGCGTTCCGGGAGGCGATCTTCGCGCTGTTCCCGTACCGGCGGCGGCTGCGGGCCGCCTCCGTGGCGGGGGCGGCGTACGCGGGGGTGCGTTCGCGGGTCGGCGGTGAGCGCATCGACGGGCTGCTGGCCCGGCTCCCGAAGCGGCTGGAGCGGCTGGTGGCGTTGGAATCGCTGCTACCCCCGGTCGACGTGAAGGCGGCGTTCACGCAGCTGCCGGAATTCACCCGGGCCGACGCTGCGACCGGATCCCGGCGGGGCCGCGTGGGCATGCTCGTCGGCTGCGTGCAGGACGTGTTCTTCCACCACGTCAACGAGGCGACGGTGCGGGTGCTCGCGGCGGAAGGCTTCGACGTCGTCGCGCCCCGCGAACAGCAGTGCTGCGGGGCCCTGTCGATGCACGCCGGCCGGGAGCCGGAGGCCGCGGAGCGCGCGAAGAAGCTCATCGAGGTCTTCGAGGCGGCCGGGGTCGACGCGATCGCGGTCAACGTCGCCGGCTGCGGATCCTCGCTCAAGGAGTACGACCGACTCCTCGCCGATGACCCGGAATGGGCTTCGCGGGCAGCGGAGTTCAGCGCCAAGGTGCAGGACGTCTCAGAGCTGCTGGCGAGCGTGCTGGCCGAGCCTCGCGCGCCGCGCCACCCGATCGAGGCGCGGGTCGTCTACCACGACGCGTGCCACCTCGGCCACGCCCAGGGGGTGCGCGCCCAGCCGCGCGACGTGCTGCGAGCGATCCCCGGCGTCGAGCTCGTCGAGCTGCCGGAGGCGGAGATCTGCTGCGGCTCGGCGGGCATCTACAACATGCTCCAGCCGCAGGCCGCGGCCGACCTCGGCAAGCGCAAGGCCGACAACATCCGCGGCACCGGCGCCGACGTGCTCGTCACCGGCAACCCCGGCTGCCTGCTGCAGATGCGCAAGCACCTCGGCGCTGACCTGCCGATGCTGCACCCCATCCAGCTCGTCGACGCCAGCATCCGCGCCGTCCCCCGCCCCTGGGAAGCCTGACCCAACGACCCTGCCCCACCAACGCTGCCCCAACGACCCTGAAAACTGCGTGTCACGGTCGGAACTGCGGTTCGTGTCGCAGTCGTCACCACGACACGCAGTTCTCAGCGACGTCATCGTGGGGCGGTTGGGGCGGTTGGGGTCGGGGCGGCCGGGGTCAGTCCGGGTCGTCGGGGCAGTCCGGCCGATCGGGGCGGTCGGGCCGTCGCGGGCCGTCCGGTGTCGGGGCCGTCAGGCCTCGTCGGGCGTGGCCAGCCACTCGGCGAGCGTAGGGCCGAGCAGTCTGGCATCGGGCCGAGCGAGCAGGGCGCCTTCGCCGAACGCGGGCAACGACGGGGGAGTCGGGGTGACCGGCCGATCGTCTCCGCGGGCGACGAGGTAGCGGCGGGTCAGCTCGGGCAAGCGCATCGGCTCCGGACCCGCCACGCTCACGTCTCCGGCTCCGTCGGAGGTCGCCGCGTCGACCAACTCGCGGGCCACCGCGGTCAGCGCGATCGGCTGGATCGACCAGTCCTGCGCCTCCACCCGATCCTCGTGCACAGTGACCGCGGCGGGGTTGACCGCGAAGTCGAACCACTGCGCCGACCGGACGACGACGCTGGGCACGGCTGCCTCGCGGGCGACCGCCTCCTGATCGAGCTTGGCGCGGTAGTAGTCGAACTCGCCGAGGCCCGGGTCGTCGATGTTGATGATCGACAGCAGCACGTACCGCCCGACGCCGGCGCCTGTGCACGCCGCGAGAGGGTTGCCGGTCGCGGTGACGACGGCGTCGTGTCGGCTCATGTGTTCATCAGCCGGTACAACATTGCTGGCGTCGATGACGGCCGAGCAACCGACCAACGCCTCCCTCAGCCCGGTGCCCGTGAGCAGATCGACGCCGTTGCCGCGAGTCAGCGGCATCACCTCCAGCCCACGCCGCGCGAGCTCGTCGCAGATCACCCGTCCTGACGTGCCGGTCGCCCCGGCCACTGCGATGTTCATGAGCCTGACGCTGCCACAAGCGGATAGCGCCGCGGAGGCGCACCCATGGCATCGCCCCCCGCCCGCGGGCAGACTGACCTCACCTCTATCCCGCTCAGTCACCACGTCGGAGGAACACGTGACGCAGTGGCGTCTTGACGACGAGGTCCGCGTCGGGCCGATCACCCTGCGCGGCCGCGTCTACCTGCCCGCCCACCAGCCCGGGCTCGCCGAGGGCGGCCGCGTCTCCGACCGCTACATCGCCTACCACCGGCAACGAGCCAAGGCCGGCGTCGCCATGCAGGTCACGGGCGCCACACCGGTCGCGCCCTCGGTTGAGTGGGCCGACATCTGCCTGTGGAACATCGACGAGTCGGTCGTGCCCGGCTACCGGCGCCTCGCGGAGGCGGTGCACGCCGAGGGCGGGCGCATGCTCGCCCAGCTCGCGCACCCGGGGCCGACCGAGTACGAGGGCGTCGAGGTCATCGGCGCCTCCCTCGACCTGTCCGAGGTCACCCGACAGATCGCCGTGCCCGCCACCGCCGCCCAACTCGCCCGCATCATCGACGACTACGCGGCCGCCGCCGACCGCTGCCGCCGCGGCGACCTCGACGGCGTCGAGATCAGCATGGCCCACGGCCTCCTGCTCGCCTCGTTCCTCTCCCCGCTGACCAACCGGCGCGACGACGAGTTCGGCGGCGACGCCGAGCGCCGCCTCGAGTTGCCGCGCCGCGTGCTGCGAGCCGTCCGCGAAACCCTCGGCCACGACCGGGTGCTCGGTATCCGTCTCGGCTGCGACGACCTTGTCGCCGGCGGTCTGGCCCCCGGCGACGCCGCCCGCATCGCCGCCGCCCTCGAACCGCAGGTCGACTACATCAGCGTCATGGTCGGCAACAACAACCGCCTCGAGGCGCGGGTGCGGCACTGGCCGCCCACCCCGGCTCCCGAAGGCCTGTTCCGCGGCGTCGCCCGCACCATCCGCGAGGCCGTCGACGTGCCCGTCGCCGCGGTCGGCCGCATCAAGACCCTCGACCTCGCCAACGACATCGTCACCGCCGGCGACGCCGACCTCGTCGGTATCGTGCGCGCCCACATCGCCGACCCCGAGCTCATCGCCAAGACCCGCGCCGGCCGCACCGCCGACATCCGCCCCTGCGTCGGGGTCAACCACTGCACCAACGGTCTGCTCGCCGGCCGCCCGCTGGGCTGCATGGTCAACCCCGACGCCGGCGACCCCGCCTCCACGTCCGCACTCACCCTTGTCGGACACACCGCCACGGTCATCGGAGCCGGTCCGGCCGGGCTGGAGGCGGCCCGCCGCCTCGCCGAGCGAGGCAGCCGCGTCACGCTGCTCGAATCCGACGACCGCCTCGGCGGCGCGCTGACCGGCTGGACGAGCGCGCCGAGCCGCCGCGAGGTGCACGACCTCGTCGACTGGTACGCCCGACGCCTCGACGCGCTCGGCGTCGACGTGCGCCTCCGTGTCACGGCGACCCCCCAGCTCATCGCCGAACTCGGCGCCGACGACGTCGTCGTGGCCACCGGCTCCACGCCGCGCCCGCTGCCGCTGGAGGCCGACGACGGCTCGGTGCCGTTGCTCGACGTTCGGCAGGCCTTCGACCGAGCGCCCGGCGGGCGCGTCGTGGTCTTCGACGAGGTCGGCGCCCTCGATGCCGCGTTCGTGGCCGAGCACCTCCAGGAGCGGGGCGCCGACCCCGTGCTCGTCACCGCCCGTGTGCATGTCGGCGAGGGTGAGGGCATCACGAGCCTCTACCCGATGCTGCGCACCCTCGGCGACCGGCGCATCCGCACCCTCGAACGCCTGCGCCCGGTCGCCGTCGCTGACGGCCACGTGCGGCTGACCGGCGTGTTCGGCGGCGACGACGTGACCCTGCCCGCCGACTCCCTCGTCTGGTGGACCGGGGGAGCGCCGGTCACCGGCCTGCACGACGCGATCGACGGCGCCCACCTCATCGGCGACGCCCTGCGCCCGCGCCGCGTCGCCGATGCTGTCGCCGACGCGAAGACCCTCGTCGGCGCGATCGAGGCGCGAGTGACCGCCTCCGCCTGACCGAAATGAATCGCAAGCACACCCGTGGAGTGTCCACTCACGAGTGGACACTCCCATCGTGTGCCGCAACGCCGCAGGTCAGAGGCTCGACCACAGGCGCGATCGCGAAATTGTCCACTCGACGCACGCCGAGTGGACATTCCGAGGGCACCCGAAGCCGGCCGCAGTCGAGAGAGAAGCCGAGCAGCGCAAGAGGGTCACTCCGGGGGCCTGTCACCTCACGAAGCGCGCGCCTAGCCTGGGGCGCATGGCTATTCCGACACTGACGTTGAACAACGGCGTGACGATGCCGGCGCTGGGCTTCGGGGTCTTCCAGTCCGCTCCGGAGGAGACGGCCGCCGCCGTGACCACGGCCCTGGAGACGGGGTACCGGCACATCGACACCGCCGCCGCGTACGGCAACGAGCGTGAGGTCGGCGAGGCGATCAGGGCGTTCGGCCTGCCCCGCGACGAGGTCTTCGTCGAGACCAAGGTGTGGATCAGCGACTACGGCTTCGACCAGACCCTGCACGCGTTCGAGAAGTCCGCCGGCAAGCTCGGGCTCGACCAGATCGACCTGCTCATCCTGCACCAGCCGCTGCCCAGCGACTTCGAGAAGACCGTCGCCGCCTACCGGGCGCTGGAGCGGCTGCTGGCCGACGGCAAGGTCCGCGCGATCGGCGTTTCCAACTTCATGCCCGAGCACCTCGAGCGGTTCCTGCCGCAGGTCGAGGTCACGCCGGCCGTCAACCAGATCGAGATCCACCCCTACTTCCAGCAGGGCGAGCTGCTCGAGTACAACACCCAGCGCGGCATCCTCAACCAGGCGTGGTCGCCGATCGGCGGCATCACCTTCTACCCCGGGTGGGGCGACGACAGCCGCCGCAGCACGCTGCAGGACCCCGTCATCAACGAGATCGCCAAGGCCGTCGGCAAGACCCCCGCGCAGGTCATGCTCCGGTGGCACCTGCAGCAGGACCGGCAGGTCATCCCCAAGTCGGTCACCCCGCAGCGCATCCGGGAGAACTTCGACGTGTTCGACGTCGAGCTGACCGACCACCAGCTGGAGCGCATCGACGCGCTCGACACCGGAGTCCGTGGCGGCCCGGAGCCGGCGTCGATCACCCTCGAGACCGCCAACTTCCCGATCCCCGAAGCCTGAGGAGCCACCATGCACACGCGAACACTCGGACAAGGCCTGCAGGTCTCCGCGATCGGACTCGGCGCCATGGGCATGTCGCAGAGCTACGGCCCCAACCCCGGCGACCGCGACGACATGATCGGCGTGCTGCGCTACGCCGTCGAGGAGGCCGGGATCACGTTCGTCGACACCGCCGAGGTCTACGGCCCTACGTCAACGAGGAGCTCGTCGGCGAGGCCCTGGAACCCATCCGCGACCGCGTCGCCATCGCCACCAAGTTCGGCTTCGACATCGTCGATGGCCAGATGCAGGGCCTGAATTCGCGACCGGAGCAGATCCGGGCCGTCGCCGAGGCGTCGCTGCAGCGCCTGCGCACCGACGTCATCGACCTCTTCTACCAGCACCGCGTCGACCCCGACGTGCCGATCGAGGAGGTCGCAGGCACCGTCGGTGAACTCGTCGCCGAGGGCAAGGTGCGCTTCTTCGGCCTCTCGGAGGCGGGCGCGCAGACCCTGCGAAAGGCGCACGCGACGTTCCCGGTCACCGCGCTGCAGAGCGAGTACTCGCTGTGGACCCGCGACCCGGAGACCGAGGTGCTGCCCACGTGCGCCGAGCTCGGCATCGGGTTCGTGCCGTTCAGCCCGCTCGGCAAGGGCTTCCTCACCGGCACGGTCGACACCAAGAAGGGGTTCGGTGAGGGCGACATTCGCGCGAGCATCCCGCGGTTCGAGGCCGAGAACATCGCTGCCAACGAGGCGCTCGTCGATCACGTGCGCACCTTGGCGGGCGGCAAGGGCTGCACGCCGGGCCAGATCGCGCTCGCCTGGCTGCTGGCTCAGCAGCCGTGGATCGTGCCGATCCCCGGAACCCGCCGCCGCGAGCGCCTCGACGAGAGCGCCGGCGCCACCACCGTGGGCCTCAGCGCCGACGAGGTCGCCGACCTGAACTCCCTCGCGGCCCGCGTCGGTGTGTCAGGTGACCGATACAACCAGGCCATGATGGGCCTCGTCGGCCGGTAGCACCCCCACGGGGTTCGCCGCCGCCCGCGCGAACCCGACATGATGAGGCGGGGTCGACGATTCGGCCCCGCCTCACCTGTCCGCACGGCGCACGGACGAGAACGTCGCGACAGCCACGAACGGAGCCCCCATGCCAGACATCGCCCAGCGCTCGCGCATCTTCCGCCCGGACGAGCTGCCGGTCATCGACCGCGGCGGCGGCTGCCGCACGATCCCGCTGGTCACGGCGGCGCGCGGCGGCACGGCGTTCCTCAACGGCACGACCCGCTTCGACCCGGGCGCCTCGATCGCGCACCACACCCACAACGTGCCGGAGTCGGTCGTCGTCATCGCCGGCCGCGCGATCGTCGACATCGACGGCGAGCGCAGCGAGCTCGACACCTTCGACACGACGTTCGTGCCCGCCAACGTGCCGCACCACTTCGAGAACGCCTCCGACTCCGAGCCGATGGCGATCCTGTGGACGTACGGCTCGCTCGACACCACCCGCACCCGCGTCGAGACCGGCGTGCGGGAGCGCATCGACGCCGAACAGCAGTCGGTGCTCGGGGAGCCCGAGACCCGGCCCGTGCACGAGGTCGTCACCCTCGTCGCCGCCCCCGGCAAGGAGGCCGACCTCGAGGCAGCCGTCGCGGCGGCCATGCCCCTGTTCCAGGCGTCCGAGGGTGGCCGCGCGCTGAGCCTGGAGCGCTCGATCGACAACCCGGGCACCTACCGCATGACGATCCAGTGGGAGACCGTCGAGCACCACACCGAGGGGTTCCGCAACTCCCCGGCCTTCGGGCAGTGGCGCGAACTCATCATGGGCACCCTCGCCCAGCCGCCGACGGCCGAGCACTTCGCCGAGGTGTACACGGGCTTCTGAGGGTTGTCGCAGGCGTCGGCGCAATCTCCGCAACAGCGATCGGAAAAGATCTCAGAACGGCATCGATTCGCCGTTTGCGCGACGAGCGCCCGCCTGCGACAAGCGTTTTTGCCGCCCGAGCCCGCGGTGACGTGTTGACACCCCCGCGAACCCCCCTTAGCTTCAACCCAGCCATAAGGGGGTCTTCGTGACACATCGCGCATCACGACCGGATCGGGCGGGGCCATCGGCCCCTGATGGTCGACCATCGGGCCACGACGCCTTCTGGAATCCCCAGCTGAGCCGCCGCGACGCCCTGCGTCTGGGGGCGCTCGGCGTGGCCGGGGCGGCCGGACTGGGCTCGCTGAGCGGGTGCGCCGCGGTGCCCCAACCGGCTCCGGCCGGCGCGGCCCAGCGGCGCGGCGGGGTGTACAGCCACGGCGCCACCGGAGGCGGGCTCAAAGACACTCTCGACCCGCACTTCCCGGTGACCAACCCCGACATCTGCCGCGTGTTCAACCTCTACGAGCCGCTGCTGCGCTGGAACAACTCCTACGAGGTGGAGCCGGCGGTCGCCGAGAGCGTCGAGACCACCGACGCCATCACGTGGACCGTGCGGCTGCGTGAGGGCGTCGAGTTCCACAACGGCAAGACGGTGACTCCCGAGGACGTGCTGCACACCCTGGCCACCGTCACCGACCCGAACAACACCTCGCCCGGTGGCGTGCCGATCGCCGCGGTGCTCGATCTGGCCAACTCCCGCGCCCGCGACGCCCGCACCATCGAGCTGCGGCTCAAGACGCCGTACGCGATCTTCGACCAGCTCATCGCCGAGTACACCGTCGGCATCATCCCCACCGACTTCGACCTGGCGAAACCGGTCGGCACCGGCCCGTTCAAGGCCGACCGCTTCGTGCCCGGCCAGCTGTCGCACTTCCTGCGGCACGACAACTACTGGGAGCGACCGGCCTTCGTCGACGAGCTGTTCGTCTACAACTTCGCCGACGACGCGGCCAAGGTGAACGCGCTGCTCGCGGGTCAGGTGCAAAGCGTCGACAACCTGCCGACGTATCTCGCGCACACCATCGGCAACCAGGGCGCCACCGCCTTGGTCGCCGAGGCCGGGGCCTGGGTGCCGTTCACGATGCGCGTCGACGTCGCCCCGTTCAGCGACGTGCGGGTGCGGCAGGCGCTGCGGCTCATCGTCGACCGCCAGCAGATGATCGACCAGGCCCTCAACGGCTACGGCTCCATCGCCAACGACCTGTACGCACCCTTCGACCCCGGCTACGCCCACGACCTGCCGCAGCGCACCCGCGACATCGACCAGGCCAAGTCGCTGCTGCGTCAGGCCGGCCAGTCCGACCTGCAGGTCGAGCTCGTCACCTCCAGCGGAGTCGGTGCGGGCGCCGTCGAGTCCGCCAACCTCTTCGTCGAGCAGGCCCGCGAGGCCGGAGTCAGCGTGCGCCTCAACCGCGCCGACCCGAACACGTTCTACGGCGAGCAGTACCTGTCGTGGCCGTTCGCGCAGGACTTCTGGAACACCCGCAACTACCTGCCGCAGGTCTCCTCCTCGTCGCTGCCGAGCTCGCCCTACAACGAGACCCACTTCAACGACCCGGAGTTCATCGACATCGTCACCCGGGCCGGCCAGGAGGTCGACGACAACCGACGCTACGAACTGCAGCGCCAGGCCCAGGAGATCGAATGGAACCGAGGAGGATTCATCATCTGGGGGTTCCGCAACCAGGTCGACGCGTACTCCAACCTCACCACCGGCCTCAAGCCGCACCGGTACATGCCGTGTGACGCGTTCGGCTTCAAGAACGTCTCGTTCGTGCAGGAGGCGTGATGACCGACAAACCCACCGAGACGATGACCGATTCCGTTGACACGACCGCTTCTTCACCGGCCGGTGCCACCGCCTCCGGTGGCGCGAAGCGGCCCTCGCGGCGGCCCGGCGTGCTGAACTGGGCCGTGTGGCTGGGCCGCCGGCTGCTGTTGGCCCTGCTCACCTTGTGGCTGTGCTCGCTGGTCGTCTACCTGGCCACCGCCGCGCTCGGCGACCCGGTGCGCGCGATCCTCGGCCGCGACTACGAGACCAGCCCCGAGCGGGTCGCCATGATCCGCGAGCAACTTCGCCTCGACGAGCCGGTGCTCATGCGCTACTTCGGTTGGCTCGGTGACCTGCTCACCGGCAACCTCGGCAGCTCGGTCGTCAATCAGACTCCGGTCGGGGAGCTCATCGGCAGCCGCGTGCTCAACTCGGCGGTGCTCGTGCTCATCGCCGCCGCGATCATGATCCCGCTGGCCATCGTCATCGCGATGATCTCGGCCAACTACCGCGGGCGGCGCGCGGACGGCGTCATCCAGGTCATCCTGCTCACCCTCGCCGGGCTGCCGGAGTTCGTTGTCGGCATCCTGCTCGTGGCGGTCTTCTCCACCACCGTGCTGCACGTGCTGCCCGCCGTGACGATCGCCGGAGGCGGTGCGCCCCCCTGGGCCAACCCCGCCTCGATGATCCTGCCGGTGCTCACGCTCGTCATCGCGGTCTCCCCGTACGTCTCCCGCATCGTGCGCGCCAGCCTGCTGGAGGTGCTCGACTCCGACTACGTCGAGCTGGCCCGGCTCAAGGGCGTGCCGGAGGCGATCGTCATGCGACGCCACGCGCTGCGCAACGCGATCGTGCCCGGCATCCAGGTGATCGCGCTGCAGTTCGCCTGGCTCGCGGGCGGAATCGTCATCGTCGAGTACCTCTTTGCCTACCCCGGCATCGGCGCCAGCCTCGTCGACGCGGTGCGCAACAGCGACTTCCCGGTGGTGCAGGCGCTGGCGATGATCATCGCGGGCGTCTACGTCGGTGTGAACCTCATCGCCGACATCCTCTCGATCCTGGTCAACCCCCGTGCGAGGACGGCGATCTCGTCATGACTGTGTCGCCTGGGCTGCGCCCCTACCTGCGTTCCGGCCGACTCGTCGTCGGCCTGACGATCACCGTGCTCATCACGTTGCTCGCGATCGTCGGCCCGTGGATCGCCCCGCACGGCCAGTACGACATCGTCGGCCGGCCGTTCACCGCCGACTCCTTCTTCGGCACCGACTACCTCGGGCAGGACGTGTTCTCCCGGGTGCTGGCCGGCGGGCGTTCGATCCTGCTCATCTCGCTGCTGGCGACGGTGCTCGGCATCGTGGTCGGCGTGCTCATCGGCGTCATCGCCGCGTACGCCGGCGGCTGGCTCGACGAGACGCTCATGCGGCTCAACGACGTCGCGCTGGCGTTTCCGCAGATCCTGCTCGCGCTGCTCGTGCTCAGCGCCGTCGACCAGCCGGCGGCATGGATGATCGTGCTCATCGTCGGCATCTCGCACGCCCCGCGCGTGGCCCGCGTGGCCCGCGGTGTGGCGCTCGGCATCGTGCCGCGCGACTTCGTCACCTCCGCCGAGGCGCTCGGCGAATCCCGGCTGCGGGTCATCCTCTTCGAGGTGCTGCCGAACATGAGCGCGCCCCTGCTCGCGGAGGCGGGCCTGCGACTGACGTACTCGATCGGCATGGTCGCGGGCATCGGCTTCCTCGGTTTCTCCACCAACCCCGGCGCCGCCGACTGGGGTCAGATGATCAACGAGAATCGGCTCGCGCTGCTCGTGCAGCCGTGGGCGGTCGTGCTGCCCGTCATCGTCATCGGCATCTTCACGATCGGCACCAACCTGCTCGCCGACGGCGTCACGCAGGTCGCCGGAAAGGGAGGCGAGTGATGAGCGCCGAACCCACCTCGCCCCCCGTCGAGCCGGACGCGTCCGGCGGCGTCTACGTCAACGGCCTGCGCGTCGTGCTCACCGGCCGCGAGACCAAGGGCCTGGACGTCGTCGACGACATCGAACTGCGGCTGCGGCCCGGTGAGATCCTCGGGCTCGTCGGCGAATCGGGCTCCGGGAAGACGACGATCGGCACGGCGATGCTCGCCTACAGCCGGGCCGGGGCGGCCATCGACGCGGGGACGGTCGAGCTCGGCGGGCGCGACATCCTCACGCTCGACGCCCGCGGCGTGCGCGCGATGCGGGGGCACGAGGTGGCGTACATGCCGCAGGACCCGGCGGCCGCGCTCAACCCGGCGATCCGCATCGGCCGCCAGCTCGTGGAGTACCTCGAGCTGCGCGGCGAGGGCACGTCGGCGGAGCGGCTGTCGCGGGCCCGGGAGGGGCTGCGCGAGGTCGGGTTGCCCGACGACGACGAGTTTCTCGCCCGCTACCCCCACCAGCTCTCCGGCGGGCAGGTGCAGCGGGTGGCGCTCGCGATGGCGTTCCTGCCCCGGCCGAGGGTGCTCGTGCTCGACGAGCCGACGACCGGTCTCGACGTGACGACCCAGGGACTCGTGCTGCGCACCGTCAAGTCGTTGTGCGAATCGCACGGCGTCGCGGCGCTGTACGTCACCCACGACCTCGCGGTGGTCGCCAATCTCGCCGACCGCGTGGCGGTCATGTACGCCGGTCAGATCGCCGAGATCGGCGCGCGCGAAGAGATCTTCCATTCGCCGGGGCACCCGTACACGCGGGCGCTGCTCGACGCGATCCCGCACCTGAGCTCGGCGCGGGCGCTGTCGGGCATCCCGGGCAGCACGCCCGGGCCGGGGCGTCGGCCGGGCGGATGCCGGTTCCACACGCGCTGCGAGTTCGCCGTCGAGGAGTGCGGGGCGCGCGAGATCGGTTCGGTGGAGGTGTCGCCCGGGCACTGGGTGCGCTGCATCCGCGCCGACGAGCTGCCGTCGTGGAGCATCGAGACCGGAGACGTGCCGGACACCGACCCGCGCCGCGACCGCGACATCGTGCTCGCGGTCGAGCACCTCGACGTGTTCTACGGGCGCAAACAGGTCGTCTTCGACGTCAACTTCGACCTCGCGCGTGGGGAGGTGCTCGCGTTCGTCGGGGAGTCGGGCTCCGGCAAGACGACGTCGTCGCGCGCCATCGGCGGGCTCAGCAAGGAGTGGAAGGGCAAGGTCGTGCTCGACGGGCACGAGTTGGCCCGCGGGGCCCGGCAGCGAAGTGCCGAGGACCGCAAGCGCATTCAGTACATCTTCCAGAATCCGTACCTGTCGCTGAACCCGCGGCTGACGATCGAGCAGATCGTCAAGCGGCCGATGGAGCTGTTCGGTCTGGCCAAGGGCAAGGAGGCCACCGACCGGGTCGTCGAGCTGCTCGACGCCGTGGCGCTCGGGCCGACGGTGCTGAAGTACCGCACGAGCCGGCTCTCCGGCGGCGAACGCCAGCGCGTCGCGATCGCGCGGGCGCTCGCCGCGGAGCCCGAGGTGCTCGTGTGCGACGAGATCACCTCCGCCCTGGACGTGTCGGTGCAGGGCTCGATCGTCGACATGCTCGATCGGCTCAAGCGTGAACGGGGCATCTCCATGCTGTTCGTCACGCACAACCTCGCCCTCGTGCGCTCCATCGCCGACCGCGTGCAGGTGCTGCAGGCCGGCCGCGTCGTCGAGCAGGGCTTCGTCGTCGACGTCATGGAAAACCCGCAGCAGGAGTACACCAAGCGGCTGTTGGAGAACACGCCCACGATGCGGTGAGGTCGGCCGGGTAGGTCGCCGGCTTCGTGGGGGCCTCCGACTCCAGGGCCTGGAAGGTCGTGCGTTCACGCGCTGCCTGTCGTCATGGGCTTCGGCCCAGATGACTCGCGACATCGCGACAGCGGCCTTCATCGGCGACGCCCAGGCACGACTTCCGGCTCGGCCGGCCGAGCCGCGTTATGTTGCGCCAGATTCCTCGTCGCTGCCTGAAACCGTTCACTGGGTGAGATTTCCCGGGGTTTTTAACCCGTATTGTGCGCCCCTATTCAGGGTCTTCTTATTCGCTCGACTGGCCGCTGCCCAGGACGCCGAGGGATGTGCTCGCCGGTTTCGTGGACGCTAGCTTTCTGCTGTCTATCATGCTAGAATCGAACTGTTGATCGAACTCGACTTCGCTCATTGGGAAAGGGGTCGCGTGATGTCTGAGGGGGCGGTTCCGCGGTCTGATGGTGCGGCGATCTCTCGGTTGATTACGGCTGCGCGGGATTTGCGTGACCAGCCCGAGAATGGCGGGTGGGTGCGGTTGCGGGAGATTTCGCAGGCGTATGACGAGCTTGATGTGCAGGCCTCGGATGCCGCGGGCGAGTTGGCGCAGGCCCAGGCGGCCGCGGACCTGGCGGTGCAGAACGAACAGATCGACCGGGGCCGGTTGGCGCGTCGGTATCGCAAGTCGGCAGGGGTGTTGTTGGACGAGGCCCGCGCCTGCATCGTCGACACCGCGGTCGCGACCCTTGGTGGGCCGGCCGGTGTGTGGCACGGTCGGGTCGCGCTCGGGGTGGCGCCGGAGTCGGTCGCCGCGCCGATCAAGGAAGCGGTCGCCGCGCGGGCGATCACTTTCGGCCAAGGGTGTGCGTTGGTGCGCGAACTCGACGCGCCCGAGGTCACGGCGGAGGCGGGCCAGAAGGTGTGCGACGCGGTGCTCGAGTATGCGGCCGAGAAGTCCGCGGCGACGGGTGCTCCGTTGGGGCAGGGGGCGTTCTGTCGGAAGAAGCGCCGGGAGATGGTCAAGCACGTCAACACGCGCGCCCGGCGGGCGCGGGCGGTGCGGCAGCGGGACACCTGGGTCACGGTGGACGACGACGGTTCGGCTTCGTTCGGAGTCAGCGGCGCGGACGCCCGCTGCCTGGGAGCGTTCCGCCGGGTCGACGCGATCGCCCGCGCGACCCGCGCCGGCGGTGACCCGCGCACCTTGGCGCAGCTGCGCTCCGACGTTGCGTTGGACCTGCTGCTGTTCGGGCAGCCGCACGCCGACGCCCCCACCGCCGTGGACCACCCCGGCGAAGGCGGGTGGCCGGCCGCGAAGGTCTCGGTTGTCGTGTCTCTCGCTTCCCTGGCCGGGCTCAACCAGGAGCCGGGGACGGTCGAGGGTGTCGCCGTCGACGCTGACACCGTGCGGGAGGTGGCGTTCGCGGCCGGGTCGACGTGGCAGCGGCTGGTGGCCGACCCGCTGACCGGGTACGCGATGGCACAGGTCGCCAAGTCGTATGCGCCGCCGCCGCGGATGGCCCGCGCCGTGCGCGACCGTGACGGGGTCTGCCGGGCGCCCGGGTGCGCCATACCGGCGGCGCGGTGCCAGCTCGACCACGTCGTCGAAGTGCGTGACGGCGGCACGACCCGGGGCGACACCATCGCGGACGGGTGCGAACGACATCACGCGAAGAAGACCCGACGGCACTGGGCCGCCCGGATCACCCCCGACGGCGTCGTCGAATGGCGGCTACCCGACGGGCGGGTCTACCCGACGTTCCCGATGGACTACCGCGAATTCGGACTCCACGTCGACGACCGCGGCGACGAATCGGCCGCCTCCGTCCCCGAACGTGCCGAGGAAGCACACCCCGGGGACCGGCCTGCGCGCAAGGTCCTTATCGACGCCGCGGACCTCCAGGCCATCGACTACGACGCCGTCAACCACCCCCGCGAACTCAACCGTCTCCGCGACGAGATCACCCGCCTCCGAGACGAACTCACCGCCGAACGAGCGAGCCACGCCGCCACCGGCTCCCCGCTGGCTCAGCAGCTTGAACCCCCGCCCTTCTAAACCGCGTGGCCGCCCGCGGAGGCTGAGCAGGCCGCGTCCGTGACGCTCGAGGCGCCTGCCATGATCGTGGCCGACCCGTCGGCGCGAGGCCGCGGGTCACGGGAGGTTCGATGAGCGAGCACACGCACGACGACCACGGCCCCGCTGGGAACAGCCACGCCGGGCACACCTTCGGCCACTCGCACGGCCACTCGCACGGCCACTCACACGGGCACGGGCATCACGGCCACGCGCACGGCTGCTCCGCCGACCACCACACCGGCGACTACACCCCCCAGCAGCGTGCCGACCTCGAACTCGTGCTCGCCTTCAACCACCGCCTCGCCGACGCCATCGACGCCTGCCTCGACACCTCCGCCACCGTCGCCAGCCTCGACCCCGATCCGCTGCGCTACATGTGGGTCGACGAGGGAGCCGGTCACATCCCCGCCCAGATCGCCCTCGCCGAGCGCGTTCTCGAGCAGGCCGCCCCGCTGCCCGGGCACGCCCGCGGCGCCGCCGTCTCCGTGCCGAGCAGCCACGCCGCCCGGCCGAGCATCGCCACCAGCCCCACCGCCGGCACCCTCATCGCGTGGATCGAGTGGGTCGAGGGCGAGGGCGACCGGCTCGTCGCACGACTCGACGGCCCCGGCTCCCCGGGCGAATCCGAGTCGGTCCTCCCCGATCTCGCCGACGTCTTCCGGCCCACCGCCGCGTTCGGCGCCCACGGCGTCCCGTGGGTGTTCTTCGGCCGCCGCGACGGCCACGACGTCGCCGTCTGGGCAACCCACCGCGGATCCGAGGGCTGGTCGCCCGCGCAGCGCGTCAGCACCAGCGACGGCCCCTCCTTCAACCAGGAGGTCATCACCCACTCCGACGGCGTCATCGAGGTCGTCTGGCAGGGCCGCCTGCCCCGCACCGACCCCGACAGTGATCACGCCGACGAGAACGGTGACGAACAACCCCGCGATCCGGGCCGGTTCGGCATCTACGCCCGACGCCTGCACCCCGACGACCGACCCGGCCACGATCCCGCCTGGGGCGAGTCCGTGCTCGTCAGCGAGGGTGTCGACGGCAACGTCTGGGACCCGGCCGTCGCCTCCACCCCCAACGGATCCGCCTACTCCTGGGCCGAATACATCGACGGCCGTTACGCCGTCGCCGTCCGACACCGCATCGGCGCCCGCCGCGGTACAGAACGCCTCGGCCCCGTGCACGTCATCACCGGCGGCACCGACTACGCCCTGCACCCCAGCCTCGCCAGCACCACCGACGGACGCCTGTGGTGCGCCTTCGACGTCATCACCGTCACCGGTCACGGCGCCAGCGGCCCCACCCGCCTCAAGCGCCGGCCCGGCACCGCCGCCGACACCACCGCCTCCCAGGACGGCATGCGCGCCCCCGGCGCCTCCGTGCCGCCCGAACTGCTGCCCGAGGTCACCGCCTCCTTCCGCGTCGTCGCCATCGACGACACCGCCGACCAGGGCCGCCGCGTGCGGCTGCGCGAGGCCCCCGGCGACCTCGCGCCCGCCCTCAACGTCGTCCCCTCCGCCATGCCGCGCCTCGCCGCCACCCCCGACGGCGGACTCGTCGTCGCCTACCGCGTGCACCGCCAGCTGCCCCTCATGACCTACTACTGGGAGGCCGCCGCCCAGGTGCTCGGGCCGAACGGCTGGGAACCGCCGATCACCTTCACCGGCACCGACGCCACCCTCGAGGAGCCGTCGGTCGCCGTCAGCGGCGAGGGGGTCGTCATCGCCACCCAGGGCGACGGCCGTCTCGAACGCGCCCTGCACTGGACCGAGGGCTTCGGCGGCCGCGAATGCCCCTACCTCGCCGACCACCACGGCTCGGTCATCTGGCACGGCGTGCACGGAGCCGGTCAGGTCGTCACCGCGCGCGTCGCCTCCGTCGGCCCCGCCTGCCCGCCTCGCGCCACCGTCGTCGTCGGCTCCGAGGTCGTCTCCGCCGGCCGCGTCGAATCCCGCCGCTGGGCCGGTGCCCCTGGGGGTGCCTCCGGCGGCGTGGCCCGCGAGCGCTACACCGCGCAGACCGCCGACGGCGATTACACACTGTTCTGGGGGGATCTGCACCGGCACTCCCTCGTCAGCCGGTGCACCGCCGGCGACGAGCCCTCCCTCGAGGACTTCTACCGGTACGCCTGGGACGTCTGCGAATACGACTTCTGGGCCGTCACCGACCATGCCGAGAACTCCACCGCCTACCAGTGGTGGAGCATCCAGAAGATCGCCGACCTGCTGCACGTGCCGGGCCGGTTCGTGCCGCTCTACGGCTTCGAGTGGACCTCCGCCGCCCGCGGGCACCAGAACGTCATCTACGGCGACGTCGAGCGCGGCGCCCCGATCTTCTCCGCCTTCGCCGACGGCACCGACGACCCGGCCGGGCTCTGGGAGGGCCTCGCGGCGCACCCGCGCTTTCCGGCGATCACGATCCCGCACCACCCCGGCTCCGCGATGGTCTACAACGACTGGGACTTTCACGACCCGCGCTACAGCCGCCTCGTCGAGGTCTTCCAGGCCTGCCGCGGCAACTATGAGTCGATCAACTGCTTCCGGCAGTACAGCGACGGCACCGCCGCGGGCACCTTCACTCTCGACGGGCTCATGCGCGGGCACCGGTTCGGGCTCATCGCCTCCTCCGATCACGGGCACGGCGCCAGCTACGTCGGGGTGTTCGCGCGGAGCCTGAGTCGGGCCGACGTCTTCGACGGCCTCTGGAACCGGCGCACGTTCGCGGCCACCACCCGCGACGTCGTGCTCGACCTGCGCCTCGACGACCATCTGATGGGCTCCGAACTCACGCTGCCGTCCGGGGCGCGCCGCACCTATCGGGTGCACGCGCAGGCCTATGCGCCCATCGCGCGGCTCGATCTCGTTCGCGACGGGCAGGTCGTGAACAGCGTGCGCGGGGGAGCCGCGGACCTGCCCGAGGGGTGGGTGCGCGCCGACTTCCGCGTCGAGTGGGGTGAGGCCGACATGACCACCACCTGGGACGGCCGGCTGACCGTGAGCGGTGGCGCCCGCCTCGTCGTGCCCGAATTCGTGGGCCCCGAGGTCGATTCCATCTCACACAAGAGTGTGCGGTGGAGCCACCGGACGTTCAGCTTCGGGGAGCCCTACGGCGCCCAGCGCGGCTGCGTGGAGGTCAGCGTCGTCGGGCCCCGCGACGCGAGCGTGCGCGTGCGGACCAACGGCCGCGACGTCAGCGGTCCGCTCGGCCGGCTGGTCGACCGGCTCGCGCGCGGCGACGTCGAACTCGACCTCCCCGACGACGACGTGACCCACGCGCCCGGCCGCCAGGTCAGCGAGGGAACAGGCGGCCGCCTGCGGCTCCAACCCAGCGTCGGCGCCCTCGAATCCCTCGGCGTCACAAGCCTCGACGCCGCCTGGACCGACGACGCGCCGCCGAGCGCCTCGTCGTTCCTCTACGCCCGGCTCATCCTCGTCGACGGTGAGATGGCCTGGACCTCCCCGATCTGGGTCGACACCGAGGGCGTCGACCGCTCCCTGCCGCAGGGTCCGCCCGCCGACGCCGACTCCCTCGTCTACGACATCTGAGCGACAGTTGCCCCGCGGTGCCTTCGCGACGCGGGCGAACCCAGCACCCTGCGAGGGCATCGCGCTAGGTTCGAGCCTCGACGGTGTTCGGATGATTCGGGCGGAGTGGTTCGATGCGTGCGATGGTGGTCGATCGGCTGGAGGGCCTGGCGGCGCTCGCCGCCGGTGAGCTACCGGCTCCGGTGCCCGGGGGCGACGAGGTGCTCATCGACGTGCACCGGGCCGGGGTCGCCTTTCCCGACCTGCTCATGACGCGGGGCCTGTACCAGCGGCGGCCGGAGCTGCCGTTCGCGCCGGGCATGGAGGCGGCGGGCGTCGTGGTGTCGGCGCCGGACGGGTCGGGGGTGGCCGCCGGTGATCGGGTCGCGGCGCTGTGCTGGCACGGCGGGTACGCCGAGCAGGTGGCCTGCCCGGCCGTCAACGTGTTCCCGATGCCGCCGGGGATGTCGTTCGACGTCGCCGCCGCGGTCACCCTCAACTACTTGACCGCGGTCTTCGCGCTCGAGCACCGCGGGGCGCTGCGGGCGGGGGAGACGGTGCTCGCGCACGGGGCCTCCGGCGGCCTCGGCACCGCGTGCGTTCAGGTGGCGGCGGCCGACGGCGCACGGGTCATCGCGGTCGTGGCCGAGGCCGACCGCCGCGGCGGCCCGGCCCGCGAGGCCGGTGCCCACGATGTCGCCGACGCCGAGGGATTCAAGGACGCGGCAAGGGAACTCACCGGCGGGCGGGGCGTCGACGTGGTCGTCGATCCGGTCGGCGGCGATCGCTTCACCGATTCGCTGCGGTCGCTGGCGCCAGAAGGGCGGGTGCTCGTGCTCGGCTTCACCGCGGGGGACATCCCGCAGGTCAAGGTCAACCGGCTGCTGCTGGGCAACCTCGGGGTGCTCGGCGTCGCCACCGGCGAGTACGCGGCGCACCACCCCGAGGCGCCGGCCAACTGGTGGCGTCGGGTCGCCGAGCTGTTCACGGCAGGGCTCGTGAATCCGCCGCTCGCGCAGGTGCTTCCGCTGGAGCGGGCCGCCGATGCGCTGCGCCTCGTCGAACAGCGCCGCGTCGCCGGCAAGGTCGTGCTCGCCGTGCGGGACTGACGCGCGCCTGCCGTTTTGGCGGGCAAGACGAAGTTGGCTTACACACTCGCGTCTGCGCCGGCCGTGCCGTCACAAAGCCGCAGGTCAGCGGGTTGTCGTTGTCCGGCGGGAGCGAGTATGTATGCCAACTTCGTCTCGGTGTCTCGACCGGGGCCCGTCGGGGTGGAGTTGGGGTGGCTCGGCCGGCCCACCCGGCCCACGGCGCGCGCCCCCGGCAGGGCGTGCTCGCAGTGCGGGACTGACGCGCGCCTGCCGTCTTGGCGGGCAAGACGAAGTTGGCTTACACACTCGCGTCTGCGCTGGCCGTGCTGTCACAAAGCCGCAGGTCAGAGGGTTGCCTTGGTCTGGCGGGAGCGAGTATGTATGCCAACTTCGTCTCGGCGTCTCGACCGGGGCCCGTCGGGGTGGAGTTGGTGGCTCGGCCGGCCTACCCGGCGCCCGGCGGATGGCTTCGCGGTCCCGATGGGGTGCTCGCCGTGGTGGGCTGCGCAGCGGCTCAGTCGAGGTGATCGGCGACGAATTGGGCCACGACAGCGTCGATGTCGGCGTCGGGGGCGATGCCCAGGGCCGCGGCGCGGGCGTTGTCGAAGCGGCTGGGCCAGGAGCGCACGATGGCGTCGATCGCCGGGTCCGGCTCGATCGTCACCCGCGCGCGGGCCGCGGCGCCGCCGTGGCGCTCCAGGGCGTCGAGCATCTCGCCGACGGTGACGGTCAGCGCCGGCAGGTTGACCGGCAGCCGCCCGATGAGTTGGCCGAGGCCTTGCCCGCGGCTGGCCTGCGCCAGCGCGAGCAGCCCGGCGACCGTCGTGCGCGGCGAGGCGATCGCCAGCGGCAGGTCGGGGCGCACCGGGCACACCGTGTCGACGCCGGCCAGGGGCTCGCGGATGATCCCGGAGACGAACCCCGAGGCCGCCCTGTTCGGCGCGCCCGGCCGCACGGCCACCGTCATGAGCCGCGCCACGCGCCCGTCGAGCAGGCCGCGACGGGTGTAGTCGGCGATCAGCGCCTCGCACGCGAGTTTCTGTGCGCCGTAGCTGGACTGGGGAAGCGGCAGGGTGGCCTCGGTGACCGGATCCGGCATCGGCAGGGCCGCGTCGGCCCCGTAGACCGCCACGCTGCTCGAGAACACCAGCCGCACGAGCGGTCCGCCACTCTCGCGCTGCGCGCGACAGGCCTCCAGCGCCGCGCGGGTGCCCTCGAGGTTGACCGCCAGTCCGAGATCGAGGTCGGCCTCGCACTCGGCCGACACCGCCGACGCCAGGTGGAACAGCACGTCGACGGGCCGCTCGAACGCCGGGACGAGGGTGTCGGTCAGGTCGCCCTCGAGTGTCGTCACCGGAACGGTGGCTGGCGCAGTCGGCCGCGACGCCCGGTCGAGCAGCACGATCTCGTCGATCGCGCCGGACTCGCCGGGCTCGCCGGGCTCACCAGGCCGGCCGGGCCCCGGCCAGCCGAACGTGCCCAACGCGGCCAACTCCCGCCACAGCGCGGTGCCGACGAACCCGTGTCCCCCGGTGATGACGATGCGCATGCCGATCGACCTCCTTGCCTGGCGAGGCCATGGCCCGGTCCGCCCGATCGATCGGGCCTCGGCGACCGATCGGGTGCCGAACAGCGTGGTAAATCTGCCGCGTCTGCCCGGCGGAAGTTCCCATCATCTCTCGGGGCTCGGGGCTCGGGGCTCGGGGCTCGGGGCTCGGGGGCTCGGGGCTCGGGGCCAGGGGCCAGGGGTCGGGGTTGGAGGTCGGGCTTGGGGGTCGGGCTCGGCTCCGGGGCTCCGGGGCTCCGGGGCTCCGGGGCTCGGGCTCGGCTCGGGGTCGGGGGCTGGGGGTTGGGGGCCGAGGGTCGGGGGTGAAGGCAGTCAGGCCCGCTCAGGCCTCGCCGCGCAGGGTGAAGGAGCGGAGCCGGTCGCCGGCGAGCCAGGCGCCGCCGAGGGTGACGACGGCGGCGGCGGCGAGGGCGTAGGCCAGGGGCAGGTCGGGGCCGGAGACCCAGCTGTCGACGGTCTCGGCGACGCGGGCTCCCCACTGCCGCACCGAGACCCACGCGATTCCGCTGAGCAGCTGGCCGAGGGCACCCTCCCACATGAGCACGAAGAGCAACCCGAAGACGACCGCGTAGCGGGTGATCGCCGCCAGCGCGAGGAACAGCGCGCAGTACGCCGTGCCCGCGACGAGACCACCGAGCGTCCACGCCTGCGTCGCCCGCGTCAGCATGCCGTCGAGCACGAACCCGATGAGCGGCAGCGGCAGCACGCCCGCGAGCATCGTCGCCACCCACGCCACGGCGTACTTGCTCAGCGCCACCACGTAGCGGTTCACCGGCTTGGCGAGCAGGTAGACGATCGACCCGTCGTCGACCTCCGGCCCGAGCACCGAGGAGGTCGCGAGCAGCGCGACCAGCGGCAGCACGATCGGGTACGCGAGGTTGGTGACCAGCTGCTCGCTCGTGCTGCCCTCGGCGAACAGCCGCATGAGCACGGCCAGCACGATGAGCGCGCCGGGGAACGCCAGCAGCGCCCACACCCGACGAGCCCCGAGCAGGGCCGAGGCGGCCAGGCGAGCGATGGTGAGGTTCATGGCGACTCCTCGCGTCGGACGCGGGCGGACGGGGCGGGTCGACCCACGCGCGACGCGAGCCGGGTAGAGCTGGCGACGGGCGGCGGGAGCCGGGTGGGTCGGCCGACGCCCGGAGCCCGAGAGGGCCGGCCGAGGCGCCGGGCGGGCGCGGCATCGAGCGGCGGGGCGCTCACGACGCCACCAGGTAGGCGAACACGCTCTCCAGCGACTCGTCGGTGGGGACGAGTTCGTAGATCGTGATACCCGCGTCCCGGGCCCAGCCCGGCAGGCCGGCCGCGAAGGCGCCCAGGTCATCGACCTGCAGTTCGAGGCCGCCGCGCGGGGCCATCGCGACCCCGCGCACGCACTGCGCGCGCATGAGCACCGCCGCGAGCCCCCGGTCGTCGGAGCTGGAGACCGTGTAGTGCACCGGCCGGTCGGTCATCAGCCGACGGATCGCGCCGAAGTCGCCGGAGGCGGCGTGCCGCCCGGCGACCATGACCTCGATGTGCCGCGCGAGCTGCTCGACCTCCTCGAGGATGTGCGAGCTGAACAGCACCGTGCGCCCCTCCTCGCCCATCGTGCGCAGCAGCCGCATGAGGTGGCCGCGCTGGCGGGGGTCGACGCCGTTGAACGGCTCGTCGAGCAGCAGCACCGCGGGGTCGTGCACGAGCGCCGCGGCGAGCTTGATGCGCTGGCGCATGCCCTTGGAGTACGTGCCGATCTTGCGGTCGGCGGGCTCGGCCATGTCGACGGTCGCCAGGGCCCGCTCGGTCGCCGCGCCCGGGTCGGGCAGCTTCTGCAGCTCGGCGTTGGCCCGCACGAACCGGCGCCCGGACAGGTAGCCGAAGCTGATCTCCCGCTCCGGCACGAGCCCGATGTGCCGGTAGATCCCGGTGCGGCGCCACACCGGCTCCCCGTCGAGCGCGACCGACCCCGAGCTCGGCGGCAGGAAGCCCGACATCATGCCCAGCAGCGTCGTCTTGCCGGCGCCGTTGGGTCCGAGCAGGCCCGTGACGCCCGGCCCGATCGTCATCGACACGTCGTTGACCGCCACGACGTTGCCGAACCAGCGCGAGGTGCGGTCCAGCACCAGGGCGCTCATCGGGAGGCCACCGATCGCAGGCGCAGCACGAGCAGCGCGATCCCCAGCACGGGGATGGCGACCGCGGCCCCGACGTACAAGGCGTTGAACAGCGGGGAGTCCGGCGGCGCGAACGACGCCACGTCGGGATCGATCAGGTGCAGCACCCCGGTGTAGATCGAGTACGGCGAGCCCAGACCCGCGAGCTGCGCGATGGCGTCCGCGCCGCGGTCCAGCGCGAGTTGCTGCACGAGCACCACCGCGCCCGGCCCGAAGACGAGCAGCGCGATCGAGGCGACCACCGCCAGTCCGCGTCGCGTGGACAGGGTGCTGATGACCCCGGTGATCGCCGCCAGCATCGCCGCGAGCAGCACCATGCCCGCCGCGGCCTTGGCGAAGGCCGCCGAGTGGGGCGCTGGATCGAGCCCGGTGAGCAGGCTGCCTACGTACAGCACGAGCACCGGCCCGAGGATGAACGCGGCGATCGCGGCCGTCAGCGACAGCCATCGCACCACCGCGTACCAGGCGATGCTCAGCGGCCGCGCCGAGTACAGCACGATCGAGCGGTGCTGCAGGTCGCGGGAGAACAGCACCGGAGCCTGAGCGGCCGCGAACACGCTGATGATCGTCTGCACCTGGTCGGGGTAGGCGGCGTAGCCGGTGCCGATGTCGAAGCCGGTGAACGCGACGACGCCGATCATCACCGCCGCGGGCAGCGTCGCGAAGGCGAGCAGCAGGAACGGCAGCACCCGCGACCGCCCCGAGCGCCCGAGCCCGTACGCGTGCCGCAGCCCGAGCGTGAACAGGCTCCGGGCGATGGAGCCGGTGCCGAGCCGGGGCCCGTCGTAGCCGCGGTAGCCCAGGTCGTGGATGACGCCCCCGCCGGGCGCACTGGTGCTCATCGGGACTCCTCGGCGTGGTCGAGTGCGGCGGGTTTCGCGGGAGCCGGGTCGCTGAAGACGTCTTCGAGCCGGCGGTGGTCGGCCTGCAGGCGCACGAGCCCGAGGCCGAGTCGCTCGGCGGTGTCGCGCACGACATCGTGCACGGGCACCCCGTCGGCGGGCGGGTCGAGGCTGATCATCGCGCCGCGCGCCCGGCACGCCAGACCGGCTCCGGCGAGGGCCTGGCCCATCGCGTCGCGTTCGGCGTGGCCGCCGAGCACCTCGACGAGCAGGGCGCCGGTGCCCTCGAGGAAGTCGCTCGTGGCGCTCGACCGCAGCAGGTGGCCCCCGTCGAGCACGACGACATGGTCGCTGACGCGTTCGAGCTCGCCGAGCAGATGGCTGGTGACGACGACCGCGATGCCGAAGTCGTGCCCGATGCGCCGCACGAGCTGCAGCATGTCGTCGCGGGCCGCGGGGTCGAGGCCGTTCGTCGGCTCGTCGAGGAAGACGAGCCGGGGGTCGTGCACGAGCGCCTGCGCGAGCTTGGCGCGCTGCTTCATGCCGGTGGAGTAGCCGCCCATCGGCCGGTAGCGCTCCTCGGCGAGGCCGACGTGGCGCAGCACGTCGGCGGCGCGTTCGCGGGCGGCCGACGCGGGCAGACCGGACATCCGGCCCATGTGCACGACGAACTCGCTGGCGCTGACATCCGGTGGGAGACAGTCGTGTTCGGGCATGTAGCCGACGACACGACGGATCGCGGGGGCCTCGGCCGCGATGTCGTGGCCGAGCACCTGCGCGGTGCCGGACGTGGGGCGCAGCAGGCCGAGCAGGATCTTTATGAGCGTCGACTTGCCGGCGCCGTTGGCGCCCACGAGACCGGTGACCCCGTCTCCGATCGTCACGTCGAGATCGCGCAGCGCGACGACGCGCCCGAAATCCATGGTCAACGACGCGGTGCGGACGATCGGGCCGGCCCCGGCTCGTGATGAGCGCGCGCGATCGTCTCCGTGCTGTCCCCGTGGCACGGGGTCAGCGTAACCGGCGACACCCTTCGGGCCGCCCGCACCTCACCGTGCGGCAGGCTGTGCGAATGGACGGCGGCACCGCGGGAACGGCTCTGGCGGCCGGCGTCGGCGCGGGCTTCGTCGTCAGCGCCGTGGGCGCCGGCTCCCTCGTGAGCTTTCCGATGCTCCTCTCGATCGGCATGAGCCCGGTCGCGGCCAACGTGACGAACACCGTCGGCCTGGTGCCCGGTGGCATCACCGGCAGCCTCGGCTTTCGCCGCGAGCTCGCGGGGCACGGCGCCGCGGTGCGGGCGGTGGCTGCGACGAGCGCGGCGGGCGCACTTGTCGGCGCGATGTTCCTGCTCGTGGCCCCGGAGTCGGTCTTCGACGCCGCCGTTCCCTGGCTCATCCTGTTTGCCGCGACGCTGGTCGGCGGGCAGCCGCTGATCTCCCGCGGCCTCGCGGCCCGCGGCCGGCCCACCGACCCCACCGAGCGCATGTCGTGGCCGCTGCGGGCCGTCTCCACCGTCATCGGCGGCTACGGGGGCTACTTCGGCGCCGGCCAGGGCGTCATGCTCGTCGGCTTTCTCGCGATCGGGCTGCGCCAGCCGCTGACCGTCGTCAACGGCCTCAAGAACGTCGCCGTGCTCGCCGCCAACGTGGCCGGCGCGCTCGTGTTCATCGCGTTCGGCCCGGTCGACTGGCCGATCGCCGGGCTCGTCGCGGTCGGCTCGTTCGTCGGCGGCTGGCTCGGCGCCCACGTCGGGAGACGGTTGCCAGGCCCCGTCTTCCGGGCCCTCGTCGTGCTCACCGGCTACGTCGTCGGCCTGCGGCTGCTGCTGACATGACCTGCGCCGGCGCTGTCGGCGGCGAGCCGATGACGCGCTCCCACACGCCGATGGCGCGCCGCCGACAGCGAACTCAGCGCGCGACCTCGACGACGATGTCGCGCACGGAGTAGCCGCTGATGAGCTCGTCCCACTCGATGCGCGGGCTGGAGGCGAGCCGCACCGGCAGCGCGAGCAGCCGGGTGAGGAAGACGTCGCTCTCCTGGATGGCGATGGCGTTGCCGGGGCAGCGGTGGCTTCCGTCTCCGAACGACAGGGCCTCCTCGCGCACGCCGTCGGCGAGTTCGCGGTGCGGGCACAGCGACAGCGGGTCGGTGCCCACCGCCTGCTCGTCGGCGTTGCCCCCACGGATGTAGAGGTCGACGAGCGAGCCGGCGGGGATGCGGGTGCCGTCGTCGAGTTCGACCGTGGTGCGGGTGCGCCGGTAGAGGTGCCCGACCACCGGCTCCAGGCGCAGCACCTCGTGCAGGATGCGGTAGCGCTCGGCCTGGTCGCCGGCGAGGTACTGCGCGCGCACGGAGTCGTTCTGCAGCAGGTGCCAGGTGGCCATCGAGATGAACTCGCGCGTGGTGACCATGCCCGCGGCGCCGTAGGTGACGCACTCGATGAGGATCTCCTCGTCGGAGTACCCCGACTCGATGAGGTGCGAGATGACGTCCTGCTGCGGATGCGTGCGCCGCGCGGCGATCGCGGGTTTGACGTCCCGCCGGTTGAACCGCATGAGCGGCGCCATCGTGCGCACGTTGCGCAGCGCGGACACGATGATCCCGAAGCGTCCGGCGGGTCCGCCGCTCTCGATCGGAGGCAGCCCGGTCGAGTCGAAGAACGCCTCGAGGCGCTTGGCCATCGCGTCGCGATCGGAGTTCGTCAGGCCGACGACCTGGGAGGCGACGTCGACGGAGTACCGCATGGTGACCGGGCGCAGGTCGACGCGGCCGCGCGCGGCGATGTCGGCGACGAGGGCATCGGCGCGCTCCTCCATGAGCTCGCGATACTTCTTGCCGACGGTTGCCGGCGCGAAGTAGCGGGCGATCTTGCGGCGCTGGTCGCGGTGTTCGGGCCCGTCGTTGTACAGCACCGGGCGCCGGGCCCGCGGTTGGCTGCGGCGAACGGTCTCCGCGGCGAACCCGGCCTGGGTCACCTCGGCCGAGCGCAGCACCTGACGGACCGCGTCGTGGCCCCGCACGTGCCACGTGTCGCCGATGAGTTCTACTGCGGGAGAAGAAGCATCGTCTCCACGAGAAGTTTTCCGGGCGCCGTGCGGCACCGGACATCGTGTCTGTTGGGTCATCGTTGCCCTCCCCTAGTCCTCTCTGGAGCGTATACGCGCTGGTCAGCGCCCGCCTGTCCACTCGGCGCAGATCACACCGGCCTGAGCGCGAGCCAGTGTGACGAGCGTCCTGGAATCGGTTCTTGATGCGTCACTAATTCACCTACGATGGGGGAATGACCGATGTGCCGTGGCTCGATGACCACCAGCAGCGGGTCTGGCGGGCCTGGTTGCAGGTCAACGCCCGGCTCACCGCCCAGCTGCACCGCCAGATGCAGGCCGACGCGGGTCTGTCCCTGCCCGACTTCGAGGTGCTCGTGCTCCTCACTGACGACCCCACCGAACGCATCCGCGTGAGCGACATGGCCAAGGGCCTGCAGTGGGAGCGCAGCCGGCTGTCGCATCACCTCACGCGCATGGAGAAGCGGGGGCTCGTCGAGCGCGGTGAATGCGCCGAAGACGGACGCGGCGCCGTCGTGCTGCTCACCCCGGCCGGCCGATCCGCCATCGAGGCGGCCGCCCCGGCGCACGTGCGGGCGGTGCGCGGGCTCTTCGTCGACCGGCTCGACGAGGCCGACGTCGCCGACCTCGACCGCATCCTCGGCAAGCTCCTCGCCGGGCTCGCGCCCGCCCACGAGACGGCCTGAGCTCGCCGGGCTCGCGCCCACCCACGAGACGGCCTGAGCCTCGCCGGGCTCGCGCCCGCCCACGAGACGGCCTGAGCCCGTCGCCGCGCCACGCTCGCACCCTTGACTTTGCCTCGCAAAGTGCCGCATGGTTTGTCGTACAAAGTTGGGCGTGTCGACAGGGGCGGACATGAGCGAGAACGCTGTGGGATCGGCCGCGAAGGACCGGGCGATCTGCGCCGTCATCTTCTGCGTGGCCGCGGTGGCCTGGTTCGGCTGGGGGCAGCAGGGCGAGCGCATCGGCGCGGTGCTGGGCCTCGGGTCGCTGGTCGCGGTGTTCGCCACG
Organism: Piscicoccus intestinalis NBRC 104926; assembly: GCF_001515525.1. Classification (GTDB taxonomy): domain Bacteria; phylum Actinomycetota; class Actinomycetes; order Actinomycetales; family Dermatophilaceae; genus Kineosphaera; species Kineosphaera intestinalis. The sequence goes on along the minus strand of NZ_BCNQ01000012.1, from coordinate 43,964 downwards.
CTGGTCGCGATCGGCCGGCTGCGGTGCGCGCCGGGCGCTCCGACGATGTCCGTCGACCCGGGGGTGCGGCGCACGTACTGGACGTGGGTGCTCGTCGAGATCGTGCTCATCGTCGGCGGCGCGATGCTGCTGGGCCGGGCGCAGCGGCCTGAGTTCATCCCGGTGTGGACCCTGGCTGTCGTCGGGGGCCACTTCCTGCCGCTGGCCCGCGCGTTTCGCATGCCGCTGCTCGTCGGCGCCGCCGTCGCGAGCCTGGCGGCGGCCGCGCTCGCGTTCGTCGCGCAGGTGCTCGGGTGGGCTCCGGCGCCGACCCTGGCCGGCCTGCTCGGCGGCGCGGTGCTGCTGGCAGCGGGGGTGCTCGGCATGCGCCCGCTCGGCGAGTCTCGGGCGGCGACGTGTCCGGCTGACGAGCCCGAGGCCGACCTGCTTCCGGCCGACCCACCCCCCGTCGACACGACTCGGGGGCTCTCGTGAGCGACGACCGCTTCGACCCGGCCGAGGCGCGATGGCTCCTGGGGGCGCAGGAGCGCACGGTGCGGCAGGCCCTCGACGTGCGCCTGCCGGAGCAGCTGGCGTCGTGGGGGCTGGCGCGGTTCGTCGGTCTCGGGGCGATCTGGCTCCAGGTGCGTGGCCAGCAGCCCTACGTCGGCCCCGGCCCGGCCGCCGCCATCGTGTTCGCCGCGCTGCTCGCGCTCGTCGGGGTCGTGACCGGCCGCCTCACGTGGAGCGCGACGAGCGGCATCGGGGGCGATGCGGGGCGTCAGGGCAGCCTGTACGGCGCGGGCTGGGGGCTCGGGTTCGCCGCGTTGTGGGGCCTGCTCGGCGCCCTCGGCAACGCCGGTGCCACGCCGGGAGTGCTCGGCATCCTCGGCGTGACCGGTGCCCTGCTCGTCGTCGGGCTCATGTACCTGTTCGGCGCGGCGCTGTGGGGGGTGCGCCCGATGGGTGTGCTCGGGTGCTGGCTCCTCGTGCTCGCCGCGGGCGTCGGGTTCGCCGGCCCGGTCACCGCCACCCTTGCGGGCTCGGTGCTCGGAGGCGGTGCCTTCCTGGCCACCGCCGCGTGGCTGCGGGCCGTGCGGTCGCGATGCCCTCGCTGAGCCCGGGCGAGGAGGCGGCGGTGGCCGCCGACCTCGACCCCGTCATCCACGCGCCCGCGCGCCTGCGCCTCATGGTCGTGCTCACCGAGCTGCCGCCGGGGTCGACGATGTCGTTCGCCCGGCTCCAGGAGCTGCTCGGCCTCACCGCCGGCAACCTCATCACGCACCTGCGCCGGCTCGACGACGCCGGCTATGTGCGCACCCGCAAGGAGGGACGGCTCACGACGGCGCAGGCCACCGACCAGGGCCGGGCGGCCTTCGCGACCTACCGCGCGGCGCTGGCCGCGCTGCTCGGCGACTGATCGCGCACCTCGAAGACGGGGTAGCGGTCGGCGACGGCCGCGAACTCCCCCACCGGGGAGCCGGGGTCGACCGGGATGTGCGGACGCCCGCCCGGCACCGTCTGCACGTACCGGGCGAGGATCGGCGCGCGCCGACCCGGGTCGACCTCGACGAGCCGCACCGCGCGCCGCTGCCCGCCGCGCAGCAGCGCCGCCCGGCCGCCGGCCGCTCGCACGTTGTGCACCCACGCGCACTCGCCGAGCATCGAGACGAGATACCACCGCCCGTCGAGGTCGGCCATTCCGAGCGGGAAACGTCGCGGCGCCCCGGAGCGTCGGCCGGCGACCTCGAGCGTCACCCACCGGCGCCCGAGCGGGGTGTGCGCGAACACCCAGGCCCACAGCCGCGCCAGCTCGCGCGCGACCCGGTTGCCGCGCCCCGTGCGGTACATCGCGCGTAGTTGCGCCGCCCGGCGGCCGGAGTAGGCGTTGAGCATCGGAGTCTCCTCCCGACGAGAGGGATTGAGACATCATGTCTCACATGAGACACTACGTCTCATGTCGCCGTCTCGTCAACGCCCGTCCGCGCGGGACCGGCTCATCGCGGTGGCCGTGGAGCGCATCCGCCGCGACGGCATGACGGTCGGCCTCGATCACCTGAGCCTGGAGGGCGTCATCGCCGACTCCGGGGTCAGCCGCGCGACGGCCTACCGGCATTGGCCGAACAAGGCCGACTTCCTGCGCGAGGTGCTCGTGGAGACGGTCCGCGCGACCCGTCTCGTCGGCGAGACCCCCACCGACCTGGCCGACCTCACCCGGCTGCTGCAGGAGGCGGGAGACGGGCTGCGCACGGCGCAGGGCCGCCGCGACCTCGTCGTCGAGGCGCTGCGGCGCACCGCCCAGGCCGACGTCGACCGGATGCGGGCCTCGCCGCAGTGGCAGACGTACCTGGCCATCACCGCCACGTGCCGGGGCCTGCCGCCCGGGCCGCTGCGCGACGACGTTCGGGCGGCCCTCGCCCAGGCCGAGGCGGGCTTCGTCGAGCACCGCGCGCAGGTCTACGCGCGCCTGCCCGGGCTGCTCGGTTACCGGCTCGTCGCGCCGCTGACCGCGCCGGAGGGGTTCACGATCATGGCCTCGGCCTCCGGGGCGATGATGACCGGGCTGCTCGTCACCGCCGCGGCCGGCCCCGATCCCGCCCCGATCCGGCTCGCGCCGTTCGGGTCGTCGCGGCCGGCCGACTGGACGCTGCCCGCCCTGCACCTGGTCGGGGTGCTGCTCGCGCACCTCGAGCTCGACCCCGACGTCGTCTGGGACGCCGCCCGCTGGCGCGAGACGAAGGAGCGGCTCGACGAGGTGATCGCGGCGCTCGAGGCGGGCCGCGCCGACGAGACCGGTGGGGGGCCGCGGCGGGCGCACCCGCTCAGGCCGTGACGTCCTTCTCGCCGGGGCCGGTGAGGGTGAGGATGCAGCGCTCGATGAGATCGTGCCCGTTGAGCTGATCCTCGAGCTCCTCCAGGCGCACGGCCAGCACCGACTCCCGGTCGTCGGAGGAGAGGTCGACGGCCGCGACCATGAACAGCTTCGAGGGCCCCACCCACTCCAGGTGCAGGAACGTCACGCGGTCGACGTCGGGGTGCGAGCGCAGCGACTGCAGCACCTGCCGGCGCAGCGCGGGCCGGGCGGCCTGGCCGACGAGGAACTGCGCGTTGCGCATGATGAGGATGAGGGCGACGACCCCGAGCAGCACGCCGACGAGGATCGAGCCGATCGCGTCGTACATCGCGTTGCCGGTGAGCTCGTGCGCGAGGATGCCGCCGCCGGCGAGCAGGATGCCGATGAGCGCGGAGAAGTCCTCGAAGAACACGGCTCGCAGCGTGGTCTCGGAGGTGTTCATGACGAACCGCAGCGGACGCATTCCGTAGTGCCGGGCCTGGTGGCGGGTCTGCCGCACGGCCTGCAGAAACGAGGTGCCCTCCAACACGAACGCGATGGCGAGCACGAGGTAGGCGACGAGGTAGTTGGTCTCCGCCTCCGGGGCGTTCAACTGGCCGATGCCGTGGCTGATCGACAGCACCGACCCCGCCGTGAACAGCCCGAACGCGGCGACCATCGCCCAGACGTAGGCGGCCCGGCCGTAGCCGAACGGGTGCGCGTCGTCGGCGGGCATCTCGCTGCGGCGTTCGGCGACGAGCAAGAAGACCTCGTTGCCGGTGTCCGCCCAGGAGTGCGCCGCCTCCGCGACCATCGACGCCGACCCGGTGATCGCCGCGGCCACCGTCTTGGCCACCGCGATGAGCGCGTTGGCGGCCAGGGCGATGAGCACCGTCAGCAGCCCCGCGGAGCCGGTGTCCGGCGGAGTCGGCAGCGACGTGTCGGCCGAGGCATCGGAGGTGGACGAGCGCCGCGAGTCGCTCGTGGGGGAGTCGGTCACGGGCCGTAATGCTAGTCCGCCGACCGCGCGCCCGCAGCGCCGCCGCACCCGCCGTGTGCGCGACTCACCCGCTGCGGTCGCACAGGTCGACGGCGGCGAGGAGACCGAGGGCGCGGCGGGTCAGCTGCTCGGCGGCGGCCTCGTCGTAGTCGGGCAGCCCGGGGTCGGCGAACAGGTGACCGGCGCCGGGGTAGAGGAAGAGCGCGGCGCGGGGGCTGACGGCCAGCAGGTTGCGGGCGGCGTCGATGTCGCCGTCGCCGACGAACCACGGGTCGTCCTCCATCGCGTGCACCTGCGTCGGCACCCCGGCCGGCCAGGCTCCGAACGTCGCCGCCGGCACGCACGAGTGGAACAGCAGAGCGCCGCGGGCGCCGGGACGGGTCTGCGCCAGCTGCTGCGCCGGCAACACCCCGAGGGAGAAACCCGCGTAGACGACGGCCGGCGACACCTCGCGCGCGGCGACCGCGCCGCGCTGCAGCACCGCCCGCAGCCCGATGTTGTCGACATAGGCCATGCCCTCGGACAGGTCGTCGAACACCCGACCCTCGAACAGGTCGGGGGTGTGCACGGTGTGCCCCGCCTCCCGCGCGGTGTGCGCGAATTGCCGCACACCCTCGGTCAATCCGTGTCCGTGATGGAAAAGCAGCAGCTCGGCCATGGTGGCGTCCTTCGAATACCGCTCGCGGACGAGGCTGACATCGCCGTGCCGGCACGCCCTCGTGTGTAAGCCGTATCACTCACTGTCTCGCGTTATCGACGATTTCGGAGGACGATGGAACATTCCGGGGGGCGAGTCAAGGGCCAGTCAAGGACGAGTCAACCGTGCAGGGCACAGGCTCAGCACAGGTTAGACAGATTTCCGACACACCCGCCTCCGGTGAACTGCGGTTCACAGGCCGACCGTGCCCGTCGTGCAGCAGCCTCAGGAGGAGAAGTGTCGCGTCGCATCCAGCACAGGCGCCCGCGGGCGCGGTATTGGGGTGCCGTCGCCGTGGTCGTCGCGCTCGCGGCCCCCGCCGCAGCCCTCGCCCCCTCCTCCCTCGCCGCCCCGGGCGAGGGCGCCACCATCGGTCAGCAGGCCGACTCGCAGGATTCTCCCTTCGACCTCGGGCGCTGGCTGCCGTTCCTCGACCGTTCCGACGAGGGCGGCTCGGGTTCCGAGGGTTCCAACGGCTCCAGTGGTCGCGTGCCCGGTCTGCCCCCGGGGCACCCCGACATCTCCGGTGGATCGGGCGGCTCCGACCCTGCGTCGCCTCCCGCCTGGGGTGACCCGGGTTCCGGCGGGCCCGCCGAGCAGGCCAACGCGCGGCTCGGCGCGCGGGTCGACTCGGCGCCCGGCGTCGTGCTCATCACCTCCACGCTCGCGCAGGGGGAGTCGGCCGGCACCGGCACGATCCTCACCGCCGACGGCCAGGTGTTGACCAACTACCACGTGGTCGAGGAGTCGACGAACGTGCAGGTCACCGTCGCCGACACCGGAGACAGTTACGAGGCCACGGTGCTCGGCGCCGACAAGACCCACGACGTCGCGCTGCTGCAGCTGCAGGGCGCCTCCGGGCTGACGACGATGCGAATGGACACCGACGGCGTCTCGGTGGGCGAAGCCGTCACCGCCTACGGCAACCCCTCCGGCTCCGACCGGCTCTACCAGGTCTCCGGCACCGTCACCGCCACCGACGACTCGATCGAGGTCGGCGACAGCCTCATGTCGATGACCTCCTCCAAGCTGAGCAACCTCATTCGCACCGACGCCGACGTGATCCGCGGCTACTCCGGCGGGCCGCTGCTGGACGACGCCGGCGAGATGGTCGGCATGACGACCGCCGCGTCGACGGGCAGCAACCCCGACGGATACGCGATCCCCATCGAGCGTGCCGAGTCGATCGTCGGCGTGATCCGCGGCGGGCACGACAGCGGCACCGTGCGGGTCGGGCCCACTGGGGCGCTCGGCGTCACCGTCTCCTCACAGCGCGGCAGCGGCGGAGTGGTCGTCGCCGACTTCGCCGACGACAGCCCGGCGCGCGCCGCGGGCATCACCGCGGGCGCCCGCATCACCGCCATCGGCGACACCGAGGTGGCCGACGCCTCCGCCCTCAAGGAGGCCGTGTCCGCCCACGAGCCCGGCGAGCAGGTGACGGTCGCGTGGACCGACGCAGCGGGCCGGTCGCACACCACGACCGTCACCCTGGGCGCGAGCCCGGTCAATTAGGGCACGTCGCCCGGCCCCTCGCCCGAGCTTCCGGGTGTCACCCGAGGCCTGGAGACGAGAATCGCTGACATACTCCGATCGCGGCGCCCGGAGCCTGCGCGTGACCTGCGGTGATGCCGCCGTTCCGCGGCCCAGGTGAGGAGTGTGTCAGCCGACTTCGTCTTCAGCCGCCGCTGGGGCGGCGCTCCAGCGCGGACGAGGCTCGGGCGCGGGGTCGGTCACTGACGGACGTGACGTGCCGGGCGGCGACGGGTACACAGGAACCGCATAGCTTCGCGGTAGGGCCGGCATAGCGGCCGGTCGGAGCCTGTAGGCATGTCAGATACGCAGACCCGGACGCGGCCGACCGACCGCCCGGTCCTCACCCCGGCCCCGCCGTCTCACCTCGACGGCCCGCGCTCGCACGACGTGCCGGCCTGGTGGCCGGTGGCCTGTCAGGCCCTGGTGTGGGCCAGCCTGCTCGTCGTCGTCACCCTGTGGCTGGCCGGTGGCGGCCTGGTCGGGCTGACAACCGTGTGGGACGTGCTGAGCACCTCCGGCCGGCTCACCGCCCTGTTGGCCTCCGACCTGCTGCTCATCCAGACGCTGCTCATGGCGCGGATCCCGTTCGTGGAGCGCGTCTTCGGCCAGGACGACCTGGCCCGAGCGCACGCCGAACTCGGCATCAGCTCGGTCACGCTCATGGGCGCCCACATCGCGCTCTCCGTCGCCGGCGAGGCCGGCTCGACGAGCACCGTCCTCTCCACGCTGTGGACGATGATCTGGACCTGGCCCGGCATGCTCATGGCCGCGCTCGGCACCGCCTGCCTGCTGCTCGTGCTGGTCACCTCGGTGCGCGCCGTGCGCTCGCGGCTGCGCTACGAGACGTGGCACCTGCTGCACCTGTACGCCTACCTCGGCGTGTTCTTCGCCGTGCCGCACCAGCTGTGGAGCGGCACCGACTTCGAGAACTCGCCGGTCGCCTCCGCCTACTGGTGGGCGCTGTGGATCGCCGCGGCCGGCTCGATGCTGCTCTTCCGGGTGCTCGTGCCGCTGTACCGCACCCGCCGCCACCGCCTCGTCGTGACCGGCGTGCGCACCCGAGGCGCCGTCACGACCGTGACGATGACCGGCCGCCGCCTCGACCGGCTGCACGCGCAGGCCGGGCAGTTCTTCCAGTGGCGCTTCCTCGGTCGGCCGGGGTGGACTCGCGCCCACCCCTACTCGCTGTCGGCCGCGCCCGACGGCCGCACGCTGCAGATCAGCGTCGCCGCCGTCGGCGACGGCAGCCGCGAACTGGCCGACCTGGAGCCGGGCACCCGGGTCGCCATCGAGGGCCCCTACGGCCGCATGCACCCCGGCGTGCGCACCCGCCGCCGCGTCGTGCTCTTCGCCGGAGGCATCGGGGTCGCGCCGATGAAGTCGCTGCTCGAGGGCCTGGAACAGGCTCCGGGTGACGTGACCCTCGTCTACCGCGCCGGCGCCGGCGACGACGTGCCGCTGCTGCCCGAGGTGAGCCGGGCCGCCGCCGACCGCGGCGCGCAGCTGCGGCTGGTCGCCGGCCACCGCGCCACCGGGCGGGACTCCTGGCTCCCGCAGGAGTGGGCCGCGCAGCTCGGCGACGCCGAGGCGATCCTCACCCTCGCGCCCGACATCCGCGACGCCGACGTCTACGTGTGCGGCGCCCCCGAGTGGATGGACCGCGTCACCGCAGCCCTCGCCGACCTCGGCGTCGACGCCGACCACGTGCACCTCGAACGCTTCGCCTACTGACGGCGACCCGACCTTTCGACCGACTCTTCAGGAGAACAGCAATGTCCGACAAACGCCTCAAGCGCAACGTGTTCGTGGGAATGAGCACGCCGTCGATCGCGATGCTCGCCTTCGGCTTCGACGCCGGCAACAACGCCGCCGCCGGCACCGCCGCCACCGGCACCGCCTCCGCGAGCTCCCCGAGCGCCGCCTCCGGGTCGGGCTCGGCCTCCGCGGCCGGCGGCACCGGTTCGAGCGGCTCGACGGGGTCGACCGGCTCGACGGGCTCGACGGGCTCGAGTTCGTCGAGCAGCTCGGAGCAGACCTACACCGGCGAGGCCGTCGACACGCGGTACGGGCCGGTGCAGGTGCAGATCACCGTCTCCGGGGGCAAGATCACGGCGGCCACCGCGGTCGAGTACCCGAACACCGACGGGCACGACGCGATGATCAACAGCCGCGCGGTGCCGGTGCTGGAGGACGAGACCGTGCAGGCTCAGGGCGCGACCATCGACAGCGTCTCCGGCGCCACCTTCACCAGCCAGGGCTACATCACCTCGCTGCAGTCCGCGCTCGACCAGGCGAACCTGTGATGAGCGCGACGATGGAGATCCCCGTGCGCCCGGTGGCTGCTGCCGGCCCGACCGACCCGACGACGGTGCCCGCCGCGGCCTGGTCGGCCCCGGTCTCGACACCGGCTCCCGTCCCGGCCGGAGCCCCCGACAAGCGCGCGTTCGTGCGCCAGATCATGGGCATGCCGATCAGCATCCACGTGCGCGGCCCGCAGGCCCGCGACCCCCGCTGGCAGCATCGCGTCGAGGCGATCGTCGAGACCGCGTTCGCCGAGTTGGTCTGGGTCGACGAGACGTTCAGCCTGTGGGAGCCCGACAGCCCGCTGTCGCGGATTCGCCGCGGCGAGCTGACCGTCACCGACCTGCGCATCGACGACCCGGCGGCGGCCGACGCGATGGAGGAGGTCTTCGCGCTGTGCGAGGAGGCGTCCCGGTGCACCGAGGGCGCGTTCCGCTGGCTGTGGCCGGCGCCCGGCTCCGACCCGGAGTCAGCCGGGCAGCTGCTCATCGAGCCGACCGGGCTCGTCAAGGGCTGGGCCATCGAGCGGGCCGCCACCGTGCTCGCCGAACTCGCCGGCGTCGGCGAGGGACTCACGTTCTGCCTCAACGCCGGCGGCGACATCGCGGTCGGCGGCCGCGAGGGCGGCGCGGCCGACCGGCCGTGGCGGCTGGCCGTCGAGGACCCGCACGTGCCCGGGCGCGTCGCCCGAGTCGTCGAGCTGACTTACGGCGGGTTGGCCATTCCGGCACCGCCGCCCGCGGGGCGCACCTGCTCGACCCAGCCACCGGTGAGCCCGTGCCGTGGACGGGCAGCGTCAGCGTGTGGGGCCCGTCGGTGTTGTGGTCCGACGTGTGGGCCGCCGCCCTGTTCGTCGGACCCCTGTCGCTGGAGGCGCAACTGCGCGCCGAGCCCGGGTGGCGCGTTGCGCGCTACTAAGGGCTCCGACGGCCGGGCCGGCCGCTGCTCCGGCTACTCGAGCGCGAGCGCGGCGAGCGTGCCGCCGAGTTCATAGGCGGCCTCCCGGTGGGAGTCGGTGACGTCGCCGAGCACCTCGAGCACGTCGAACCCCTGCCGCCACGGCAACGCCCCCGCGATCGTCTGCACCGAGCGGACCGCGCCCGTCGTGTCGTACCGGCCGTGCACGTACAGGCCGTACGGGGTCGCCCTGGCAGAGCCGCCCGAGCCGGAATCGGCGGCGCCGCCGTCGTCGCCGAGAGCGCCGCCGATGCGCAGGAACGTGGAGTCGAAGAAGTGCTTGAGCGCCCCGGACATGTACCCGAAGTTCGCGGGGGTGCCCAGCAGCACGGCGTCGGCGGCGAGCACGTCGTCGGCGTCGGCCTCCAGCGCCGGCCGCACGACGACCTCGACGCCCTCGATGAGGTCGTCACCGGCTCCGGTGGTCACCGCCTCCGTGAGCTCGCGCATCGACGCCGACGGGGAGTGATGGACGATGAGCAGGCGAGCGGTCTTCGCCTCAGCGTAGGTAGAAGCGCGGCGACTCTGCCCGGGCAGATGCCGGGCCGGCGCGAGGGATGAGGAAGATACATCTTGGGCTATTACCCCACTGAATGAGTGCTCAGGAGCGCTACATTTCGCAGACATGCCTCGATGGAGCGGGTGGCCCGCTCACGCGTGTGAGGGGAGTCTGCTCGTGGTCGCACTACACACCGCTATCGCCATCGTCCTGGTTGTTCTGCTCATCATCCGCTTCAAGGTCGATCCCGTGATCTCGCTGGTCACGGCCTGTTTGTACCTGGGGCTCGCCTCCGGGGTGGGTTTCGTGGAGACGGTCGAAGCGATCACCGCGGGCTTCGGGGAGATCATGGCGAAAGTCGGTCTTCTCATCGGGTTCGGAGTGCTCATCGGCTCACTCCTCTACGCCACCGGCGCGTTCCGCGCGATGGTGCGGGCGCTGCTGAAAGCGGTGGCCGCGGGCAAGCTGCCGTACGCGATGGCCGTGGCGATGTCGACGATCTTCCCCTCGATCTACGTCGACGTGCAGGTGGTGCTCGCCTCCCCGGTGGCCCGCTCGACCGCCCCGCACATCGGCGACCGCGGGCTGCCGCTCATGGCGGGCGCGCTGGGCACCGGCATCTTCTGCGGCTACGTGTTCGTCATCCCCGGCCTGGCCGCGATCTCGATCGCCGGACTGCTCGGCATCCCGCTCGGCACGTGGCTGCTGTTCGGCATCGTCATCGGCCCGGTGGCGGCCCTGCTCACGGTGTTCATCTTCCGGATGATGCTGCGCACGCGGTACTGGAAGCCCGAGGTCGACGAGGAGCCCGACGAGGCGATGCTCGAGCAGGAGGCCAAGGCCGCCGAGGCCGCGGCGGCGGGCGACGAGGGGCACACTCCGTCGCTGCTGATCTCGATGCTGCCGATCGTCGTGCCGCTGCTCATGATCGGGTTCGGCGCCTTCGCCGAACTGTTCGAGTTCACCAACCCGTTCATCGACTTCCTCGGCAACGCCAACGTCGCGCTGTTCGTCGGTCTGCTCGGCGCCTACGTCATGGCGCGCCGCGCGATCGGAGCCGAGGGCACCGGCGAGGCGATGTCCGAGGGCTTCCACACGACCGGTGAGATCCTCCTCATCACCGGAGTCGGTGGCTCGCTGGGCGCGGTCATCGAGGCCACCGGCCTCGACAAGACCCTCGCCGACCTGTTCTCCGCCGACGCCGGCGCGCCGCTGATCATCAGCATCCTGCTCGCGTGGTTCATCGCCGCCGTGCTGCACCTGGCCATCGGGTCGGTGTCGGTGGCGGCGATCACCGCGGGCGGCATCATCGCGCCCGTGCTGCACTCGATCGACGTCGCGCCGGTCGCGATCGGCCTGGCGATCGCCTCGGGTTCGCTGTTCGCGCTGCAGGTCAACAGCAACTTCTTCTGGATGTTCAAGGCGCTGCTCGGCCTGTCGACCCAGGGGGCGCTGAAGACCCTGACGATGGTGACGATCATCGCCTCCATGGTGTCGCTGCCGATGGTGCTCGCCGTCGCGCTCGTCGCGTAGCGGGTCGCTCGCGGCGGGGTCGGCTCCCCGCCCCGGCCACGGCGCCGAATGCGCCGCCGGCCCGCTGGTCAGGGCCGCCGGAGTCGGCGTGCCGACGAGTGGGCGGCGGCCATCCGTCAAGATTGACCCCGTGAACAAGGTCTGGGCGGGCATCCTCGGCATCGCGCTGGCGGTGGCCATCGCCGCGGGCGGCTGGTGGGTGTCGGGCCGGTTCGCCGAGCGGGTGTCCCAGGCCCGGGCCGACGCGCAGGCGGTGGCCGCGGCGCTGACCGCGGGACGGGTCCCCGACGGTGCCGGAGCCGGTGTCGTCGAGCCGCCCGACGACCTGTCGCGCGTGCTGGCGGGCATGGGGTCGATCCCGCACGAGGTGGCCGCCGACGGCGTCGACCTCACGAACGGCGGCGACGTCGCCCAGATCGGGCTGCGGCACACGTGGCGGGTGCAGGCCGACAAGCCGCCGTGGACCTACCGCACCACCGCCCACCTCGACTGGACCGACGACGGCTGGCGGCTCGCGTGGGACCCGGCCGTGCTGGCTCCGGGATTGGGCGCGACCGAGCGGTTGAGCGCCGAGCGCCTGCAGGGCCAGCGCGGTCGCGTGCTCGGCGTCGGGGACGAGGTCTTCGACCCGCAGGAGCCGCTGGCCCGGCCGCTGCTCGGCAGGGTCGGCCCCGCGACCAAGAAGGTGGCCGACGCCTCCGGCGGCCGGGTGCACGAGGGCGACACGACCGGCCTGTCCGGGTTGCAGGCCGCGCAGGACGCGACGCTGTCGGGCGCGGTCGGCTACGCCGTGCGTGCCGTCGACGACGGCGACGGAGCCACCGGCGGGGCCGGTGACGGCGGCGCCGGCAGCCACACCTCGGCGCGCGAGTTGCACCGCGTCGACCCCGTCGACGGCACCGATGTGCGGGTCAGTCTCGACCGGCGCGTGCAGGAGGTTGCCGAGCGGGTGCTCGCCGCGGTGGGGCCGGCGTCGGCGATCGTCGCGATCCGCCCCAGCGACGGGCACGTGCTCGCGGCGGCGAGCGGCCCCGGCAGCCAGGGCTATTCGACGGCGACGCTGGGGCAGTACTCGCCCGGCTCGACGTTCAAGATGGTCACCGCCGAGGCGCTGCTCGCCAGCGGCATGACGCCCGACTCCCCGGTGCACTGCACCCCGACGGCGACCGCCGGCGGGTGGCCGTTTCGCAACTACAGCGACTACCCGCCGTACCGGCTCGGCACGATCCCGCTGCGCACCGCCATCGCCGAGTCGTGCAACACCGCGCTCATCAACGCCGCCGACGTCGCGACCCCGCAGGCGATGACCGCCGCCGCCACCGCGCTCGGCCTGCTCGCCGAGCCGTCGCTGGGGACGCTCGCCTACCTCGGTCAGTTCCCGACCGACGTCAACTCCACCCAGCACGGAGCCGGTCTCATCGGCCAGGGCCACGTGCTCGCCTCCCCGCTGGGCATGGCCACCGTCGCAGCCTCGGTCGGCGCGATGCACACGGTGACGCCGGTGCTCATGCTGCCTGCCGAGGAGGCGGAGGAGGCCGAGGGGCCGGCGCCGACGGTCAGCCCCGGAGCGACCGCGACCGGGTCGCCCTCGCCGTCTCCGTCACCGACCCCGTCGGGACCGCCGGTGCCGAGCGGGCCGGAACTGGCCTCGATCATGCGCGGCGTCGTCGCGGGCGGCACCGCGTCGTTCCTGCGCGACGTGCCCGGGGAGCCGGTGCTCGCCAAGACCGGCACCGCCGAGTACGGCACCGAGGACCCGCCGCGCACCCGCGCGTGGATGATCGGCGTGCAGGGCGACCTCGCCGTCTCCGTCTTCGTCGAGGACGGGAAGAGCGGTTCCGGCACCGCCGGACCGCTGCTCGAGCGGTTCCTGCGCGGCGTCGCGCGGTAGCGGCTCGCTGGGGTCGGCCGCGGTTGGCCGGGTTCGCTGGCTCGGCGGCGGTCTCGGCGCGGGTTACGGCACGACGTTGAGCTGCCGCAGCACCCGATCGGCTGTCTCCCGGGCCGGCCCGGAGTCGGGCTCGACGCGCACGTCCGCGTGCTGCGGGGCGAGCCGTCCGGAGGCGAGCAGCAGCCAGGTCACGTCGTCGGTCGCGAGCGTGACCACGGGGGAGTGGGCTTCGGATTGCTCGGTGTCGGGCTCGGTGGCGCCGTCGGACGCCTGGCGGGAGCCGGGCTCGGGCGGCTCGACGGGGGCGGCCCGGCCGTCGTCGCCGACGCGCGCGGCGAGCACGCGGCCCTGCGGTCCGTCGACGCGTAGGACGACGGTGGTGCCCGGCGGCAGCCGCCGCAACGCGATCGGGAACGCCCGGGCGAACACGCCGGCGACGTGCGCGGCGCCGGCCGACTCGGTCTCGACACCGGCTCCGACGGCCCGGCGCAGGTCTTGCGCGTGCATCCACAGGTCGATGGGCCGGTTCGTCAGCCAGGTGCGCAGGTCCCAGTCGAGGGCGCCGGCCAGGCCGGGGGCGGTGGCCTTCGGGTCGGAAAGGTCGAGGTCGGCGAGCGCGTCGGGGCGGGCGGCGCAGGCGGCCGCGAACTCCTCGAGCAGGGCGGCCGGGCTGGCGTCACGGCGGGCGGTGACCCCGGCGTGCGTGACCTCGGTGGGCATCGGCCCGTTGCGCCGCGAAGGGCTGACCTCGACGGTGCCGCCCGCGGGCTGGGGGAGGACGGCGGCCTCGCTCTCCAGGTGGGCGAGGTGGGCCACGAGGTCGCGCACGGTCCAGCCGGGCAGGGCGGTCGGGCGGCTCCAGTCGTCGTCGCCCAGGCCGCGGGCGACCGCCAGCGTCGCGGTGGCCGTGTCGTCCCAGAGCCGGATGAGGTCGGGCATCGTCGCCATGGGCCCACCCTAGGCGGTCGGCGCCGGGGCTCTCGGGGCTCCCGCGCTCCCGGATCTCGGGGCATCAAGGCTCAGCGGCCCCCGGCGCTCAGCCGCCGAGCGCCAGCAGCGCGGCGATCGTCAGCATCGTCACGCCGACGACGACGTCGATGATCTGCCAGGTGCGCGGGTGCGCCAGGCGCGGCGCGAGGGCCCGGGCGCCGAGACCGAGGGCGGTGAACCACACGAGGCTCGCGACCATCGCGCCGCCGCCGAACCACCAGCGCTCCTGCGGGCCGTGCTGATTTGCGATGCTGCCGAGCATCAGCACGGTGTCGAGGTAGACGTGCGGGTTGAACCAGGTCAGCGCGAGCGTCGTCGCGACGACGGAGCCGGCGGCCACCGTCTCCCCGGCGTGCAGGCCGCTGGAGCGGCGCGCCGAGAGCAGGCTGCGCACCCCGAACCAGGCGAGGTAGAGCGCGCCGGCGTAGCGCAGGCCGGTCAGCGCGGCCGGGTGCAGGGTGCTGATGGCGCCGATGCCGGCGACCCCGACGCTGACGAGGATCGCGTCGCTGATCGCGCAGATCGCGATGACGAGGCCGATGAACTCCCGGCGCAGCCCCTGCCGCAGCACGTAGGCGTTCTGGGCGCCGATGGCGAGGATCAGCGAGCCGCCGGTGGCGAATCCGGCGGCGGCCGTAGGCAGGACCGAGGTGAGCACGGCTTCGACGCTAGGCCCGCCATGCTGTGAAGGCCAGCGAATGATTCTTGGGATTCGTTAGAATCTCTTCATGCATCCGGATCAGCTGGCGGCGCTCGTGGCGGTCGTCGACACCGGCTCCTTCGAGGCGGCGGCGCGGGAGCTGCGCATCACGCCGTCGGCGGTGAGCCAGCGGGTCAAGGCCCTCGAGCGGGCGTGGTCGCGGGTGCTCGTCGTGCGCACCAGCCCGTGCGTGGCGACGCCCGACGGGGAGGTGTTGCTGCGGCTGGCGCGGCAGGTCGCCGAGCTGGCGGCCGACGCGTCGGCCCAGCTCGACCCCGACGGCGCGGGCCGGCGCCGGCTGCCGGTGGTCGTCAACGCCGACTCGCTCGCCACGTGGTTCGCCGCCGTGCTCGCGGAGGCGGCGACGTGGGACGACTGCATGCTCGAGCTGCTCATCGAGGTCGAGGACCACGGCACCGCGCACCTGCGCACCGGGGAGACGGTGGGCGCGGTGACCTCCGATCCCGCGCCGGTGCCCGGCTGCACGGTCGAGCCGCTCGGGGTCATGCGCTACCTGCCGGTGTGCACACCGGAACTGCTCGACCGGCACGGGCAGCGGGCGGGCGACCCCGACTGGGCTGCGCTACCGATGGTGCGCTTCAGCGACCGCGACGACCTGCAGCACCGGCTGCTCGCCCGGCACGGCGTGGCCGCGGCGCACACGGAGCACCGCATCCCGTCGTCGCAGGCGTTCGCGTTCGCGGTGCGCCGCGGGCTGGGCTGGGCGCTGCTGCCGGAGGCGCAGCTCGGCGACGCCCTGGCCACGGGCGCCCTCACCCGCCTCGGCGGCGCGCGCGAGCACCTCGACGTGCACCTGGCCTGGCAGAGCTGGCGCCTCGGCTCGGCCCGCACCACCCGGCTCGGGGAGGCCGTGCACCGCGCCGCCCGGGCGGGGCTGCGGGCCGCTCGCTAGCGGCCTTCTTCAGGGCGGCCGGGCGCCGGCCCGGCACTCGACGTGCTCGGCGCTCAGGCCCGGGTGCGCCCGAGGTAGGCCATGAGCCGGTCGGTCTCGCTCGCGCCGGGCGGCGGCTCGACGGCGGGCCCGAACGGCCCTGACCGCAGCTGCTCCTCGGGGATGCTGCGCACGAGGTTCTCGACGTGGGCGAGCAGCTCGTCGGGCAGATCGAGGGCGCGTCCGCTGGAGGCGGCCAGATCCCAGGCGTGCACGGCGAGGTCGGCGATGGGCAGCGCGAGGGCCTGCGGCAACGGCAGCTCGCCGCGCGGCGAGGACACCACCTGGCTGGGGTCGGCGCTGATGATCGCGTCCGCGGCGCGGGCGGCGGTGTCGTGCCAGCGGGCCACGGTCTCGGCCTCGCCGCCGTCGCCCGCGGCGTCGGCGGGCGTGCCGGCGTAGTCACCGCCTCCCATGGCCGTCAGCGCCTTCTGCACGGTGCCGGTCACGTGGGCCAGCACGTCGAGGGCGGTCCACAGCTCACACGGAGAGGCGGCCCGCCAGTCGGTGGTCGCCTCCACCTGCTCGCTCACCAGGTCGAGGCCCTCGGCGAAAAGGGTCGTTGTGTCGCTCATGCCCCCACCGTAGGCGGGGCCCTCGACCCCTCGCTCGAAACTGCGTGTCGCGGTCAGGACTGCGACACGAACAGCAGTTCTCACCACGACACGCAGTTTTCAGGGACGTTGGCGGGTGTGTTCGGGGACGTTGGCGGGGTCGTTCGCGGGTCGTTCGGGAGGTTGTCAGGCGGCGATGAAGGCGGAGAGGGCGGCGGTGTCGGCGTCGGTGAGGGGGTCGATGCGGCCGCGGCTGACGAGCTGGGTGACGGTGCCGTCGACGGCGGCCTGCGCCCACGCCGCCCGGTGGTCCAGGCCCAGGTGCGGCAGGCCCGGCAGGAACACGCACCCGGAGGCGGTGTCGAACCCCGGGTCCGACGGGATCGTGTGCGACGGCGGGTGCAGCACGACGAGACCGTGCGGCCGCGGCGCCGCGAGCGCGCCCGGCTTCAGCGCGTCTTTGCCGACGACCTGGCCGGCGGCGGTGATGATGCCGACCGCCTTGGGATGCGGCCGGTCGGTCAGCTCGTCGTGCACCGCGTACACCGTGCTCGTCGGCAGCAACCCGGGCACGGCCGCCATCCGCACGGCGAGCACGAGGAACTTCGCCCACTCGACGGTGTTCTCCGGCCACCGGCCCAGCAGCAGAAAGCCACACAGCGTTCCGCGCGATTCCAGCGGCGCGATCTCGACGTCCTGCCCCGCGGATTCCTCGCTGTGACGTGCATCTTCACTCATGACCGCCTCCTTCGCCGTGCACCAGAGGTGAATCGCAAGCTTGCCCCCAGGCCGACCGCCCCGGCAATAGCGGGTGACCGATCTGTGATGCGCACCTATCGGCCGAGCATGACATCCCGACCAGCGAATCGGGCCGAAGCCGCCCGAGATTGCACGACGACATGTGCGGCTCGCAGACCCTCCCGCGGCGCCCTACCGTCGAGACATGATGACACGATCTGTCCGTTTCGCCAGGTCCCTCCCGCTGACCGCCACCCTCGCGATCGGGCTCGCGATCGCCGGCTGCGGCAACGGGGCGGAGCAGCCCGCCGCGCCTGAAGCGCCCGCCCCGCCGAACCCCGCCTCCCCGACGCCGACGCCGGAAGCCACCGGCGCGACCGACCAGGCTCCGCCGCCGGGAGACGCCACCCAGCAACCGGGCACCGCCACCGACCCGACCGCCCAGCCGACCGACCAGCCGACCGACACCGAGTTCGCCGGGGGAGCCTGCGCGAGCACCGTCGGCGCGCTGACCATCACCCGCGACATCACGGTCGCGTCCGGCGCCACGTGCGTGCTCGAGGGCACCCGCGTCGACGGCGACGTCAAGGTGGCCTCCGGTGGCACCGTGCGCCTCGTCGACGCCCGCATCGACGGCGACGTGCAGGGGCAGGGGCACGCCGCCGTCACCGTCTCCGGCGGGCAGGTCGACGGCAACATCCAACTCGAGGCCGGCGACGCCGCGACCGTCGAGCGCGTGCGCATCGACGGCGATCTCCAGGCCGAGCGCAACACCGGCGCTCAGCGTTTCACCGGCAACACCATCGACGGCAACCTGCAGTGCGAGGGCAACACACCGGCTCCGAGCGGCTCGGGCAACCGCGTCAACGGCAACAAGGAAGGCCAGTGCGCCTCGCTGTGAGAAGGAGCCTGAGGCGGGGCGACTGGCTACGCTGAAGATGCCTGGGCGCGCGATGCGCCGGGTGACATGGTCGGGCGTGGGGTCACGTCCGACTCGTCTCCGGACACTGAAACCGGACATCCGTAAATGCCCGGCTGTGCCCGACCCACACGCGAGCGCTTTACCAACATTTGACCTACGTTGTGGCGCAACGCGATCGGAGGTGGGCCGGTGAACAAGACGGATCTTGTTGACGAACTGGCATTGCGACTGGGGAGCAAGCGACAGGCCGAATTGGCGGTCGAGACCCTGACGGATTTGATCATCCGGTGGGTCGCTGACGGAAAGGATGTGCGCGTCCACGGCTTCGGGGTGTTCGAGCGCGCGAACCGCTCGGCCCGCCGGGGTCGCAACCCGCGCACCAATGCCGACGTGCCGATTCCTCCCGTGGCGGTGCCGCGGTTCCGCCCCAGTGACACCTTCCGCCAGTACGTGGCGGAGCCGGAGACGCTTCCGCGCGGACGTCCCGCCGCGCGCCGGCGTCCGCGAGCGACGGATCAGGCCTCCTGACCATCGCCACAGGGAGCTCAGAATGCTCCGAATTACGGTGTCTTTCAATCGAGCCCGTCGACCATCCCCGGAATATTCCGGGATGGTCGACGCCACGCGGCCTTGTCCGATCGGGCATCTACGCGGTTAACGCGCACGCGGTTATCCGGCTTCGCGTGGGGGCCTCCCGGCGCGCCCCACAGGCGGTTCGCGGCCGCGGCCGGGCGCTCGAGGCGGTCTCGCGCAGCTGCCCGCCGAGGGCCTGTGGGCGAGCCTGGGCGGCGCCGGCGGGCGGCCGTTCCCGTCCTCTCGCGGGGCGCCGCTCGACGCCTGTCGCGCCGCGCAGGGAAGTCAGCATGCCGATTCCGGGAGCCGGGACGTGGCCTGGCGCATGGGGTTCCACGCCGGGTGCACAGGGGTGGGCCGGACGTGCGGTGCGTCGAGGGGCTGCGTCCACTGGTCCCTGCGTCGCGGGGAGGGCTCGACGGCGCCTGCGTGGCAACGCCCGCGGAGCGCGTGTGAGGCGTAGTTCGCTCAGCCTTTCGATGGAGAAATCTCCCCGATCGGTTACTTTTCAGTAACTCTAAGCGTCCAGGGCATGGCATAAGTGATTGGGTTCTGAGCTGATTCCGCGCAAACGGACATGAACGGGCGTTGTGATCGGCGCCACTCGGGGGGACTGGTGCGCCGCTCATCCCGATCTGTCCGATCCCGGAAACGCCCCCGGGTCCCGAAGCGCGCAAGTCGCCAACGCCGACAGCTGCCCCAGTGAGCCGTGTCCCGCTAACCTGCTCGCCGTGAACGCCTCCTCCGATGAGTCTGTCACGCACGAGCGCGCTACTGCCACAATCGATCTGCCCAACACCTCGGAGCTGAACGAGGGGGCCGCTCCGCTGGGGCGCGGTTACGACCCCGGCTTCCTCGGGCCGCGCCTCGCCCCGGCCGAGCCCCGCCCCGGCTCGGACTCCGACGACGCCGTGCTGCTGCACGGACAGCCGTGGCTGCCGTACGAGCACTTCGCCGTCATGCTGTCGCGCACGCGCCGCCTCGCGCGCCAGGTGGCCTGGAACATCGACGTGCAGACCCTGCGCGAGGGAGACGACGTGAGTCGGTCCGGGATCCCGTTTCGCGCCGATCCCCGCATTCCCGCCGAGGCGCAGACCCTTGACGACGTCTATGCGCGCAACCGCCTCGATCGCGGGCACATCGCCCGCCGCGCCGACCTGCTGTGGGGCGCCGACGATGTCGAGGTCGAGCGGGCCAACCGCGAGTCGTTCTACTTTCCGAACATCACTCCGCAGATGGACTCCTTCAACCAGTCCGGGCGCGAGGGTCAGTGGGGGCTGCTGGAGAACTCGCTCGCCGAGTACGTGCGCGCCACGGCGCTCCCACGCGTCAGCGCGTTCGGCGGCCCCGTGCTCGCCGCCGACGACCCGGAGTATCGCGGGGTGCGCGTGCCGCTGTCGTTCTGGAAGGTGCTCGCCTACCGGGTCGACGGTGAGCTGCGCTGCCGCGCCTTTATCCTCACGCAATCGCTCGACGGCTTGGAGCCGGTGACGTTCGACGAGGAGTACCTCATCCACGGCGTGCCGCTGGGTGACCTGCAGGAGCGCACCGACCTGCTCTTCGGGCCGGAACTGCTGGCCGCGGACCGCCTCGGCGCCGGGGTTCGCCCCAGCGCCGAGCTCGTCGACGATCCGTACGCCGTGCGCTGGTAGGTGGCCCTGGTGTTCCGGGGGGCCCTGGTGTCCCGGTGTTCCGGGCGGCTCGAGTGTCACGGGCGGCTCGAGTGTCACGGCGGCTCGAGTGTCACGGGACCGGGCTCCGCTGCGATAGTCTGACATCGACAAATGACACGTCACCTTTATCGCAGTAGGGGTTTGGAGCACATGAAGATCGGGATCATCGTCGGGTCGATCCGCGAGGGCCGGGCCGGTACCGCCGTCGCGCAGTGGGTGCTGGAGCGGGCGCAGGGCCGGGAGGCGGAGTACGAGGTCCTCGAACTCGCCGACTTCGACGTTCCGCTGCTGACCAGCGCGACCGTGCCCGGCGCGGCCAACAAGCAGTACGACTCGCCGCAGGTCACGGCCTGGAGCCAGGCCATCGACGCCCTCGACGGCTACATCTTCGTCACCCCCGAGTACAACCACGGCGTGCCGGGCGCCTTCAAGAACGCCTTCGACAGCCTGGGCTCCGAGTGGGCCCACAAGCCGGTCGCCTTCGTCTCCTACGGAGCCGACAACGGCGTGCGCGCGGTCGAGCACTGGCGCCAGATCGTCGCCAACTTCCACATGTTCGGGGTGCGCCAGCAGGTCGCCCTGTCGCGTTTCACCGAGTTCGGCGACGACGGCCTCGCGCTGCTCGATCGCCGGGACGGCGAGCTCGACACCCTCTTCGGCCAGCTCGAGGGCATGGCCGCCAAGCTCGCCGGCTGACCACGACCCGAGGCTTGGCCGGCCGGAATGGCTTGATCGGTCGGTCGGGTCGGCTTCGCCAGCCGGGCCGGTTCCCGCCCTCAGCCGCGGGCGGCGAGCAGCAGGTCGGCGAGTTCGCGCAGGTCGGTGATCCGCAGGTGGCCGTCGTCGCGGCCCAGCGCCGCGACGACCGCGCCGGCGGCCAGCCCGGCCGCGACTCCGGAGCCGCTGTCCTCCACGACGAGGCAGCGTTCGATCGGCACGCCGAGACGATCGGCGGCCAGCCGGTAGGAGGCGGGGTCGGGCTTGCCCGCCGGCACCTCCTCGACCGTCGTCAGCGACGGCGGCTCGACGCCCGCGGCGCCCAACCGGGCCAGCGCCAGCGCCCGGTCGGCGTTGGTGACGACCGCCCACGGCAGGCCGAGCCGGCCCACGGCGGCGAGGAACTCGTCCGCCCCGACGGCCGTCACGACGCCCTCGACGTCGGACGTCTCCGCGCGCATGTGCGCCTGCACGTCGGCCTCGATCGTCGCCTCCGGCAGGTCGGGGCGGAACCGGCGCATGGTCGCCCCGGTGGCCTCGCCGTGACACGTGGCGATCACCGCGGACGGGTCGACGTCGTGTGCGAGCGCCCAGGCGGTCCATCGGCGTTCGACCGCGGCGTCGGAGTTGACGAGGGTGCCGTCCATGTCGACGAGCAGCGCCTCGACACGGCCGAGATCGCTGTGCGGCACGACCCTCACCCCGTCGGGGTGATCGAGGCGGTGTGCATGACCTGCTCGCCGGCGGTGTAGTCGTCGACCCACGCGCGGGTCGCGGCGCGCACCGTGCGGAACGCCAGCTCGCCCCAGGGGATCTCCTCGATCCGCACGAGCCGGTTCTCGATGGTCTCCGGCCCGGGTGCCAGGTCAAGGTCGAGCAGCCGCGCCCGGTAGAACAGGTGCACCTGCCCCGCGTGCACCACGTCGTAGACCGCGTGCAGACCCTCGATCTCGACGCGGGCGCCCGCCTCCTCCATCGTCTCGCGGGCTGCGCCGGCTTCGGCCGTCTCGCCGTACTCCAAGAACCCGGCGGGCAGCGTCCAGTACCCGCGACGGGGCTCGATGTTGCGCAGGCACAACAGGATTCGCGGGCCGTCCGGCTCCCCGTGCCAGATCGGCACGGTGCCGACGACGTTCGCCGGGTTGATGTAGTCGACGTAATCGCACGCGGGGCACACGGCCCGCAGCCGGTCCTCCATCGGGGGGATGCGCTGCTGCGTGGGAGTGCCGCACAGGCGGCAGAAGCGGATGTCGGGGTAGGGCACGATCCCCAGGGTGTCACCTCGGCGGGCGGTGGCCCAGGGGTGGGCCCGCCCTCGTCCACGCAGCCGCTGTGGGGGCCAGTCGTCGTGTCTGCCAGGAAGGTCGACGTCGACGCGTCAGACTGGCGGCCGTGATGACACCACTCGCGTGGCTTGTCGGCACACTGCTGGGGGGCATCGGCATCGACGCGGTCGCGCACATGGGCGGCCCCGACGCGCCGTTGTGGTTGTGGGCGCCGACCGCGCTCGCGCTGCTCGAACTGTTCCTTGTGCCGTCGGGTGCCTGGACCGACTCCGGGCGGCGTGGCGCCCTGCTCGTGCGCCTCCTCGCCGTCGCGGCGATCGCGGCGTACTGGGTCAGCGCGGTGGCGGCCGGCAGCATCGGCTGGGGCGGCTCGGCGCCGCTGGCGATCCTGGCGCAGTGGTGCGTCGGCCTGACGATGGCGAGCCGTGACCTCGCCGGCCGGTTCATCATCCGGCTCGGCGTCGCGCTCATCGGCGGGCTGCTCCTGTGCGTGTGCCTCTACGCGCTCCTCACGCTGCCGGGCGGAGTCGGTCCGCTGCTCACCGCGGTGCCCGACCTGCTCACCGGCGTGCGCACCCCGCCGGCGCTCGGGCTCATCGTGCTGCTGACCGGCCTGGCACTGTGCGCCGGGGTGCTCGTCGACCTCCTGCGCGGGCTGGGCGGACTCGGCGGCCAGGGCGGGCCGAACCGGCTCGCCGACGGCCTGCTCGGCATCGGGCTGGCGTGCGCCGGACTCAGTCTGCTGTTGCTCGTCGCCACCGCCGTCCCCGTCGGCGGGCCGCTGCGGCTCGAGCCGCTCGACCTCGTCGGGCTCGCTCTCGGCGCGCTCGGTCTGGTCGGCGGCGGGCTGCTGATGCGCGCCACCGCGCGGCTGAGCCCGGCCGCGCTCGTGCTGTGGGGGCTGGGTCTCGCGGCGGTGCTGCCGCACACCCGCGTTGCCGTGCTACCGCGCGCCGACGTGCGCACCGCCTTCGACTACCCCGTGCTCGTCGGTGCCGCCGTGCTGAGCGGCACCCTCGCCGCCTTCCTGCTCACCGGCAACGTGGTGCGGTGGTGGAACTCGTCCGCCGCGGAGACGGTCGCCGGCGCGCGCGAACGCGAGGAGGCCGAGGCCGAGTCCGACCCGATTGCCGCGGTTCCCGAGGGCGTCGAGGACGTCGAGCCTTCGCCGCCTGCCGAGCCGCTCGAACCCGCCGCGCATGCCGCCTCGGTGCCTGCCGCACCAGTGCCTGCCGCGTCGGTCCAGGCCGCGGCGCATGCCGGTGCCCATGACGCGCCTCCGGAACCGGTGGGGGCCACCAGCGGCGGGCTGCTCGGGCGACGACCCCGACTCCCGCGAGGCCCCCGGCTGACCCGGCGCAGCTCGCTGTCGGGCTGAGACACGAACAGCTGCCGGGCTGAGACCCGTTGCATCGGTCCAGCCCACCGAGAAGCGAGGCTCGCGCCGGCGCCTCCCCTACGCGCTGGCGCCCCGCCGCAGCCACGCGCGGCCGCCGACGCCGAGAGCGACGACCAGCAGCCCCAGCAGCACCGACTCCCACGGGAGGGTGGCCACGAGCGCGAGGCAGCCGACGAGTCCGGCGCCCTGCACTGCCCGCGACCAGCGGCGATGCTCCGCCGACTGCGTCCACGCGGAGGCGTTGGCGATCGCGTAGTACAGCAGCACCCCGGTGGAGGAGAAGCCGATCGCGTGCCGCAGGTCCGCGACGAGCACCAGGGCAGCGGCCGCGACCGCGACGCACACCTGCGCGAGCGCCGGCACGTCGTGGCGCGCGTCGAGCCGCGACAACGCCGGCGGCAGGTCGCGGCGGCGCGCCATCGCGAGCATGGTGCGCGAGACGCCCGCGAGCAGTCCGAGCAGCGCACCCAGACACGCGACGACCGCGCCGACGCGCACCAGCACCGCCACCGGCTCCAGCCCCAGGCCGCGGGCCGCGTCGGCCAGCGGCAGCGCGGAGGCGGCGAGGTCGACCGGCCCGAGCACGACCAGCAGCACCGCCGCCACCGCCGTGTACACGACGACGACCAGCGCCAACGCCCGGGTGATCGCCGCCGGAATCGTCTCCTGCGGGTCGCGGACCTCCTCCCCGAGCGTCGCGATCCGGGCGTACCCCGCGAACGCGAAGAACAGCAGCCCGGCGGCCTGCAGCACGCCGTAGGCGCCCGCCGGCGGCCCCGGCGGGGGGTCGGGTCGGCCGGAGTGCGCGATCAACAGCCCCAGCAGCGTCACCGCGAGGATCCCCAGCGTCACCGCGAGCAGCACCCGCGCGGTGCGGGCCGTCTTCGTGATCCCGCGCAGCAGCACGCCGGTGAGCGCCGCGAGAGCGCCGATGGCCGCGAGCCGCGCGAACGGGCCGGGCTGACCGACGGCGTACACCGCGGCGGTCGTCGCCATCGCCGCGCAGGACGCCGTCTTGCCGACGACGAAGCACCAGCCGGCCGCGAATCCCCAACTCGCCCCGAGGCGCTCGCGCCCGTACACGTATGTGCCCCCGGAGTCGGGGTACTGCGCGGCCAGCTGCGCCGAACTCGTCGCGTTGCACCAGGCGACCCCCACCGCGAGAGCCAGCGCCACCAACAGCCCGGCGCCCGAGCCCGCCGCCGCGGCCGCCGGGCCGAACGCCGCGAACACCCCGGCTCCGATCATGGAGCCGAGTCCGATGACGACGGCGTCGTTGCGGCCGAGTCGCCGCTGCATGCGGGGATGCTCGCTCATGGGCCCATCCTGCCGGTCGCAGGTGAACGCCCGGCGGCGCGATCCGGATCGGGCCGTTCGCGCCGCAGCGCCGACCCGAACGACGTCGATCGGCGATGATCGAAGGCATGCTGCCACGTTCCACGCCGAGCGCCGCCGGGGTCGATGCGCAGGGCGTGCGCGACTTCGTCCGCGCCGCAACCGACTCCGGCCTCGAACTGCACAGCCTCATGATCGTGCGCGGCGGCGCCGTCGTCGCGCAGGGCTGGTGGGAGCCCTACACCCCCGACGGCACCGCGCTCGTCTACTCGCTGTCGAAGATGCTCACGTCGACCGCGGTGGGCATCGCCGTCGGGGAGGGGCTGGTCGACCTCGACGCCACCGTCTCCGAGGCGTTGGGTGATCAGGCGCCGGCTCGGGCCGCGCCGTGGGTGCACCGGGCCCGGGTGCGCGACCTGCTCGCGATGTCGAGCGGTCACGAGAGCGACGGGCTCGAGGCGATGATGGCCGCGGTCGTCGCCGGGCACGACCCGCTGGCCACATTTCTCACGCTGCCCGCCGAGCATGCCCCCGGCGAGGTGTTCACCTACAACCAGGGGTGCACGTTGACGCTGGCGGCGATCCTGGCCCGCGTCACCGGCGAGCGTCTGCTCGACTGGCTGCGACCCCGGCTCCTGGAGCCGCTCGGCATCGACCGGATCGCGTGGACCCCGATGCCCGGCCTCACCGGACCGACCGGCGCCGGGCTCGAGCAGGGCTTCAGCGGCGCGCAGGTGACCACCGCGGCGATCGCCGCCCTCGGGGAACTGTGGCGCCGCGAGGGCCGGTGGGGCGAGGAGCAACTCGTGCCACGCGATTACCTCGAGGCGGCCCGCTCCACCCAGGTCGACAACGTCGGTCGACACACCGAGCCCGACTGGCAGCGCGGGTACGGCTTCCAGGTGTGGCGCAGCCGGCACGGGTACCGCGGCGACGGTGCGTTCGGGCAGCTGTGCCTCGTGCTGCCCGAGCAGGAGGCGGTCGTCGCGGTGACCGCGCAGACCGAACTCATGCAGCGCGAACTCGACCTCGTGTGGGAACACCTGCTGCCGGCGCTGGAATCCGGAGGAGGCACGGCGCAGGCCGACGAGGCCTTGGAACGGGAACTGGCGGCGCTGCGGCTCGAACCGCCGCCGCGGCTCGTGCGGCGCCCGGAATCGGTGGTCGGGCTGCTCGACGTGGACCACCGTGTCGTCGAGTCCGCGCCCCTGCTCGGGCGGGTGGAGTCGGTGCGGATCTCGCGGCGCGACGGCGGGTTCGTCATGACCTGGCGCGCGGACGGCGCCGACCACGAGACCCCGGTCGGCGTGGGTGCCTGGCTGCGCGGAGAGCTGCCCTCGCCGTGGTCGTTCCCGCCGGCGGTCGCGGTGGCCGGGGAGGCGGGCGCCGACGGGATCCGCGTGCGCGTCGTCTACGTCGAGTCGCCGCACGCGCTGACGGTCACGATCACCGGTGACGGCGCCCGGATGTCGTGGGTCACCCAGCCGCTGCGCTGAATTCCGGCGCGGCGGTGTCGGCGGGCCGTGTGAGGATGCCGTCATGACCGATGAATCAGCCTCGAGCGGCTCCGCGCCGCGAGTGGTCAGCGCCGAACGCGTCGTCGACGCGCCCGCGGCCGCGATCTTCGACCTCATCGCCGACCCCGCCCGGCAACCGGAGTGGGACGGCAACGACAACCTCGCGACGGCCGACTCCGGGCAGCGGGTGCGGGCCGTCGGCGACGTCTTCACGATGACGCTGACCACCGGCGCCGTGCGCGAGAACCACGTGGAGGAGTTCGCGGAGGGCCGCCGAATCGCCTGGCGCCCCAGCGAAGTCGGACGCCCTCAGCCCGGGCACCTGTGGCGTTGGGAGCTGGAGCCGCTCGAGGGTGAGCGCACGCTGGTGCGGCACACCTACGACTGGTCGCAGCTGACCGACGAGACCCGCCTCGAGCGCGCCCGGCGCAACACGCCCGAGACGCTCGCCGCCTCGATCGATCGCCTCGCCGCGCTCGTCGAAGCCCGCTGAGCCGCGCACCGCCGGGGTCTCGCAGGGGTCTGCGGCGGGGTCTCGCCGGGGTCAGCGGCTTCGGGGTCGGGACCCCGAAAGATAGTGGGAGATTCGCCCGGGCAGACGCGGCAGATTTACCACGCTCTTCGGGGGTCTCGCCGACGCCCAGCCGGGAGCGGCCGCCGCCGCTACGTTGGGGCGTATGACGGCGCAGCGCAACGTGCTCGGCGGGCCGCTGGAGCAATGCGGCACCGAACCGGTCACCGGTTTCTACCGCGACGGCTCCTGCACGTGGGGCCCGGACGACATCGGCAGCCACACGATCTGCGTGGTGGCGACGGCCGAGTTTCTCGAGCACCAATACCGGGTCGGCAACGATCTGCTGACCCCGCGGCCGCAGTGGGGCTTCCCGGGACTGCAGCCGGGGGACCGCTGGTGCGTCGTCGCGGTCCGCTGGCTGCAGGCGCATCAGGAGGGGCGCGCGGCGCCCGTCGTGCTCGCGGCGACCAACGCCCAGGCCCTCGAGGTCGTCTCCCTCGACGTGCTGCGGCCCTACGCCGTCGACGTGCCCGACGACCCCGCCACCCTGCTGAGCTGACCCCACAGCGTCCGCCGAACCCCGCCGACCCCTCGCTGAGAACTGCGTGTCGTGGTCGCGACTGCGGTTCATGTCGCAGTCTTCACCACGACACGCAGTTTTGAGGGTCGTGACGTCCGGAGGCGCGTGCAGTTTCGAGCGGGGTGGCGGTGAGGGACGGCGTGCGACGTTGAGCAGCTGTCGAGACGTCGAGCGAAGGCGACGCGTCGGTTGGGGTGGGTGTCGGGACGCGGACGGGTAGGGGACCATGGGGGGATGACCTGGACCGAGCATGCGATCTGCTGGCACGTCTACCCGCTGGGGTTCCTCGGGGCGCCCGTGCGCGACGTGCCGGCCGACCCGACTCCGCATCGGCGGTTGCGTGACCTCGTGCCGTGGCTCGACTACGTCATCGAGCTCGGCGCGAACGTGCTGCTGCTCGGGCCGATCTTCGCCTCGACCAGCCATGGCTACGACACCACCGACCACCGCCGCATCGACCCGCGGCTCGGCGACGACGAGGACTTCGACATCCTCGTGCGCGAGTGCCACGACCGCGGCATCAGGCTGGTCCTCGACGGCGTCTTCAATCACGTCGGCTCCGCGCACCCCGCCTACCGGGCGGCCCTCGAGCAGGGGCCCGACAGCGACGCCGCCCGCCTGTTCCGCATCGACTTCGACGCGCCGGACGGCCCGGCTCCACACGTCTTCGAGGGTCACGGCGACCTCGTCTCGCTCAACCACGACAGCCCGCAGACCGCCGAGTTCGTCGCCGACGCGATGACGTACTGGCTCGACCGGGGCGCCGACGGGTGGCGTCTCGACGCCGCCTACGCCGTGCCGCCGCAGTTCTGGGCGCCGGTCATGGCGCGGGTGCGCGAACGCCACCCGGAGGCGTTCGTCTTCGGCGAGGTCATCCACGGCGACTACGTCGACCTCGTGCGCCAGTGCGGCTGGGACTCCCTCACCCAGTACGAGCTGTGGAAGGCGATCTGGTCGAGCCTGAACGACGCGAACTTCTTCGAGCTGGCCCACGCCCTGAAGCGGCACGGCGAGTTCTGCGCGCACTTCGAGCCGACGACGTTCATCGGCAACCACGATGTGACCCGCATCGTCTCCCGGGTCGGTCCGCAGGCGGCGGTGCTGGCCACGACCGTGCTGCTGACCCTGCCGGGCATCCCGTGCGTCTACTACGGCGACGAGCGCGGGCTCACCGGCATCAAGGAGGAACGCATCGGCGGCGACGACGAGATCCGCCCCGAATACCCCGCCACCCCGGCCGACCTGCCCGACGGAGGCGGTACCGCCCCCTGGATGCTGCACGTGCACCGCCACCTCATCGGCCTGCGCCGGCGCCAGCCGTGGCTGCACCGCGGCCGCATCGAGGTGGGCGAGCTGAGCAACGAGCAGATCGCCTACACGGTCAGCGACCCCGACGGCCCCGGCCGGGTGCTCGTCGAGCTCGACGCCGCGACCGGCTCCGCTCGGGTGAGCAGCGGCGACGAGGTGCACTTCTCGCACGGCGGCTAGTCTGCCCGCGGTACGACCGACGACGCGGAGGCGGAACGCATGGGTGGGCACGACACGCACGACACGCACGACACCGGCGACACTGGCGATGCGGCGCTGGGGCGGGTGCGAGAGGTCTTGGAGTCGGCGGGGCTGACCGACCGGATCGTCGTCTTCGACGACGAGGTGCCGACCGCGGTCGCCGCCGCGGACAAGCTCGGCTGCGAGGTCGGGGCGATTGCCAACAGCCTCGTGTTCACCGCCGACGGGGAGCCGGTGCTCGTGCTGGCCAGCGGCGCGCACCGGGTCGACGTGGCCCGCGCCGGCGCGCTGTTCGGCGTCGACCGGCTGCGGCGCGCCGACGCCGCGACCGTGCAGGCCGCCACCGGGCAGGTCGTCGGTGGCTGCGCGCCCGTCGGCCACCCCGCCCCGCTGCGCACCGTCGTCGACGCCGACCTCGCTGGCTACGGCGAGCTGTGGGCCGGAGCCGGGATCAAGCCCGCGATGTGCCGCCTCACCTTCGACGAACTCGTCGCGCTCACCGGCGGCACCGTCGCGCAGGTGGCCGCCGACCAGGGGTAGCGGCCGCGCCGCCCGCCACGGGCCTTCGGGTTGAGGCATCCACCCCCAGGTGGGTGTCGGTTCGCCCGGTTTGGGTGTGCGGACGGAATGCCCGCCGCACGCGACCGCTGGGAGTGTGAGGGGAACTCGTTCGAAGGGAGATCCCCATGAGTCCGGACGCGGTCGGTTTCGCCCTGCTGATCCTGGGCCTGTTCCTGCTGCTCGGTAAGTACATCCGCGTCAAGACGCGCTGGGTGCAACGGCTGTTCCTGCCCAGTTCGATCGTCGCCGGGTTCATCCTGCTGATGCTCGGCCCGCAGGTCTTCGGGGCGCTGGCCGCCCGGGCCGGCTTCGACGGGTTCGCAGAGGCGGGGCTGTTCACCGAGGCGATGCTCGACACGTGGTCGGCCCTGCCGGGGCTGCTCATCACGGTCGTCTTCGCGACCCTGTTCCTCGGTCACGAGATCCCGACTCCCAAACGCGCGGCCACGCTCGTCGGGCCGCAGCTCTCGCTCGGTGTCGCGTTCGGTTCCGGTCAGTACGTCGTCGGGCTGCTGCTGGCGATCCTCGTGCTCGTGCCGGTGTTCTCGATGACCCCGATGGCGGGCGCGCTCATCGAGATCGGCTTCGAGGGCGGCCACGGCACCGCGGCCGGCATGCGCGGCTCGATGGAGAGCCTCGGCTTCGAGACCGGCGCCGACCTCGCGCTCGGACTGGCCACCGTCGGCATCGTCTCCGGCGTGATCCTCGGCATCATCTTCATCAACATCGGGGCCCGGCGCGGCCACACGGAATTCATCTCCGGCGACGCCACGATGTCTCTGGAGGAGCAGCGCGGCCTGTTCCGCCACGACGAGAACTACCCGGCCGGCCAGATGACCAGCCGCCCCTCCTCGATCGAGCCGCTGAGCCTGCACGCCGCGATCGTCTGCGTGGCGATCCTCATCGGCTGGTGCATCCTGGAGTCGCTGAAGTGGATCGAGCAGCAGACGTACGCGCAGACGTTCGAGCTGTTCGAGCACGTGCCGCTGTTCCCGCTCGCGTTGCTCGGCGGCGTCATCCTGCAGATCATCGCGGTCAAGCTGGGTGTCGACTACCTTATCGACCACCAGATCATGCTGCGGATCCAGGGGCTGGCGCTCGACGCGCTCATCGTCAGCGCGCTGGCCACCCTGTCGCTGCAGGCGATCGGCGAGAACATCGGTCCGTTCATCATCCTGGCCATCGCCGGAATCTTGTTCAACTGCGCGATGTTCTGGTGGCTCGCGCCGCGGATCATCCCGCGCTACTGGTTCGAGCGCGGCATCGGCGACTTCGGCCAGTCGATGGGCGTCACCGCCACCGGCCTCATCCTCATGCGCATCACCGACCCGGAGGCCAAGTCGCCGGCGTTCGAGGCGTTCGGCTACAAGCAGCTCGTCTTCGAGCCCTTCTTCGGAGGCGGTCTGGTCACCGCCGCGGCGATCCCGATCATCTACGCGACCGGCCCGTGGCCGCTGTTCATCGCGATGGCCGTCGTGTTCGTCGTCGCGGTCGCCTCCGGCCTGCTGATCTTCGGCCGCCGCATGAAACAGGCCGCCGCCGCCGAACGCGAGGCCGAGCGCGAGTCCGTCTAACCGCGAAACCACACGGCCGAAGGCTGCTTTTTCGGTCGAGGGCTCGTGCCGCAACCCTAGCCCCCGACTGAGAGGGCAGCCTTCGGCCAGTGGTGGGGTGGGGTCAGCGCATCGAGGGGTTGGCTTCGCGCCGGACCAGCGACTCCTCGGTGAAGACCGACAGACCGAGGTTCGGCTGATAGCCGTGGATCTCGTGCACGTCGACGCCGAGGAGAAAGTCGACGATCTCGGGCGAGATCGCCTGGCCGGGCACGAGCACCGGGAACCCGGGCGGGTAGGGCACGACGAAGGTCGTGGAGACCAACCGCCTCCCGTCGCGCGGACCCGCCGCGGCCTCGCTGAGCGGCACGTACTCGCGGTCGGCCTCGACGTTGCCCGCGTAGAAGGCCTTGCGGATGTCGCCGTCGTGGCTGTTGTGCCCCACCTGGAAGGCGGGGTCGAAGCTGCTGAAATCGGGCAGCGCCGGCAGGTCACCGGTGAGCCGCTGCACCCGGGCGTCGATGAGCGCGTGCTCGGCCCGGCTCGCCGCCTGCCGCTCGTGCTCGAACTGCTCGCAGGCCCGGCGCAGCGCGTCGAGCAGGAAGTGCACGCTGCTCCACGTCACGCCGATCGTGAAGATGAGCAGCACGGAGTTGATCGACGTCTTGTTGATCTGGATGCCGAACTCGCGCATGAGGATCTTCTCGCGGAAGTCGTACCCGCTCATGCCCGTCCGGCCCACGAACAGCGTCACCCGAGTCGGGTCGAGCACGAACTCGTCGTGCTGCAGCGCGAGGTTCCAGCGGCCCATCTGCGTCGGCGGCCGTCCCGGCCCCGGCCGCATCGACTCCCGATAGTCCGGCGGCACGAGTTCGCTCTCGGTGACGATGCTGAACCACTTGCTGATGAGCGGGTCGGTGGCCACCCGCTGCCGGAACGCCATGGCCATCATGTACGCCCGGCGCACCATGTCGAAGCCCTCGATGTCGACCTGCCGACGAGCCAGGTCGAGGGAAGCGAGCAGCTGCTGGTTCGGCGACGTCGAGGTGTGCGTGAGAAAGGCCTCCTCGAAGGGCTCGGCGACGAGCCGGTTGAAGTCCTGGTCGCGCACGTGGATCATCGACGACTGCCGCAGCGCCGACAGCGACTTGTGCGTCGAGTGCGTCGCGTACACGCGCACCCGTGCGTTCCGCGGGTCGGGCAGCAGCCGCCGGTTCAGCCACTCGCTGCGCGGCACGCCCTCCATCGACTCCTTCCAGAGCCGGTACTGCTCGGCGTACTCCGCGCTGCTCAGCTTCTCCTCGAGGCGCTGGGCGGTGACCATCGCGGTGCGCTGCCGCATCCACGGCACGGCGGCCGCGTACGCGAACCACGCCTCGTCCCACAGGAAGCAGATGTCCGGCTTGATCGCCAGCACCTCCTCCATGACACGCATCGGGTTGTAGACGACGCCGTCGAACGTGCAGTTCGTCAGCAGCAGCATCTTCACCTGGTCGAGCCGGCCCTCGGCCTCCAGAGTGAGCAGCGCCTCCTTGATGCGCACCAGCGGCACCGCGCCGTAGAAGGCGTACTTCTCCAGCGGATAAGCGTCGAGGTAGACCGGCTGGGCGCCGGCGAGCACGAGCCCGTAGTGGTGGGACTTGTGGCAGTTGCGGTCGATGAGCACGATCGCGCCGGGATTCGTCAGCGACTGCACGACGATCTTGTTGGCCGTCGACGTGCCGTTCGTCACGAAGTACGAGGAGTCGGAGTTGAACGTCTTGGCGGCCTTGTCCATCGCCTGGCGCAGGGTGCCGTGGGGCGCGAGCAGCGAATCGAGCCCGCCGGAGGTCGACGAGGTCTCGGCCATGAAGATGTTGCGGCCGTAGAAGGTGCCCATGTCGCGCAGGGTGCGGGAGTTGAAGATGCTCGCGCCGCGCGCCACCGGCAACGCGTGGAACTGCCCCATCGGGGAGGCGGCGTACTCGCGCAGCGCATCGAAGAACGGCGCCGTGTAGCGTTCGCGGATCCCGTGCAACACGGTGCTGTGCAGGTCGGTGACGTCGTTGAGCCGGTAGAACGTGCGGTCGTAGCGGTTGCCGACCTCGTCGTGGCTGACGACGAACGACTCGTCGGTGAGCAGATAGAGGTCGATGGTGGGGCGCAGCTCCGAGAGCCACTGCCCGCACTCCACCCAGTCGTAGGTGCGATCGGTGGCCACGGCGGTCGGCGACGGACCGAGCAGGTACGACATGATCGGGAGCCGGTCGCGCGAGCGCAGCGGCAGGTCGTGCCGGATGATCGCCGCCTGGATCTCCCCGTTGAGGGCGGCCGCGGTGATCGCGTCCTCGACGCTGGGGACGACGAGGATCTCGTAGATCACGGGATCGTCGGGGCGGCGCAGCGCCCGCAGGGCCCCGGCGAGCCCCTCCGGCGCGGTGACCGGGGAGTCGTCGGCGAGCAACACCGTGAAGAACTGCTGGTTGGCCGCCCGGGCGGCGAGCTCCTGGTCCTCCAGGTTGCGGTCGGGGTCGAACAGGGCGGCACGGTCTCCGTATTCGGCCAGCAGCCGCACGTACAGGGAGGTCTTGCGCGACAGCCACGCGGTGTCCATGGTGTTGAGCAGCCCGGTGAGCTCCTCCAGGGCCTTGGGTCCGGGGTAGAGCCAGAACCGCTCGTAGGAGCCGAGCCGCTCCAGCAGCCGGCGCACCCGCTCCCGTTCCTTCGTGTAGTCCAATCCGCCCCGGTGCACCGCGGCCAGCTGTTGGGTCGCGTCGTCGAGCAGATGCCAGTTGTCGAGCCGCTGCGACGACGGGTTGGCCATCGCGGCCAGCGCCGAGACCTGCAATCGGCGGGGGAGGTCATGGTGGATCTGCATTCGCTCGTCTCGCCTCGCTGTGTGGGGGACCGGGGTGGTCAGTATTTTGACCGCGCCGACGCCGCAGCGACCCCCTAGATGGCCCCCGGATTCAGCTCTTCCTCCCGGGTCGGGGTACCAAGCGGTGCATTCGGGTCAAATCTCCGGCGCGGACGCGGCTGGTGCCGAGGCGCGTGGTTTGAGGACTCTCGCCCGCGCGATCGGGCCAGTATGGGGCGCATGGCTCTTCCGACATCCCTGCCCGCTGCCCGCACGCCCGACCCGACGCAGGCGCCGCCGCTGCGCTGGGGGATTCTCGGCACCGGCTGGATCGCCTCCCAGTTCACCCAGGCGCTGCGGGAGCACACGACCCAGCGGGTCGCCGCCGTGGGCTCGCGCTCGACCGAGTCGGCCGCCGCGTTCGCCGACCGCTTCGAGGTGCCGACCGCGCACGGCTCCTACGACGCGCTGGTCGCCGACGAAGGCGTCGACGTCGTCTACGTCGCGACGCCGCACAACTTCCACCACCCCGACGCGCTGCGCGCGATCCGCGCCGGCAAGCACGTGCTCATCGAGAAGCCGATCGCGCTCAACGCCGACCAGGCGCGCGAGATCGAGGCGGAGGCGGCTCGCGCCGGCGTCATGGCGATGGAGGCGCTGTGGACCCTGTTCCTGCCGAAGTTCGACGTCGTGCGGCAGCTGCTCGCCGACGGCGTGCTCGGGTCGCTGCGCACCGTGCTCGCCGACCACGGCCAGTACTTCGAGGGTGATCACCGCATCCTGCGCCCCGACCTCGCGGGCGGGCCGATGCTCGATCTCATGACCTATCCGGCGTCGTTCGCGCACTGGGTGCTCGGCGAACCGACCGAGGCCATCGCCCGCACGACGTGGGCGCCTACCGGCGTCACCGGCCAGACCGCCATCATGCTCACCCACCCCGGCGACGCCCAGGCGCTGCTGCACTCCAGCGTCGTCTCCCCGACCCCCACGACCGCGGCGATCTGCGGGGAGGAGGCGATGATCACGTTCGACCCCGACTTCTACATCCCCGGCGACTTCACGGTCAGCGACCACACCGGGGCCACGCTGCGGTACACCGAGCCGAAGGTCGCGCACACCGGCGGCCTGCACTACCAGGCCGCCGAGCTGGCGCGCCGGGTCGCCGCCGGCGAGACCGCCTCCCCGCTGCGCACCCTGACCGACTCCGTGCAGACGATGGCGATCATGGACGAAGCTCGCCGCCAGATCGGGGAGGTGTACGCCGAGGAGCGCTGAGCGCGCTCGGCACCCCTCAGCAGGGCCGCTCGACGGTCTCCTTGGGCTTGGGCGGCTCGACCGGAGGCGGTGGCACCTGCTCGGCGGGGGTCAGCGCCTGGTAGTGGTTGCCGAGCACGAGGTCGAGCTTGGCGCCGGTGCGGTCGACCTTGGCCAGGCGCGCGCCCGGCACGTGCTGGGCGAGCACCTTGGCGGCGTCGAAGCCGTCCTCGCCGTAGCGGATCACCGCGACGTCGTCGGGCAGGAAGCTCAGCTGCGGGTCGTTGCCGGTGCGACCGATGTTGAACTTGCGCTGCGACAGCTGCTCCCCGGCGTCACCGGCCAGGCCGGAGCGGAACGTCGTGTTGTACACGTCGACCTGGATCTTCTCCGGGCGCGGCGGGATCGGCGGCGGCACGGCCACGAGGCCGGAAAAGTGGTCGCCGATGATGAGCGCGACCCCGGTGCCCTGGCGGCCGTCGTTGCGCAGTTTGGAGCCGGGCACCTGCTGGGCGAGCAGGAGGGCCTGGTCCAGGCCCGCGGAGCCGTGCTGGATCGTCGCGGGGCCGGAGGAGGCCAGCGCGGAGATCGTCGAGGTCTCCTTGATCGTGAAGCCGCGCTTGGTGAGCTGCTTGGTCATGTCGCCGGCGACCCCGTTGATGCCCGAGGCGTTGAAGACGCGCACGTCGAACGAGCCGCGACCCGGCGCGGCGACGACCTGCGGCGCGCACTGCACGGTGGTCGGCCGGCTCATCACCGCGACCCCGTAGGCGCCGGCCATCGTCGCCGTGCCCAGGAGAGCGGCCGGCAGGGTGACGAACATCGCGATGCCGCGCACCCGCTGGCGACGCCGGGACACGACCCGCCGTCTCTTGTGACGACTCGAGGGCGTGCTCGCCCTCCGCAGCCACCACCTGCTCAACCTGGACACCCCGGTTCACCCCGCCCTGCACGCTGGTCCCATGGCGCCCGGCGACTCCGGGCGCCGGTGAGCGCCGCCCTCAGCGGCTCACTACTCCAGGGTAGATCGCGGTCGATCACGTCCCGGCCAACGATGAATAACGTT
Organism: Piscicoccus intestinalis NBRC 104926; assembly: GCF_001515525.1. Classification (GTDB taxonomy): domain Bacteria; phylum Actinomycetota; class Actinomycetes; order Actinomycetales; family Dermatophilaceae; genus Kineosphaera; species Kineosphaera intestinalis. The sequence continues at coordinate 7,512 of NZ_BCNQ01000012.1, read as the reverse complement.
GTGGAGAAGAACTTTTCATCGATTCGTAAAACTGCAGGTCGAACGTTCGTGAACGCCGGTCGACCGGCTAGTGGCGGGCGTGGAACCGGGTCCCGGACAGACGTTTTCGTGCCGAGCCGAGACTCGGTAAACGTGAGTGTCGCGCAGGCAAGATGGAGGTGCCCGCCGGCGGCGTGTCGGGAGCCCGAACAGGGTGGTAAATCTGCCGCGTCTGCGCGGCGGGATTTACCACCGTCTTCGGGGGTGAACGGCCGGCCGGGGGCACGAGGGGGCACGAAGGGGCACGAGGGGGTTCGGGCGGGGTTTCGCGGGGGCACGCGGGGGACCGAGGCGATCCGAGGGGGTCGAAGGGGCCCGAGCTGGCCCGAGGGCGGCGGCCGATATCGCGTGGAGGCCGCGCGGGGCGACGCGAGAGGATGGGCTCATGACCCTGAAGGACACGATCCAGCACGACCTGCACACCGCGATGCGCGAGCGCGACCAGGTGCGCTCGGCGACGCTGCGGATGGCGCTGACCGCCATCCAGACCGCCTCGGTGGCAGGCACGGCGGCGCACGAGCTGAGCGACGACGAGGTGCTCAAGGTGCTCGCCAAGGAGGCCAAGAAGCGCAAGGAGTCGGCGAGCGCGTACGCCGACGCCGGCCGGCCGGAGCTCGCCGACCGGGAGAACGCCGAGCTGGCGATCCTGGAGGCGTACCTGCCGGCGCAGCTCGACGACGCCGAGCTCGACGCGATCGCGGCGGCCGCCGCCGACGAGGTGGGCGCGACCGGCATGAAGCAGATGGGTCAGGTCATGAAGGCCGCGCAGGCCCAGGTCGCCGGCCGCGCCGACGGCGGCCGGGTCGCCGCGGCGGTGAAGAAGGTCCTCGCGGCCCGCTGACGCATCCGTGGACGAGGTTCTCGGCGTCGTCGCGCCGATCTATCTCACCGTGGCGATCGGCTACCTCGCCGTGCGCACCGGGGTGTTCCCGGCCTCCGGGCTGGCCGTCGTGGGCGGTTACGTCATCAACATCGCACTGCCCGCGCTGCTGTTCGGGGTGCTCGCGCGCAACCCGCTCGGCGACGTCGTGCGGCCCACGTACGTGCTCTCCTACGCGCTCGGGTCGCTCGTCGCGATGGCCGTGGGGTACGGGCTCACGCTGCTCACCCAGCGCACGGCGCCGCCCGTGCGGGCACGGCTGCGGGCGGCGTACATCGGGCAGGGGTCGGCGGTGTCGAACACGGGCTATGTCGGCTACCCCGTCGTGCAGGCCGTGATGCCCGCGCAGGCCGGACACGTGCTCGGCATGAACGTGCTCGTCGAGAACCTGCTGAGCATCCCGCTGGGCCTGGTGCTCGCGGAGCGCGCCGCCGGAGACGGTCAGGGCCGGCTCGCGCTGTCGCGCCAGATCGCCGCCCGGCTGGTGCGCCAGCCGCTCGTCATCGCGATCGTGCTCGGCGTGGCCTACTCCGCGTCGGGGCTGCCGCTGCCCGAGCCGCTGGATCGCACGCTGAGCATGGTCGCCGGCTCGGCGACCGCCCCCGCGCTGTTCGTCATCGGCGGCCTGCTCGTCGGCCAGAGCCTGGGCGGGCGGGCGCTGCAGGTGGCCCCGCTGCTCGTCGGCAAGCTCGTCGCGCACCCGCTGGCGGTGGCCGTCCTCGTGTACGGCGCCGCCGGCCTCGTGCCGCGCCTGGGGCTGCCGCCGCTGGAGCCGGTGTTGGCCGCCGCGGCCGTCATCTCCGCGTCGGCGCCGACGATGAGCATCCTGCCGCTGCTCGCGGCCCGCCACCACGAGGAGGAGTTCGTCTCGGCCGCGGCCTTCGCGACCACGCTGCTCTCCCTCGTCTCCCTGTCCGTCGCGCTCCTCGTCGTCGGCCCGGCGCACGCCTGAGCGGCCCCGAAGACGAGAGTGGCTTACACACTCGGATCCGAGCTTTTCCGGCACCCTCTTGACCTGCGGTGATGCCGGAGCTCGACCGCCCGGGAAGCGAGTATGTATGCCACTTTCGTCTCGACCGTCGCCGGGCCCGGCCCGAGGGGGCCCGAGGAGCCCGAGGGCCCCCGGTGAAACCGGCAGACCTCAGTACGACACGCGGCGCTCGGCCTGCTCGAGGCGCTGGGTGCGCTCGTGGCGGCGGCGCAGGGCGATGCCGCGGCGCAGGTCCCACCAGGCGAAGACGAAGTAGACCACGGTGCACCAGATCGTCACGTCGTAGAACAGCTCGCGGTTGACGAAGTAGGTGTACAGCTCCGGTGAGTCGAACAGCACCCGCCAGCCGAGGATCGCGGGGATGACCAGCGCGAGCACCCAGATCGTGCGGATCGCGATCGTCAGCGCCGAGCGGTCCCTGGGCTGCCCGACGTACCCGCGGGCGCGGGCCTGCTCGGCCTGGTAGTCGCGCACCGCGTCGGTGAAGTCGCGCTCGGCGGCCTCCTGTTCGCGGTAGTCGCGGCCCGCCCCGCGGGCCCGCGCCCACAGCGTGTAGACGACGATCGCGAGCGCCCACGTCGGCAGGAACAAGAAGACGTACGGGATGACGCCGAGCAGGTTGAGCCCCACCGCGAACACGATCGCCAGCGCCCACGTGCCCAGCGCCGGCACGTTGTGCCGCGGCCCCTGGTAGCTGGCCCAGAACCGGGTCATGCCCAGCCGCGGCAGCACGTGGTGCTCGGCGAAGACGATGCCGCCCACCGGCACGAGCAGCAGCCCCGACCACGTGACCAGCGGCAGGTAGTTGCGGAAGACGACCGGGAAGCAGCTGACGATGACGACGACGATGCCGACCACGAGCGTCACGCGGGAGCGCGACAGGCGCGGCATCACCGCCTGCGCCGCCAGCCCCGCCCGGTAGAGGTTGGCGTTGGCCGTCGTCCACCCGGCGACGATGACGATGACGAAGCCGGTGGCCCCCAGCGCGTAATAGGCCACCTCACCGGGGTCGAGCACCGCGATGCTCTGCACGGTGATCGCCGCCGTCGCCGCGCCCATGAGCCCGGCCGAGATCCACGCGACGTAGTGGCCGAACAGCATGCCGGTCGACGTCGCCAGGCCGTACGACGTCTTCTTCGCGTAGCGCAGATACGCCATGTCGATGAGGCCGAAATGCGAGAACGTGTTCGCGGCCCAGGCGTATCCGGCGACCTCGAGCACACCGACTCCGGGCTGGCCGGCGGCGGTGACGCCCGTCCAGACGCTCGCGCCGGCGATGTCGACGAAGTCGGAGAAGCCCGACAGCGTCGTGTACCCGGTGAGCGACTCGGCGAGCGCGGGGATGAGCACCATGCCGCCGACCGTGAACATCACCATGAGCCACGGCGCGCACGTCGTGGCGAAGTCGGCGAGCACGCCGAAGCCGTAGGCGGCGACGAGCACGACGATCGCGCCGACCGCGATGCACACCCCGACGAACGCCAGGCTCGTCGGGTAGGCCTGGGTCTGTGCGGGGATCGCGAACAGCACCCGGACGGCCGTCGCGGAGACGGTGATCATCGCCGCGGCGATCGTGCCGAAGACAAGCATCGTCGCGACGTTGTAGATCCGCGCCATCGAGTCGCCGGCGATCTTGTGCAGGTAGGTGAACAGGCTCAGCCGCGCCTGCACGGCGATGGGGGTCGTGATGAGCCAGTACGAGGCGACGGCCAGCGCGTTGCCGATGAGCAGCCCGACGAGCACGTCGCGCACGCCCGCGCCCATCGCCACGAACGTGGCGCCGATGACGAACTCGGTGGCGGCGACGTGTTCGGCCGCGTACAGACCCGCGAAGTGCCGCCAGCCGTGCAGCTCGTGGTCGGCGACCGGCAGCTGCTCGGGATCCATCGCGGCGATGCGCCTCGTGAGGTCCGGTTCGCCCGGCTCGATGGTCGTCACGACTGTCCCTTCGACCTAGTCCTGCTGGATGAACTGCGCGCGCCCGACGACCTGCGTGGTGACCCACTGGGCGTTCGCCAGGGCCTCCTGCGGGGTGATCTCGCCGGCGACGGCCTTGGCGAAGCGCGACCCGACGGCCCCCGCGATGCCGGGGAACTGCGGGATCGCCACGTACTGGATGCCGCGGTAGGGCACCTGCTCGGCGGTCGGGTCGTCGGGGTTGGCCGCCTGGATCTCAGCGAGCACCAGCGGCGCGAACGGGGCCGCCGCCAGATAGCGCGGGTCGCGGTACAGCGAGGCGCGGGTGCCGGGCGGCACGTACGCCCAGCCGTAGGCGGTCGCGACGAGCTGCGCGTACTGCGGGGAGGTCGCCCACGCGACGAAGCGTTGGGCCGCCTGCGGATGCCGCGAGTTGCGCGAGATCCCGAGCGACCACGCCCACAGCCAGTTGCTGCGCTTCGGGCCGCCCGTGCCCGGAGCCGGTGCGAACCCCACCTGCGCGGAGACCGCGGAGGCGTTCGGGTTGACCAGAGTGGAGGCCGCCGCGGTGGAGTCGACCCAGATCGCGCAGCGCCCCTTGCGGAACAGATCGAGGTTGTCCTGGTAGCCGAGGTCGGCGGCGTTCGGCGGGCCGTAGCCGCGCAGCAGGGCGACGTAGGTGTTCAGCGCCTGCGCCCACTGCGGGCCGTCGAAATGCGGGCGCCACTGCAGGTCGAACCACCGCGCCCCGAACGAGTTGGCCATGGCCGTGACGAGCGCGACGTTCTCGCCCCACCCGGGCTGGCCGCGCAGGCAGATCGGGTTGACGTCGGTGCCGGTCTCGCGGATGCGCTGCGCGGCCTGCCCCAGCCACTCCCACGTCGGTTGCGCGGGCATCTGCAGCCCGGCCTGCGCGAACAGGTCCGTGCGGAACATCGTGAACGTCGACTCGCCGTAGAAGGGGCCGCCGTACAGCTGCCCGTCGTGGGAGAGCTCGGCCCGCACCGAGGGCAGGATGTCGTCGATCGCGTAGTCCGCGGGCATGTGCAGCGGCTGCAGCCAGCCGCGCTGCGCCCAGATCGGCACCTCGTAGGCGCCGACGGAGACGACGTCGTAGCGGCCCGCCCCCGTCGCGACGTCGGTCGAGACCCGTTGCCGCAGCGAATTCTCGGTGGCGGTCGTCCACTCGATGTGCACGTCGGGGTTCGCCTGGGTGAAGACGTCGCTGAGTGCCCGCAGCCGCTCGGTGTCGGGGTTGTCGACGGTCGCCACCCGCAGCGTGACCGGCTCCTGCTCGGCGCTGGTGTGGCTGCCGAGCCCGCCCGGGGCGCCCAGATCGGTCGACGCGCCCGCCAGCCCGGAGCCGGTGACGACAACGGTCGCGGTCGCGGCGGCCACGATCCAACGCAGTGCTCGACGCACGATCCTCACCTCGATACCTCACGTCGCCCCGACCGGCGGACCCGTCGCGCCGCCACCCCACAGACGGCCGGAAAGTTCGGCGCCACTACCGGACTCGTGCGCGCAGCCTAACCGGGCGGGAGGGTTGGCGAGCGCTTTCGATCACGTTGCGCTCGGCCCGCGGGTGAGCTCGTCGACCGGCTCGTCGGTCAGCCGCTCGGTCGCCCCTCGGTCAGCCCCTTCTTCATCGCGGCGATGAGCTCGGGGGAGACGCGGCAGCAGCCGCCGACGAGCCGAGCACCGCCCGCCACCCAGGCCGCGGCGGCGGCCGCGCCGATCGTCGGGGAGCCGGTCCAGCGCCGCGCCCGGGCGTCCCAGGTCTCGCCGCTGTTCGGATACAGCAGCCGCGGCAGCCCCGGGGCGGCGCGGCCCGCCTCCGTCAGCACCGTGGCGGCGCCGCCCGGGTCGAAGCAGTTGGCGCCGACGGCGACGACGTGCCTGCTCGACGCGGCGATCGCGAACGCCGCGCCCAGGGGCTCGCCGAGACGGGTGCGCGCCCCGTCGGGGGTCATCGACAGCCACGCCGGCACACCCAAGCGGTCGACCTCGGCGACGAGCGCCTCGGCCTCCGCGAGGCAGGGCACCGTCTCCAGGGCGAGCACGTCGGCGCCGGCGTCGGCGAGGATCTCCAGGCGCGGCCGATGCCACGCGCGCAGCTGCGCGACCGTGAGGCCGTAGTCGCCGCGGTACTCCGAGCCGTCGGCCAGCGCCGCGCCGTAGGGCCCGACGCTCGCGGCGACGAACCGCGGTCGGGGATCGTCGGATTCGGTCTCTCGGGCCGCCTCGCGCGCCAGCGTCACGCTGCGTCGCAGGGCCGGTTCGAGCGCGCCGGCGTCGCGGCCGGCGGCCCGCAGACCCGTCTCGCTGAGCTGATAGGAGGCGGTGATCGCCACCCGCGCGCCGGCGGCGAAGAAGTCGGCGTGCGCGGCCCGCACCTCCTGCGGCTGCTCCAGCAGCAGCCGCGCCGACCACAGGGAGTCGGACAGGTCGTGGCCGCGGGCCTCCAGCCGGGTGGCCAGGCCCCCGTCGAGCAGGACGACGCCAGCGGCGATCTCGGAGACCAAGGACATCGGCGAAACCCCTCCCCAGCGGGACATTTCCCGGAAAACTCCCCGGGGTGTGGCTATCGTGCCGTCAACCGAGTGTAGGGACGCGGCCGCCACGTGTTCTGTGCGGAACCCCCGCGCGAGTCTCGGCCCGGAACCAGCGACCGGACGGAGTGTCACGTGAAGAAGCACCTGCGGACGAGCATGCGAGGGTTCGGCCGGGTCTTCGGGCGGCCTGCGGCCGAGCCGACGCAGCCGACCGAGCCGACGCCCGCCGAGACGGTCGAGTCAGCCGATTCGGTCGAGTCGGCCGAGGCGCCGGCTCCCGCCGCGGATCCGGCCGACGAGGTCGCCCAGACCCTCGTGCGCGCCCCGCTGGACGGGCGGATCGTCGCCCTGGCGGAGGTGGAGGACCCGGTGTTCGCGCAGGCGATGATCGGCCCGGGCATCGCGATCCGCCCGACGTCGACGACCGTGCACTCGCCGGTGAGCGGCACCGTCATGCTCGTCTTCCCCACGGGGCACGCGGTGGCCGTGCGCGCCGACTCCGGGGCGGAGGTGCTCATCCACGTCGGCATCGACACCGTGATGCTCAAGGGGCAGGGCTTCGAGACGCTGGTCGCCAAGGGCGACGCCGTCGAGGCCGGCGCCCCGCTGCTGCGGTTCGACCCCGCCGCCATCGAAGCGGCCGGCTACTCGCTCACCACCCCCGTCATCGTCACGAACTTCAAGCGGTTCGGCGCGCCCTCCGCCGTCGCCGACGACCAGGTCAGCACCGGCGACCACCTCTACGTCATCGACCCGCTGTGACGCGGCGCCCCGGCGGGCCACGCGGCCTTCGGGGTGAGGGTGATGAGCACCGTGAGGTCGTCGGCGGTGACCTCGCAGACGGTTGCCGTGCCGCGGGGGCCGCCGGCGGCACGGGAGGTGCAGGCGGCACAGGCGTCGTAGGCGGCCTGCGCGACCGCGCTCGCGACGCTCCGAGCGAGCGGGCCGACGATGCTGATGCTCGCGCGGGGGTGCCCGTCGGTGCGGGTCTCGACCGTGACCCGCACCCGCACCGACTCCGGCAGCAGCGTCAGCACCGCCGGCAGGAGCCGCTTGATCACCTCGAGGCGCGGGCCCTCGTCGGCGTTCATCGTCACGAAGACGCCGCGGGCGCGGGCGGCGGCCGCGGC
>NZ_BCNQ01000011.1 GCF_001515525.1 Piscicoccus intestinalis NBRC 104926 | reverse complement strand
TTGCGCGGGCTGGCCACCCGATACGACAAACTCGCCATCACCTACCGCGCCGCCGTCACGTTCTTCGCCATCCTCACCTGGCTACGCACATAAGGGAGACACGTCCTAGCTACTGCCGCATGAGCGAGTGCAGGAAGTCGCGGGTCTGCGGGTCGGTGGAGTAGATCCGCACGCTGCGCATCCCACGCGTGAGCAGCACCTTGTAGACGTTGCGGATGAGCCGGTCGACCTGCCGGTCATCGACGCGTGCGCGACTGCGGAAGTCGGGGTCACGGTTGGCCTCACGCACGATCCGCCAACGCCCGTCGCGCCAGACGAGGTCCGGGCCGATGATGACGCCGGCGTGGTCGTACTCGAACCCTTGCGCCGTGTAGATACAGCCGACCTGCCCGAAGCCCGCCGGGTCCGTCGCCCACAAAGCGGAGGGAGGCGCGCCACCGACCGCACGGTCTCCTCGTAGGTTCCACGGCCGGGACCAGCCGTCGATGTGCACGTCAGGCACAAGAATCCCGTCTGGCGTGGGATCGCTCCAAGGCCAGCAGTAACCGGCGGCCATGCGCGCTGTGTAGCCGTGAGACTCCAGGCGCCTCAACTGCAGTTCGAGTTCATTGGGGGAATCGACGACGTCGACCTCGAACGCGCCGTCGCCTCGCCATGGAATCGGCCCGCCATCAGCCAGTCCGAGTAGCCGCAACACCCAGTCGACATAGAGCCGTGATCCGCCGCAGCGGAATTGGCCGCTGAGGTCAATGCGCTCGACCTGCAGACCGGCGCGGTGCGCGTGGGCCTCGATCTCGTCGGCGGTGCCCTGCTCGCCGGGTCGCACGACCTGATGCTCGTCGAGGAGGAAGACGGGCACACGGGCCGCGGCGAGCAGTTCCTCGATCTGTGGTCGCGCTTGCGCGCGTTGCTCCTTTCGGGTGTACCGGTTGACGGAGGTCTCACGAATTCGGTGGGCCTCGTCGAGAATCAGGCAGTCGATCCCGTTGTGCTCCGCGGTCATGAACGAGTTGAAGTAGGCGAAGAGGTTTCGCACGCGGGGCGCGCGGTGTCCGGCGATCTTGCGGAGGGTTTGCGTGAACGAGCGGGAGCCGGTGGCGTGCATCACCGTGCGTCCGCGCCGCGAGAGTTCACCGACGAGCGACAGGGCGATCACGGATTTGCCGCTGCCCGGACCTCCGGTGACGACAACGGCGGTCTTGGCGTTGGAGCGGTGGGCCCGTTCGACGGCGTGAAGCACGTGCTCGTACGCCGCCCGTTGTTCGTCGAGCAGCACAAACTGCTCCCGCCGCTGAACCTCATCGGCAGCTACCGCGAGCAGCTTGCGCGATGGCGCGGCCGCACTGCCCAGCAACATGTCGGCGGCGTCGCGCCCGTCGGAGTCGGTGGCGAGTCGGCTGCGCAGGAAGTCGACGAACTCGCCGCGACGCTGCCCGGTGAACAACCGGCTGTGCTCGGTCGGACCGAGTGCGAACAGGTCCGCGACGCCGGAGTCGGTGGCGTTGTGCAGGTAGGCGACGCCCGCCAACTCGTGCGGCTGGTCAGACAAGGCGGCGGCGAAGTCGGTCAGGTAGGTGCAGTAGCCAGAAACCTGAAGTCCGGGATGGAGCACGCCTCTGCGGCCGTACGCGCCGACGCGGACCAGCGTATCGCTGTCGTCGAACGACTCCGCGTCGCTCCATTGCTTCAACTCGACGACGACGTACGACGGCTTGCCGGAGCGTGGATGGCGACCGGCCAGCACGACATCCGCACGCTTGCTGGTGAGAGGGAGTTGGTACTCCAGGATCATTTCGACGTCGACCAAGCCGGCATCAACAAGGTCGGCCCGCAACCGCGGGAGGCTGCGCGACCAGGAGCGCCGCTCAGCCGTCGATGCGCGGGCTCCGGTGCGCACGGATAGCTCCTCGGCCAGCAGATCGGCCAGGTGGCTTTCGAGCGCAGACAGCCCCCGAACGGAGGTGCGCAGCAGATGCACGGACAGGTCCCCAGGCAGCACGAAACGGTTCGTGCGGGTGGGGGCATGTCCGGTTCGGAAGCCCGTCGGGCCGCAATGACCTTGTCAGAGTAGCCAGGTCGATGACTCAACAGCGCGCCGGGCTTGGCCCGGCTAGTCGTCGGCCGTCGTCAGCGCAGCGCCCCGAAGGCTGGTGTCGCATCTGGCTTCTCGGCTGAAAGATGCGGCATTGGAACGCCTTAGGGTGCCCCAGCCGAAATCTGCGACCTACAGCAGGTCACCATGCGCATCCTGGCGGCAGCTCCCGGCGGTCTCCACGTTCGACCCAAGCCCTGAGTTTGATGGCCACCGTGAACTTCGTTCCTGAGTGCCTGGTCGGGCACAGGATCGACGACTGTCAAGTCTGGAGAGACCGAACCAGGGCGACCAGATGTCGGCACTCGTCGTCCGTCGGCGACAACTCGTAAGCGTGCTGGTGTGAGGCGCGGGACAACGCGGCCCAAGCGTACTCGGTGCGGGCGGCCAGCTGCGGCTGTCGGCGATGGTAGGCGGCTTCGAGGCACGACAGCTGGGTGCGCATGGACGCTTCGCCGACCTCGTAGCCGGCGTCGCGGAGGAGGTCTCGAACGATGTACTCCAAGCCCGCCCTCGCGAGCCAGCAGACCGACCGATTGCGGTGAGCTGCGGCTTCACCACCGGTACAGAGCAGCCGCTGCGCCTGATCCAACCAGTCGCTCATCGGCCGGCCTTGACGTCTTCGAGCACGCGCTCGGTAGCGCGACAGGCATCCATCGGATCGCCCCTCAAACCCTGGTGCACACCCGAAGAGCAGACGCCGAGAACGAAACTGCGCTCTCCGCGCCGGGCCAGCCACGCATCCAGGCTGCGATCCTCGCCGTACAGGCCCAGCGCCAACCGACGGGATGTCGTGTGCGCGGAGTTCCAGGCGTCCTCCAGGTCGGCGTGGGAGTCGCCGTATCGGAGGCGCTCATTGAAGTACCGATCCCGCGCCTGCGCCTCAACCGCGAAGCGCAGCATCGACGGCAGCAGTCGCCTGAGGGTCTCGATGGGCAGCTTGGGGTCCCTGGCCATGCCGAAGGCATCCGACAGGTAGCGCGCGGCCGGGTCTTGCGAGACCTCGAAGGTGACGACCGACCCCTCCCCGCGGGTGACCTCGACGATCGTCGCGTCCACGGTCCCGCGACGGACAGCGGCGGCCAGTCGATCGTCGTGCGAGAAGACGATCACCTGCCGAGTGCGGGCGATCTCGGCGAGCACCTCGACGAGGCCGTCGACCTTGGCCGGGTCCATCGCCTGCACCGGGTCATCGAGGATGACGAAGCGGAATGGGCTCTCCGGCAGCGTGGCTCGGGGCAGGAACAGCGCGAGCGCCAGCGCGTGCAGTTCTCCCTGACTCAGTACTGCCAGACCGGCACCGGGCTGGTCGTCCACGGAGGACAGGATGTCCACCCGCCGTCGTGTGGTCGTACCGGCCAGGGTCAGACCGGTGAAGTCGACGTTGCTGTGCTGCCGGAGCATGTTCCAGATCTCCGTCGCTCGGTCGGCGATGGGACGGATCCGGTCGTTCTTGATCGCGATGTCGTTGTCCTTGAGCCACCGGAGCGCGTGCTTGGCCTCGTCCGCCTCCGGTTTCGCCTGCGTCCAGGCGGCGAGGCGTTCGGCGTGGGCCGCGACGCGCGCGGCCAACGGCGTCCAGGCCGCATCGCGCTCCCTCAGCTCGGCCGATACCGCTTGCTGTAGGCGGGTCAAGGACTCGCGCAGGAGTTGAGACATATGCTCCAGGTGCTCGGCGAGGTCGAGGTCGTCGTCGGGCAATGTCGACCACTCGTGCCACGCCTCGACGACGCCGTCGCGTGCCGGACGCAAAGACTCGGGCAGATCCATCCGGGTGCACTCGGGCAGGGGCGTGATGAGTCGAGTCGCAGTCTCTCGGGCCTGTCGCAATTCCGTGCTGGCGGCGTGCAGGTTAACCAGATGTTCGTCGACATCGTGCAACTGACGGCGCAGGTCGTCGACGACGACCGCATCGAGGTGCCCCTGCCCGCATACGGGACACGATTCGTCTCCCGCACGATCATGGAGTGACACAGCGGCCTCCCAGACCTGGCGCCGCAGCTGGAGCGTTTCCAGATGCTCATCACCGGCGCGCGACATCGCCTGCACGGCTGCCCGGAGTCGTTTCGCGGCTTCCGTAACGACCTCGCCGTCGGGCAAAGACAGATGGAGCAACCGGTTCAGTCCGTCGACCTCGTCGCGATCGCCTCCGGGTCCCCCCGTGGCGAGGGATCTGAGTGCTTCAATGTCGGGTTTGGAGGACGAGACAAGCTTTCGAGCCCGGATCGCTCGCACGTCGTCGCTGGCGGCAAGGTCAGCCACGAGCGACCGCTTGTGCTCCCGGACAGCGACCTCGGGTGCGCGCAGGCTCTTGCAGTGCGCGTCGAGCCGCTTGATCGCGTCACCGATCTCCTCCAGACCAAGCACGTTGGACAGCGCGTCATAGAGCCTGCTGGGCTCGGCCACCAGGAGCGCGCCCAGCTCTTCATAGCTGAGCATCGGCCGATACGTCTCCAGTGCCGCGGTCCACCCCAGGCCGTCGAGGCTCGCCTCCTGTTTCTGGCCCTTCCGCTGCAGCCGCACGTCTGCGGTGGACACATCCTCGGCCTCCTGAGGCCAGGTCACCCGAATCCAGGTCTCGCCCTGCCCCTCCTCCGCGATTTTCACGGTGATCCGCGGGTCGGCTCCGTCGTGGAGGTTTCGCCAGCCCTGCGACCACAACACGGAGGGCTTGCCCTTCCAGCGGTACGTCGTGCGGGTCAAGGCCATCTCGAGCGCCTCGGCGACGCTCGATTTGCCGGAGCCATTCCGACCTGCGACGACGGTCAAGCCGGGATCGGGGCGAAAAGAGAGGGTCGCCTCCGGTCCGATCCCGCGAAAGCCCGCCACCGATATCGCGGACAGGAAGGCGCCGGCGGGTTCCACGCAGCTGACTTCGGCCGGCGCCCCGGAGGGTGGGACGAAGCCCGCCAGGTCTGCGAGCGCAGCGTCTCCTTCGATGGCGGCCAGGACAAGCAGCTTGGCCTCGTCCGAGAGGCTGTCGGACACATCGACACGTTCGCCGATGAGCTGGCTGACCTCACTCATCGACGCCCTCCTCCGTCTGTGGATCCCATCGACGCCTCACCAGACCGATGAAGTCCTCTCGTCGAAGTTCGACCTGCCGCCTCGAGCTGCCGATCGAGTTCTCCAGGCTTGGACCCTCTCCTATCGGTCGGCTGGGGGAGCCGGAGGGGTTACGACTACCGCGAGGCCGCCCCGAGGGCGGTTCGGCTTACGACCGAGGGTATTCCGTCGATCAAGACAGGAGGGGCCACCATCTCGGTCGGTGCGGCTGCGTCAGGGCCTCGATCGGGACCGTGACCCGCTCCGTCACGGGTGTGCCACTGGGACGGCACGCCCACCTGACGCGGCCCCGATTCCGGGCACTGTTGTCGCCCGGCCGCATCACCTGCGGGTCTTCGCGAGATAGGCTCACTCAGAAGGTAGTTCGAGGAGGTCCGAGCGGTGACTGTAGGGGGAAGGGCGACCGCCACGCTCGACGATCCGGTCTTGAACGGGCCATACGACGAGCCGTCGCGCTACTTCGAGATCGGACCCAAGGGGCCCACCGGACAGGTCCTTAAGGGTCGCCGACCAAGCGAGTCCTTCGTGCCGGTGGCACCGGTGAAGAAGCGGGGTCGCCAGCCCAAGAACGCCCCCGCTCAGGTGGCCTATCAGGGTGACCAGCTGCAGCTGGCGCTGCAGGAAGAGATCGTCCAGCAAAACACCCTGATCAATGGGCTCCGGCGTGATGTGCAGGTGTGGCGCACGACCGGGTACCCGCATGTAACGTCGACGAGCCTGAAGTTGCTACGACACTGGGCC
>NZ_BCNQ01000010.1 GCF_001515525.1 Piscicoccus intestinalis NBRC 104926 | reverse complement strand
ACCCGCAGCGCGACAACCGCATCCTCTTCGCGCAGCGCGAGGCCGTCGAAACGGCCATATTCCTCGCCGAGGTGAGCGGTCGACGCGCGGGATTCCGGGACTGGCGGCCCGAACTCGACGACCAGAACGCCGAGCACAACGAGGGCCTGCCCCGCGTCGCCCTCAAGATGGCCACAGGCACGGGCAAGACCGTCGTCATGGCGATGCTCATCGCCTGGCAGACCCTCAACAAGGTGGTGAGGCCGAGCGACGCCCGCTTCGCGAAGCGCTTCCTCGTCGTCGCGCCGGGCATCACCATTCGCGACCGGCTGCGCGTCCTCCAGCCCAACGATCCTGGCAACTACTACGACGCTCGCGGCATCGTCCCCGCCGACCTGCGCGGCCTCCTGGGCAAAGCGCAGATCCTCGTCGTCAACTACCACGCGTTCCTGCTCCGCGACCGCAAGGAGATCCGCGGCGTCGCCTCCATGACCCGCAAGATCCTGCTCGGCGGCGCCACGGAGGATCCGTTCAAGGAGACCGAGGCCGACATGGTCTCGCGCGTCCTGCGCGGTTGGGGCGTCGGGACGGGTCGTCAGCCGGGGGAGATCGTTGTGCTCAACGACGAGGCGCATCACTGCTACATGGACAAGCCCATCACCCTGGCCTCGCAGATGCAGGGCGTCGAGGAGGGCGACAAGAGCGAGAAGAAGGAGATCGAGCGGCGCAACGAAGACGCGCGCGTCTGGTTCAAGGGCCTGCGGGCGATCTCGGAGAAGGTCGGCATCAAGACGGTCTACGACCTGTCGGCCACGCCCTTTTACCTGTCTGGCTCGGGCTACAAGGACGGGTTCATCTTCCCGTGGACCGTGAGCGACTTCTCGCTCATGGATGCGATCGAGTGCGGGATCGTCAAGGTGCCCCGGGTGCCGGTCGACGACAACTCGGCCGGGGACGTCGTCACCTTCCGCAACCTCTGGTCTGCGGTCGAGAAGAAGCTCCCCAAGCGGGGCCGCGCCAACACCGCGCTCGCCGAAACGCCCGTCCTCCCCGTGGAACTCGAAGCCGCCCTGCACAGCCTCTACCGGTCCTACACCACGGCCTTCGAGTACTGGGAGAAGGAGCTCGCGCCGCTGGAGGAGCCGCCGCCGGTGTTCATCGTTGTGTGTCCCAACACGGCGACGTCCAAGCTCATCTACGACTGGATCGCCGGCCGCGAGATAGCCCGCGAGAACGACACGCCGCTGCGTATCCCCGGCAGCCTGGAACTCTTTTCCAACATCGTGGCCGACCGCGCCCTCGGCCGCCCCAGGACGATCCTCATCGACTCCGCCCAGCTCGAGTCGGGGGAGGCGCTCAGCGCCGACTTCAAGGCCGCGGCCGCAACGGAGATCGAGACGTTCAAGGCCGACTCCCGCCTCCGCAATCCCGGTGCTGACGTCAACGCGCTCACCGGCGAGGACCTGCTCCGCGAGGTCATGAACACCGTCGGCAAGAAGGGCCAGCTCGGCGCCGAGGTGCGCTGCGTCGTGTCGGTGTCGATGCTCACCGAGGGCTGGGACGCGAACACGGTCACCCATATCCTCGGCGTGCGAGCATTCCGCTCCCAACTCCTCTGCGAGCAGGTCGTGGGGCGTGGCTTGCGCCGCCGGTCGTACGCCGTGAACGAATACGGCCGATTCGACGCCGAATACGCGAACGTGTACGGCGTCCCCTTCGCGTTCATCCCGACCGACAAGCCAGTGGGGCCGCCCAAGCCACCCACGCCGGCCGTCGCTGTCCACACGGTGCCCGGCCGAGAACACCTGCGCATCACCTTCCCGCACGTCGAGGGCTACCGGCTCGAGATCCCGGACGAGGAGCTCTACCTCCCAGACGATCTGCCCCCCTTCGTCATCGGCAAGGGGCAAGCCGTGCCGACGTGGACCGAGGTCGCCCCCGCCGTCGGTGAGCCCGAGCTGGTCACGGACGAGGCGGTCACGGTCCGGCCCCGCACGGTCGCGTACCGGCTCGCGCGGCGCCTCGTCCAGACCCACTTCGCCCTCGGCGAGGACATCGGTGACGGAGGCGTGAAGGCCGAGCCGCGGCCGTGGCTCTTCCCGGCCCTGCTGCGCGTCTCGACCGAATGGGTCGATCGGGGCGTGAACGTGGAGGCCGGGTTCAGCCTGGGCTACCTCGCCAAGTACGCGACGTGGGAGGCGGCCGCCGCGGACGCCCTCTACGCCGCCATCAACATGCAGCAGGGCGAGCGACGGGCCCGCATCCGCCCCATCCTGCGCCGGTACGACCCAGTCGGCTCGACGGGTAACGTCTCGTTCCCGACCCGCAAGGCGACCCTCATCGCGCAGCCGGACCGCAGCGAGATCAGCCACGTCGTGCTCGACGGCGTCGGCGGCAACACGTGGGAGCAGCTCGCCAAGGAGTACTGCGAGCACTCGCCGCAAGTGTACTCCTACGCGAAGAACGACCACCTCGGCTTCTCGATCCCCTACGTCCACGAGGGGCGCACCCACGACTACGTCCCAGACTTCCTCGTGCGGCTCAGGCGCCGGGACGATGTCGTCGAGCGCACCCTCGTCGTCGAGATCTCCGGCAGTCAGAAGGGCGCCTTCACCCCTGGGCTCCCGGAGCTGAAGGCCACGACCGCACGCGACTCCTGGTGCGCGGCCGTGAACAACCACGGCGGCTTCGGCCGCTGGGGGTACGTCGAGGTGAACAACCCGCTGCACCTTGCCGCCGACCTCGACGCAGCCATCGAGGCGCTGTACGCCGACCAGCCGATCATCGGCGACCCCGACCTGCTCGACCTCCCGAGGAGCTGACGATGCCGCCCCGCCCCCGCAAGCCCATTCAGAAAGGGCCGACCCCGGTCGAGGCGATCCAGCACGCCGACAAGCGGAGCAACCTGCCGACGGCCGACGCGCAGGAATTCGTCACGCCCGAGATCGAGAGCGCCCGTCAGATCCTCGTGTCGCGGGACACGTCGCTCGACCCCCAGCTCGTCTGGCGGGGCAAGTACGGCGACGAATCGGCCCGCGCGATCGACGACGCCGGGACGCTCACCGCGGACGCCCCACCCATCTACATCCAGGAGAAGATCGACCCGCGAGTCCTCATCGAGAACCTGCGCCGCACAGCGGATGCCGGCGAGCCCGAGCCCGAGCTGACTCTCTTCGAGAGCTTCGACGGGCTTGACGAGCTCGACAACCTCGAGTTCTACAAGCACGACGCCAACTGGTCCAACCGGATGATCCTCGGCGACTCCCTGCAGGTCATGGGTTCGCTGGCCGAGCGCGAGGACCTCCGCGGCAAGGTCCAGATGATCTACATCGACCCGCCGTACGGCATCAAGTTCGGCTCGAACTGGCAGGCCTCCGCACGGAAACGCGATGTCAAGGACGGCAAGCTCCAGGACGCGGCCCGCGAGGCCGAGCAGATCAAGGCCTTCCGTGATACGTGGGAGCTGGGCATCCACTCCTACCTCTCGTACCTCCGCGATCGCCTCCTCGTCGCCCGGGAGCTGCTCACCGAGCGCGGGAGCTGCTTCGTCCAGATCGGCGACGAAAACGTCCATCTGGTCCGCTCACTGATGGACGAAATCTTTGGCGTCGAAAACTTCTGCTCTCTCATTTCTTTCAAGACTACTAGCGGCGCAGGGAGCTTCGCTGGCGGTACCAACGTCTTGGCGGCCACCAACAATTTCGTGATTTGGTATGCCAGGTCCATCGACACGGTGAAATATCGCAGCCTGTACCAATTCAAGTCGTATTCAGAGGAAGGGACTGCCTACACCAATGTCGAGCTCGCCTCAGGTGAGCGGCGACGCATGACGCGACTAGAGCAGTCAGGTGCCCAGGATCCTCCGGGTCGTGTTTTCAGAAGGGATCAGACCACTTCGCAAACCACGCGCGTTGGTCAGACAACAGTTTTTCCTGTTCAGATTCCCGAGGGAACGTTTGTCCCGCAGAAGGGGGGGTGGAAGACGAACCGGTCTGGGATGGAGCGCCTGAAGCACGCGAATCGTCTGACGGGGGCTGCTCGTACGTTGTATTACGTCCGCTATTTCGATGACTTCCCAGTTATCAGCTACACGAACTTTTGGGACGATACCACGACAGCAGGCTTCGGCGATCCCAAGATCTTCGTCGTTCAGACCAACACGAAAGTCATCGAGCGATGCATGTTAATGTGCACTGATCCCGGCGATCTCGTGGTCGATCCGACGTGCGGAAGTGGCACCACGGCGTACGTGGCCGAGCAGTGGGGTCGCCGCTGGATCACCATCGACACGTCGCGGGTCGCGCTAGCACTGGCACGCCAGCGGCTGATGGGTGCGAAGTACTCGATGTACCTCCTCGCCGACAGCGACAAGGGCAAGCGGAAGGTGCGAGAGATCCAGGGCGACGCGCCCACCGGCCCGTCGACGAACGACATCCGGCACGGTTTCGTCTACGAGCGCGTCCAGCACATCACCCTGAAGTCCATCGCGAACAACCCCGACATCGTCGAGGGCATGACCCGCGAGGAGATCGACGCGGCCATCAAGCGGCACGCGGACTTCGAGACGCTCTACGACCGGCCGTACGAGGACAAGGGCGTCGTCCGGGTCGCGGGACCGTTCACGGTGGAGAGCCTCAGCCCGCACCGCTCGCTCGCCTTCGCGGGCGGCCCCGACGTAGAGCACCGCGAGTCGATCAGCGAGCAGCAGGGCGCAGCCCAGCCGGACGCCCCCAACTTCGAGCAGTCGATCCTGGAGAACCTCCAGCGCGCCGGGGTGCAGAACGGGCGGCGCCAGGAGCGCATCGAGTTCACCTCCGTCGAGCCCTACGCCGGCACGTACATCCAGGCCGTGGGCATCCGCCGAGGCGAGCCTGACGGCGCGGATGCGGACACCACCGAGACGAGGGTGGGCATCGCCATCGGCCCGCAGTACGGCACAGTCAGCCAGGGCTTCTGCCGCGACGCCGTACGGGAGGCGATCCGCGCGGGCGACATCGACCTGCTGTGCGTGCTGGGATTCGCCTTCGACGCGTCCACCAACGAGGTGACCGAGGCGGACGGGATCACCGTCGACACCACGAGCGACGGCTTCGCCCACGTCGCGGACGAGCGTTCCTTCGGCCGAATCAAGCTGCTCCTCGTCCGCATGAACGTCGACCTGCTCATGGGGGAGGACCTCAAGAAGACCGGCACGGGCAACCTCTTCACGGTCTTCGGGGAGCCCGACATCGACCTCACCCGCACCGACAGGGGGCAGGTCGTCGTCGAGCTGCGCGGCGTCGACGTCTACGACCCGACGACGGGCGAGATCCGCTCCAACGACACCGGCCAGATCGCCCTGTGGATGATCGACACCGACTACAACGGCGACTCCTTCTTCGTGCGGCACTGCTACTTCACCGGTGGCGGCGACCCCTACAAGCGGCTCAAGACCGCACTCAAGGCAGACATCGATGCCGACGCGTGGGCGACTCTCTACGAGACGACCTCGCGCCCGTTCGACGTACCCCCCAGCGGCAAGATCGCGGTCAAGGTCATCAACGACTACGGCGACGAAGTGATGAAGGTCTTCGAGGTGGCGCGATGACCAAGGTCTCCTCGCTCCTCGACCAGGTCGACTCGGGCGTCATGCTCCTCCCGGAGTTCCAGCGCGGCTACGTCTGGAACCGCGACCAGGTGCGCGGCCTCATGCGCTCGCTCTACCGTGGGTACCCCGTCGGAGCCCTCCTCATCTGGGAGACCGAGCCGATGGCGAGCGCCGTTCGCGGCGACGCCGACACCTCGGGCGGCGTCAAGCAACTGCTCCTCGACGGGCAGCAGCGCATCACCACGCTGTACGGCGTCGCGCGCGGCCGGCCGCCGGCATTCTTCGAGGGTGACGCGGGCGCGTTCGCCGGCCTGCGCTTCAACCTCGAGTCGGAGGTCTTCGAGTTCTACTCGGCCTCCAAGATGCGCGAAGACCCCCTGTGGATCGACGTCACCGAGCTCTTCCGCGAGGGGCTCGAAGCGCACATCGGCCGTCTCAGCGCCGATCGGGTCACGGCCCCGCACCTGGCGACGTACCTCACCCGGCTGACCCGGCTGCGCGGCATCCTCGATCGCGACTTCCACGCGGAGAAGATCACCGGCGCGGATATGACGATCGATCACGTCGTGGACATCTTCAACAAAGTCAACTCCGGAGGCACCAAACTCTCCAAGGGTGACCTGGCGCTCGCCAAGGTCTGCGCCGAATGGCCCGAGGCGCGCACGACCCTGCGCGCGCATCTGGCGGCCTGGGAGGACGCGGGATACGTCTTCTCCCTGGACTGGCTACTCCGCAACGTGACGGCCGTCGCCACCGGCCGGGCCCAGTTCGACGCCCTGGAGGCGGTCAGCACCGAACAGTTCGCGGCTGCCCTCGGGGAGTCGACCAAGTATGTCGGCGGGTTCCTCGACCTCGTCGCCGGTCGCCTCGGCCTCGATCACGACCGCGTCCTCATGGGCCGCTACGCCATCCCCGTCGTCTCCCGGCTCCAGCACCTCGCCGGTGGCCTCGGCGACCGCACGACGCAGGATCGGCTCCTCTACTGGTACATCAACACCGGGTTGTGGGGCCGTTTCACCGGCTCGACCGAGACCTACCTGGCCCGCGACTACGAGACCGCGCAGGCGGAGGGAGTCGACGGTCTCATCGCCGACCTGCGTCAGTGGCGCGGAGGCAACCTTCAGGTCGGCGCCCACGACTTCTACGCCTTCGGGCGTGGCTCGCGCTTCTACCCGCTGCTCTACCTCATGACCCGCGTGCTCGGAGCCCGCGACCTTGGCAACGGCATCGAACTGAAGAGGCAGATGCTCGGCCACCTCTCGAGCCTGCAGGTCCACCACATCTTCCCCAAGGCTCAGCTCTACGACGCAGGCTACGGTCGCGGCGAGGTCAACTCCGTCGCCAACTTCTGCTTCCTCACGCAGCAGACCAACCTCGACATCGGCAAGCGGCTCCCCGCGGAATACCTGGCCGACATCGAGCGCCGGCACCCCGGCGCGCTCGCCAGCCAGTGGATCCCGACCGATCCCGCGTTGTGGACCCTGGAGCGCTACCCGCAGTTCCTCACGGCCCGCCGGGACCTGCTTGCCCGCGCGGCGAACGCCTTCCTCAACGGCCTGCTCGAGTCCGGCCTCCCCTCGACGGAGGAGCCGCTGCCGCGGATCGCCTTACTGGACCCGACGAGCGGGGACGACGAGATGGAGGGGGTGCGTGACCTCCGCGACGAAGGCCTGGCCATGGGCCTCGCCGAGCCGACTGTGGACGTGGAGATCGTCGAGCCCGTCACTGGGCGGGCCGTCGCAGTCGCCGAACTTTTCTGGAAGGACGGTCTGCAGGCCGGGCAGGGCAGCCCCGTGGTCCTGGACATCGACCCCGATCCGGTCGGCATGGCGCACATGGAGGAACTCGGCTACGACGTTTTCACGTCGGTCGACGCCCTGCGCGCGTATCTCCACAACCGCGCCCGCGAGGCTGCGGGGGAGACAGGGACGGTCGACGAGAGCTCGCCCCGGACACCCGTGAACGCGGGCGTCGTCGCAGCCCCGGGCAGTGAGCAGGACCCAGCGGTTGCTCGCGAGCGGTTCGGGCGCGCGATGCGGGACATCTACGTTCGCGCGTTGAAGGAGACCGGGTACCGCGCGTCCCAGTACATCGACATGCTGCAGCGGTACGGCGCGCTCGGCACGGCGCAGAGGCTTCTGGCCGCGCCTGTCGTGTCCGACGGTTTCACGGCACTGCGGCAGAGTGACCGGCTGGATCTGACCGTCGAAAGCGTGGTCCTGCGGCCAGAGTTCGCGACGCTCTTCACCGACGCCGAACGCGAGACCGCCCACGCGCGGCTGACCGACGGCGGCCATTCGACCGAGGGGTAACCCCATGCCCACGAACTACACGGCGGCCCAAGAGGCTGCGATCGCCTGCGTCGATAAGCCGCTGCAGATCATCGCGTGCGCCGGTTCGGGAAAGACCCAGGTCATCTCGCAGCGGATCGCGAACCTCCTGCGGTCCGGCGCCGCGGAGCCGCGCAACATCGTCGCCTTCACGTTCACCGAGAAGGCCGCAGCCGAGCTGAAAGACCGCGTCCTCTCGCTGGTCACCGCAGACGGCCGCACACAGATCGGCCTCGCCGAGATGTACATCGGCACCATGCACGCGTTCTGCCTCGGTCTGCTGAAGGACTACGTGCCCGAGACGTTCAAATTCGGCACGTTGACCGCGGTGACCTCGCGGCTCCTCATCGACCGCAACTCCAAGAAGTCGGGGCTGACCACGTGCCCGACCATGTCGGCGGGCACGGCCCATCTCAAACGCTTCACCCACTCGAGCCTCTATTTGCAGGTGCTGAGCGTCCTGCGCGAGGAGGAGATCGCCTGGGGTGAGGTGCCCGGGGAGGTCGAGGCGTCCCTGATGCACTACCTACGGCTGCTGCGGGAGAAGTCGTATCTCGACTACACGTCGATGTTGCAGTTGGCTGCCGAGCTACTCGAGTCCGACGAGCCCAACGATGAGATGGGGCGCGCGTTGCTCGACCACGTGCGTGACGACGTCCGGTATGTCGTCGTCGACGAATACCAGGACACCAACCCACTGCAGGAACGGCTGATCAACGCGCTCGTCCGACACGGCGCCAACCTTTGCGTGGTGGGCGACGACGACCAGACGATTTACCAATGGCGCGGCAGCGCCGTGCGCAACATCATCGAGTTCGCAGACCGGCATGACGACGTCGAACAGGTCACCCTCGACGAGAACTTCCGCTCGAGCGAGGGCGTCGTGGAGCTCGGTCACTCCTTCGCCGCTCGCATCCAGCGGGGGAACGGCTGCCGAAGCGCATGGTCGCAGCCGGACACCAGACATGGGAACGAGGCGACCTCTTGGCCTTGGACTTCCCCGACCCGCCCTCCGAGGCCGCCTGGATCTGCGATCGCATCGAGGCGATGCGAGGCCTCGCTTTCTTAGACGCCCCAGGCAACGAGCCGCGCGGGCTGTCCTGGTCGGACGTTGCTATCTTGTATCGCTCCGTCAGCCGCGACGCGGGACCGGTCGTCGAGGAACTTCGTCGACGGAATATCCCGTACGTCGTCGAGGGCCTTAACCGGCTGTTCGAATCACCGGAGATCGAGGCCGTCGTCGCGGTCTTCGACTACATGGCCGGCACCCTGGATGAGACCGAACTGCATAGGCTTTGGCGCCGAGCCGACCTTATCCCGGCGGCCGCAGACTGGGGCGGCGCGGTCCGGCTCCTCGACCAGCGGCGCGACATCGGAAGCGGCAACCGCTGGTCGGCGTACAACCTGCAGCGCCTCTACCTGGATTTTCTCGAGGCGCTCGTTGTTCGCGAAGACACCATCCCCGGCCAAGCGCAGCGCGCCGAGCTTGTGCTCTTCCAGTTGGGCAAGTTCAGCCAGGTGATCTCCGACTTCGAGGAGATCTACTTCCAGTCGGAACCAGCCCAGAAGTACGACGCCTTCGCGAAGTGGCTGCGCCATCAGGCGCCCGGCTACTACGCCGACGTCGACGGTGACGTCGGCTACGCGCAACCCGACGCCGTGACGATCAGCACCGTCCACCAGGCGAAGGGCATGCAATGGCCTGTTGTCGTCTTGTCGTGCCTTCGTCGCAACGCCTTTCCGTCCAAGCGGCAGGGGGGCCTCGGCCTCTTTCACGTCGTCCCCGACACCGCGGTGCCGGACGCGGATCGCTACCGTGGGACCCTTGAGGACGAGACCCGGCTGTTCTATGTCGCCGTGACGCGCGCGCAGAAGTGGCTCTTCGCGACGTTCTCGCCCAGCGACAAGAAGCTGTACTCGAAGAACTCCGACTTTTTCGTTCACTGCACGGGCCATGCTCGGGTCAGTACACAGGACCCGGGAGTTCCTGTCGACGCCGACCGGTTGCCGCCCCAGGCGAAGGTGGAAGTGCCGCAGGTGACACTGTCGTTCTCGGAACTGAAGTATTACTTCGAGTGCCCCTACGCGTTCAAGATGCGTTTCCTTTACGGGTTCAACGCCCCGCTTCACGAGGCGCTGGGGTATGGGAAAGGTCTGCACGACGTACTCGCCGAGATGCACAAGCGGGCCCTGCGGGATGACATGGTCCACGCCGAGGAGGCGGAGACGCTCGTCGACCGGCACCTGCACACGCCGTATGCCTATCCCGAGCTGCGCGCCCAGCTTCGCCGTGCAGCCGTCGACGCGGTCCACCGCTATCTTCGCGATCATGGCGCGGAGCTGCCCATGACGCTTCACTCGGAGAAGCCCATTCAGGTGCATCTGGGTGAGGGCATCACCGTTGAGGGCCGCATCGACCTCATCCGGAGGCTCGATACAGACGAAGTTTCCGTCGTCGACTTCAAATCCACCGGCCGTGCCCAGGTCGAGGACGTCACCCGGGACCAGCTGCACATCTACGCCGTCGGCTACGAAGAACTCAGCGGCGAGAACGCTGACCTCATCGAAGTTCTCAATCTCGATGAAGAAGGAAAGACCACGCGCGAGACCGTCGATGCTGAACTATTGGCGGCCACGCGGAAGAGCGTCCTGGCAGCCGGCGACGCGCTCCGCACTAATCATTTGCCCAGGCATAAATCCTGGTGCGACGCTTGCGCGAGCTGTGACTTCGTCGCCCTCTGCGCAACGGCTGACACAAGACCATGACTCATCCTCGGGCTTAGTGCCCGGTCAATCGGCCAAGTGACTCAGGCTGAGGTCCGAGCGGGAGGGTGCTGAATAGCCAGGTGTTGAGGAGCGGCATCCCACGCGTCATGGGCGGGGATGCATCGGCCCGGATCCTGTGCAGTCACCGTGGCGTACAAGAGAATCTCTCCCCGCCGCGCCTTCAGCTCCTCCAAGCGGCGCGCTGCCTGCGTGGCATCATCGGTTCCTCGAGATCAAGGCCGTCGAGAATGCCGGCAGCGAGACCCAGAGCAGGGAGAGAAGACAAGTTCTGACTCTACAGGCCGACGCGCCAGATGCTTGCTTCGGGTCACGCGGAATGGTCTCAAATCAGCTACATGATCTATGCGATTGTTTATGCGAAGCCCGCTACATCTCGACGCGAGCTGCCGGAATTTACGATCCTTTGCGTGCCTCCGTGCGGTGCACTTTACATCAGAGGTCTCCTACGGGAGGTCGTGCAAGGCTGGCCGGTTCCGGGTGTCAATTTGGTACGGTTAAGGATCGCGAGCTTCGGATGCCCCACTAATGCTGCACCTGGCACCGCCACCACGAAAGTCAGTGGAGTCTATGCAACGAAGGCATTGCATTTATGTTCGCAACATCTCCGAACAGGTCTTTACGCGTTCGTGGAGGAGCTGAATGCGCTCAACGCCGCCGCCCGCCGGACGGGCGCGGAGATACCTGCCGATGTCTCTTACGTCATGTTTATCGCGTTTCAGTGGGTCATTGACCTCGCCCGCGAGGCCGAAACCCTGGTCTCTAGCTTTGGCTCGGCACGCCTCATTGAACCTGGTCCCACTCCCGTCCGAGCCGTGGGCCAAAACGTTCCTCAGTGCGGTAAGAAGCCGCAGAAACGACGTCGCCTCGGTAGACTCGGCAAGTCGCATAGCAGCCTGTTTATATGGGTCGCTTAAGTGGGCGACGGCAGAAGCGCGCCATGCATCGAAATCTTTAAATGTGATGTTGTATCCATTTGGGTCGAGGAATGTTTCGATATCAGCCATGCGCAGATTACCCTTTACTTCGGGTGCGCCGCCCATGAACAGATCGATAGCGGTCCTGATATTGCTCGGCAAACCCGTCATGGCGCACCTGACCTCGTCCTCGCGGTTCTGGATAAAGCGATTCGGCGCTTTCGAAACGGCCGCGATGAACCAACGCCCCTGAAACATTTCCCATAGTGCGCCCAGATGGAAGGCCGAATCCTCCGCGGTCTGTTTGAGGAGCCGGGCGTGGGCGCCAGCTGTTGTCAGGGCGGTTTCGACCTCCAAGTACTGCCCAAGAGATTCGTTCAACTGTAGCTGAAAAGCTGACAGTACTTTATCAGGATCACCGCGTCGGGCCATGATTCTCGTCTCTGGTCACAGGCGACGGCTGCCGCCTGTGTTTCTGATCGTCTCGAACTCGCTTGTTGTGAGGCATACGAGGCGGCCTTGCTGTGGCGTCGGCGGCAGTGCTCCCGCGTGGCCGCTGCGGTAATGAGATCCTCACCCCCCAGGAGGCGGAGGCCTAACGGGGCTCTTCCCAGATGAGGGTGTAGCGCACGTCGCGCGGCGGGCCGGCGCGTCGGTGGCCGGATAGAGGTCGAGGTCTCCCGAGGATGAGAGCTCCTACACACTCAGCCCGAAAGACCTCGACGTGCACGACGCTACCGTCGGCGGGCGCGCTGATGCGTTCGCCAGCCCCGACCTGACTGCCTTCTGCCGCCTCGACGAACTCGGCCTCGTTGTCACCGGGCAGCGACTCGAGCCGGATCGTGCCGTATTGGCCTGCCAGGTGGTCGAGCCCGACCAGTGGTGCCGGCGCTGCGGCTGCGAAGGGAGACCACGTGACACCGTGGTCCGACGGCTTGCCCACGAACCACTGGGCTGGCGGCCCACGACGCTGGAGGTCGTCGTGCGCCGTTACCGCTGCAGCGGCTGCGGGTATGTGTGGCGCCAGGACACCACCGCCGCGGCCGAGCCCCGGGCCAAGTTGTCTCGGCGCGCTCTGCGGTGGGCGCTGGAAGGGATCGTGGTCCAGCACCTCTGACCGTGGCTCGGGTCGCCGAGGGGCTCGGGGTGGCCTGGGACACCGCCAACGACGCCGTTCTGGCCGAGGGCAAGCGGGTGCTGATCGACGAGGAGCACCGCTTCGAGGGGGTGAAGGTCGTCGGGGTCGATGAGCACGTGTGGAGGCACACCCGTCGCGGCGACAGGTACGTCACCGTGATCATCGACCTCACCCCAGTGCGAGATGGCACCGGCCCGGCACGGCTGCTGGACATGGTCGAAGGACGCTCCAAGCAGGCGTTCAAGACCTGGCTGGCCGACCGCCCGCAGGAGTGGCGCGACGGCGTGGAGGTGGTCGCGATGGACGGCTTCACCGGGTTCAAGACCGCCGCCGTCGAGGAACTGCCCGACGTGGTGACCGTGCTAGATCCCTTCCACGTCACGCGCCTCGCTGGCGAGGCGCTCGATGAGTGCCGACGGCGAGTTCAGCAGGCCATCTGTGGGCACCGCGGCCGCAAGGGCGACCCGCTCTATGCCGCCCGCCGGACCCTGTCCACCGGCGCCGACCTGCTCAACGACAAGCAGAAGGACCGACTGGACACCCTGTTCGCCGACGACGCCCACGTCGAGGTCGAGGTCACCTGGAGCGTCTACCAGCGCATGATCGCCGCCTACCGCCACGAGAACCGGCGCCACGGCCGCGAGCTGATGGCCCGGCTCATCGACTCGATCAGCACCGGCGTCCCCAAGGCCCTGGTCGAGATCACCAAGCTCGGCAGGACGCTGAAGAAGCGCGCCGCCGACGTCCTGGCCTACTTCGACCGGCCCAGCACCTCCAACGGGCCCACCGAGGCGATCAACGGCAGGCTCGAGCACCTGCGCGGCTCGGCGCTGGGGTTCCGCAACCTGACCAACTACATCGCCAGATCCCTGCTCGAGACCGGCGGGTTCAGACCCCGACTACACCCTGGATTCGGATGAGCCCCTAACGGTCGACAAGACTTCCGCTCGCCCTAGTGAAGCACTGTCGCCCGGACCGAGGTCCCCAGAGCGGCCTGGTCGAGCCCGCCGTCCCCGCCTTTCCCCGGCCGAAAGAACTGCCGCTTGTTTGATGCGGAACGCCCAGACCGCTTCAGAGACAGGGTCGTTCGCCGAAGAGGAGGCGCGCCGCCTCCGTCGTCACGGTCACCGGGTAATTCGGTCGTTCTTAGTTCGCGGCGAGGCTATCGTTCCTGGCTGTGGCCGACCTCTACGTGATTCGCCCCGGCGGGGACGACGAGCGCGCTCGCCGTCTCGCGGAGCGCGAGGCCGGTCGCGCCCGCGTCCGGGCGCGCTACGCGGCGCACCTGGCGGACCACGCCGGCCTTGATGACGCGACGGCCGACCTCGTGATGGCCGTCCTCTTCGACCATGTCGACGAGGACGGTGAGCCGTGCCGGCTTGGCAATCACCCCACGCTGCCCGACGACGGCGAGCACAGCCACGACGCGGGCTTCGACTGCCCGTGCACCTGGGACGCGCAGCGGCGCGAGCAGGAGCGGATCCGGCGGCGGAGGGTCTGGGACGAGTGGCTGTCCAGTCCGGCGGCGCAGGCGCTGCACGACGGGCAGGAGCGGGAGATGGACGCCGTGGACGACTGGATCGCCGCGCATCCCGGCGTCGAGGCGAAGCGGACCGTCATGGCGGCCCCTGAGGTGTGGGAGGGCACGATCGACGGCCGTTCGTTCTACTTCCGCGAGCGGCATGACACGTGGCACATCGAGATCGACCTCGTGCCCGACGGGACGTTCGCCGAACGCTACGTCGGCCGCTCCGACGACGGCGAGATGATCACCGAACCGGTCGAACTGACCTCCGGTGTCACCATCGCCGAGGGGAGCGAGACCGCTCTGGGAGAGCGCCCCGTCGAGCACCTGAACTTCATCGTCGACACCGTTCGAGCCCACCTGCAGCGCACGACGTGTGCGCACCCGAGGGCCGAGCAGTATCGCCCCGCCTGCGGAGCGCGCATCGAGAGGGCCCAAGAGCCAGAGCGCCGATAACGCGAAGGTCGGTAAGCGCGACGCCGACCGACATGCGCTTCTCTGGAAATAGCATTTGCAGTATTGATGGCGTGGAGCAAGAACTGGCAGAGATCGCGGCGAAGAGCGACCGAGACGTGCACGCTGCGCGTGCCCGCCTGGTCGCGGCTGTTCGACAGGTGGCGGCCGGCGGCGTGACCCAACAACAGATCGCGGCGCAGATCGGCCGGAGCTAACCCGAGGTGTCGCGTCTGCTGCGCTTCCACGCCGCGACTCTGCTGGGGCGGCGCCTGCGCGCAGCGCGGACGCCCATGTTGCGCGCCATCGCCGACGCAGGAGGATCCCAGGTTCGCGTGTTCGGTTCGGTCGCCACTGAGCAAGAGGGCCCGCACTCGGACATCGACCTGGTGTTCACGATGGGCACCCCCTGGAGCCTCATGGAACTCGAACGCCTGCAGCGCCGGCTCAGCGACATCCTCGGCGCCGACGTCGACCTCGTGCCCGACACCGCCGTGCGTCCCGACCTTCGTGACCGGGTGCGCGGAGGCGATGCCCTTGTGACGGACGCCCGGCGCCGCGGAACCCCGCTGCGGACTTGCTCACCAGCCACGACGAACGATTCTTCGCGAGCCGAGCCGCGCCGCCTCCGTAGCATGGTCGCCATGTCTGCCGTGCAGACCGCGTTGGCGCGCCTCCGGTCGGCCGAGGCCGACGGGTCGCTGCGGCGTCTCTGCGACGAGCTGGGCGTCGACCTCCTGACGATCTTCGGCAGCGCCGTGCGGGATCCGGCGACGGCCCGAGACCTCGACGTCGCGTACTCGCGACCGATCGCGGGAGCCCGTCTCCCACCTAGGCGTCGTCAACGCTCTGGGGGAGCGTTTCGGCGACGCTCTCGATGTCATGGACCTCGACGCCGCCGGTTCCGTGGCCCGGTACGCGGGTTTGCACGGGGTGGAGTTGCTCGTCGAGGGTGCGCCGGGGCGCTATGCGAACGCGCAGATCGCGGCGTTCGGCGCCTTCTGCGACACCCAACGATTCCGCGACCGCGTCCTGGAGGTGCTGGCCCAATGAGCCCGCGCGCGTTCTCCGCCCAGGTCGTGTCCACCCGTCTCACGCTCATGCGGGAGTTGCTCGAAGACCTCGATGCCGTCGGTCCGGTGGATGCCGACCGGCTCCTGCGGGACCGGCTGACGCGGCGCGCGGTCGAACGCGTACTGACTCAACTCATCGACCTGGCCGTCGACATCAACATCCACGTCGCCACCAGCCTCGGCGGCGCGATGGTGACGGAGTATCGGGAGTCGTTCGACGAGGCGGCGAGGGCCGGGTTGGTGAGCACGACGTTGGCGGACGGGCTCAAGGCGTCCGTGGGTCTTCGTGACGTGCTGATCCACGAGTACGTGAAGACCGATCTGGCGCTCGTCGCGACGGCGGTGCCGTTGGCGCGCGTCGAATACGGCGAGTACGTCCGCGACGTTGCGCGGTGGCTGCGCGATCGGGCCTGACGCTGAAGCGCTGTCCCCTCAGCCCGAAGGCCGTTGGCGACGAGACGCAGGACGCGCAACATGGAAACCGTGTAGCGCAACCGCGCCCGAGCACACCAGCAGCAGCGTGCTGAGCACGGTGGACACCCCGAGGTCGGGCGCGGCCGACCACAGTTGGTGCAGCGGCAGCCCGGCGGCCTGGGCGGGTGCGAGGACGTAGCCGAAGCACGCTGCCGCCGCGCCGAGCAGCAGCGCTGCGGCGGCGCCGATCCCGGCGCGACGTCGCGACGCCCGGATGGCGAAGAGTTGCGCGACCAGTGCCGCCAGTTGCAGCAGCGGCAGGCCGACGAGCAGCGTGGGCGCGACCCGGGTCAGCAGGGGACGGGTGGCGTCGAGGGGCTGCGTCCCGAGGGCGGCGTGCACCAGGCCGCTGCGAAAGTGCCACCACAACACCGGGTCCGGGCCCTCGCCGCTGTTGGCCAGGGCGACCACACCGAAGCCCGTGGCGGGGCAGAACAGCAGGTAGCTGCGGGAGCGGTCTGTGGAGCCGTCGTGCTCCAGGCACCTCGGCAGGCCCGAATTGTCGGGGTCCTCGTTGCGGTCGTGAAGCTCCCACAAGCGCCGGATGAACCAGCCGCTGGCCGAGTCCGCGGACTCGCTCTGCCGGGCCAGCGGCTCACGGAAGGCCGTCAGCGTCGCGGCCAGCGGCGTCCCCTGCGCCGACAGGTGAGCCTGCAGCACCCGGGTGAGGTCGTCGGCGGTGGACACGATCATCGCACCGCACCCTGGCCGAGCTGCGACGCGTTGCGCGCGGGGTCCATCCGCTCGCCCTCGGTCACGACGGGCTCGCCGGGGCGCTCGCCGCGCTACCGGACACCTGGCCGCAGGTCAGCGTCGACGTCGACGGGCTGGACGACGCGGACCTCGACGACGCCGCGCGCACGACCGCCTACCTGCTCGCCGCCGAGTCGGTCGTCAACGCCCCGGCCTGTCCGCCGCGATCGCCGCCGATGCACTGCACGTGCTCGTCTCGCCACACACGTTCCATGTGTTGCGACGTGTTCTGGGGTGGAGTGCGGAACAGTACCGCCGCTGGCTGCACGAGATCGCGAAACAACAACTGTTGCGTGCACGAGTATCTGGCTGACCCAGTTCATGCCGAAAGGTGAACGGGAGTAGATGTCCATCAACGACGCTGGCCGTCTCGGCGCAGGGCAGCCCGTCACATCGCATCTGTCAGGCCCGCCATCACGCCGCGCAACCGCAGCAGCATGTGTGTCTCGACGGCCGGTCCGGGCTGCCGCCACTGCGCGCTGATCAACCGGTCAATTGTGTCAATGCGTTGGTACACGGTGTTGACGTGCACCCCGAGCGCCCCGGCCGCGGCGCGGGGGCTGCGGCCGTGGTCGAGGAAGACCCGCATCGTCTCCAGCAGCGGTACGCCGCTGCGCCGCTGCGCGTCGGTGACCGGCCCGAGCGTGCGCGTGAACGCCGCCTCGACGTCGGTGCGGCCCGCGTGGCTGAGCAGCACGCGGTACACCCCGAGACGATCGGAGGTGAGCACCCGGTCGGAGGCGTCCCAGGAGGTCGCCACGCCGAGCGTGTCGACGGCCTCTCGCAGGCACGCCCGCAGGGAGCCCGTGATCGCCACCGGCCCTGCGACACCGCCGGCGAGATCGGACTCCCGACGCAGCAGGCCCGCGGCCTCATCGGGGCTGTCGTGCGGAGCCAGCACGACGACCCGACCCTCGTGCACGACGACCCCGGCGCTCCGCGGCCACGGCAGCGCGGCGACCCGGGCCCGCGTCGCCGCCACGTCCTCGCCCGCCGAGGCGACCACCGCCAGGCAGTAGACCCTGCTCGGGTCGAGGCCGGCCAGCCGCGCCTGGCGACGCCGCTGCGCGTCATCCGTCGCCGTCGTCGTGAGCAGTTCGAGCAGGCCGAGGTGGCGGGCCCGGGCGCTCGCCTCGGCCTCCGCACGCTCGGCCAGCACCGCGAGCGCGACCACCGGGGCCGCCCGGTCGAGCACGAGCAGGTCCGCCGGTCCTGGGCGGTGGTCTGCGCTCATCGTCAGCGTCCCCAGCCGCCGGCTCCCGGCGGCCACCGGCGCTGCGGGTCCGTCATGCGCGGGCGCATCCCCGGCGGCGAACCGCACGTCGCCTCCGACCGCCGAGGAGGCCTCGGCGAGGATGTCGTCGACGCTGCCTCCGGCCAGCACGACGTCGGTCAGCCGCCGGTCCCACTCGAGGATCTGTTCCAACTCCGCTGTCCGGTGGGCCAGCTCGTCTTTCGCCGACTCCAGGGACGCGAGCCGGTCGGCGTTGTCGAGGGCGATCCCCGCGTGTGCCGCGAAGGCACACAACAGTGTGACTTCATCCTCTTCGAACTCCCGCGGAGACCGTTCCGAGGCGAACAGCGCGCCCAACATCCGCCCGCGCACCGTCAACGGCGCCGCCAGCAGCCCGTGCATGTTCTCGGCGGTCGCCGCCGCGTCCGCGACCCCGTCGTGCCGGAACGTCGAATCGGTGAGGTAGTCGGTGCACCACAACGGCTTGGCCTGCGTGAGCACCACGCCGGCCAGGCCGCGGTCCATCGGCACCCGCAGCCCGACCAGGTCCGGTGTCAGCGCACCGCTGGTCACCTCCAGCCGTAACACCTGCCCCACCTGCGGGTCGTCGTACACCAGACCCAGATAGGCCAGGTCTACGCGCAGCAGATGCCGCACCTGATCGACGATCTCGGGCAGCAGGTCGCCGGGCGAGCGAAGCGACAGCAGCCGGCCCGCAATTCCGTTGAGCGACGTGAGTGCCCGGGCACGTTGCGCGCGCTGCGCGAGCATCGCCTTGATGCGCAGCGCCTGCACCAGCTCCTCCGGATCCTGCTCGGAACGGCTCGCTCCGAACGCCGTGAGCTCCTCGATCGAGGCGTCGCGCAGGAGTAGCTCCAGCCATCCCACACGGGCCTCCTCGGCCTCCGGTCGCGTCAGACTCATGGCTGGATCATCCATAAGCCGCGGCCAGATGTGGGTGGTCCGACCGTTGTGATCGCGACGGCCGGAACCGTACATTTCCGCAATCGAGCCCGATCGGGCGGACCCAAAGGAGTGTCATGGCCCACCTCTCCGACGCGACGTCGCGCCCGGACCACAGCGCGACGCCGGACCTCGAGCGGCGCACCATGCGCAAGGTGACGTGGCGGCTCATGCCGTTTCTCATCGCGCTCTACTTCGTCAACTACCTCGACCGCACGAACATCGGCTTCGCCGGGCCCTACGGCCTCAACGACGAACTCGGCCTGACGGCAACGATGTTCGGGCTCGCCTCCGGCGTCTTCTTCATCGGCTACCTGCTGCTGGAGGTGCCGAGCAACCTCGCGCTGCACAAGTTCGGCGGCCGCCGCTGGCTGGCCCGGATCATCTTCTCGTGGGGCATCGTCGCCTCACTCATGGCGTTCGTGCCCAACGCCACCTGGCTCTACATCGCCCGGTTCTTCCTCGGCGTCGCGGAGGCAGGTTTCTTTCCCGGCATCATCCTGTACCTGACCTACTGGTTCCCCAAGCGCGAGCGTGCCAAGGCCACCGCGCTGTTCCTGCTGGCCATCCCCCTGTCGACCGTCATCGGCGCCCCGTTCTCGGCCTGGCTCATCGGCATTGGAGACGGTCACATCGGCGCGATGTCCGGCTGGCGGTTCATGTTCCTGGCCCAGGGTCTGCCGGCGATCGCGCTCGGCGTCATCTGCTGGTTCTACCTCACCGACCGCCCGCAGCAGGCGTCGTGGCTCAGCGACGAGGAACGCGCCTGGCTCGTCGACGAAATGGATCACGAGCACGGACAGACCGCCCAGCGCTACCACTACCCGCTCAAGCGCGCGCTGACCAACCCCCGCGTGCTCGCCCTGTCGTTCGTCTACTTCGGCACCGTCTACGGCCTGTACGCGCTGAGCTTCTTCCTGCCGACGATCATCCGCGGCTTCGCGACGACCTTCGAGACCACCTACTCCGTCATGCAGGTCGGGCTCATCACCGCGATCCCGTTCGCGTTCGGTGCCGCCGCGATGGTGCTGTGGTCGCGGCACAGCGACCGCACTCGCGAGCGGGTCTGGCACGTGGCGCTGCCGCTGTTCGTCGGCGGAGTGACCATCCCGATCGCCCTGTATCTCGGCTCGCCGTTCCTGACGATGGCCGCGGTCACGGTGTGCTGCATGTGCATCTGCTCGACGTTGCCGACCTTCTGGCCGCTGCCGACGATGTTCCTCTCCGGCGCCGCGGCGGCCGGCGGGATCGCGCTCGTCAACACGATCGGCAACTCCGCGGGCTTCGCCGCGCCGTACATCACCGGCTGGCTCAAGGACCTCACCGGCAGCCAGAACGCCGGCATGTGGGTGATCGGCGTGATCATGGTGCTCGCCGGGTTCACGGTGCTCGCGCTCAAGGCGGCGCCGGTGCCGGACGACGCCGAGGCCGTCGAGACCGACCACGTGCGCCGATGACCCACGACCCCGCCTTCGACGCCGCTGACGAGTCGCGGCCGCTCGATCACGCGCCGCCGGAGCTCGCGCAGGTGCCCGTCGATCTGGACCGGCTCCGCCACCTCGTGGAGACCGACCTGGCCCCGACCCTCACCGCCGGTGCAGTGACGCTGGACCCCGACATCGTGGCGACGTACTCCAGTGACCAGGCCCTCTTCTGCCCGGCCGCGGGTGCGGTCGCGCTCGTGCGGGCCGCGTGCGTCGAGGACGTGCAGGCCACGATGCGGTTCGCCACCACCCACCGCGTGCCGGTCGTCCCGCAGGGCGCCCGGTCGGGAATCTCGGGTGGCGCCAACGCGATTCCCGGCTGTCTCCTGCTGTCGGTGGAGCGGATGGCGCGAATCCTGTCGATCGATCCGGGGGAGCGGACCGTCACCGTCGAGCCCGGCATCCTCAACCAGGACCTCAAGGACGCCCTGCGTGAGCACGGCTTGGCGTACCCACCCGACCCGGGTTCGGTGGCGATCTCCTCGATCGGCGGCAACGTCGCGACCAACGCCGGGGGGCTGTGCTGCGTCAAGTACGGCGTGACCAAGGACTACGTGCGGCGCCTCGAAGTCGTCCTCGCCGACGGCACCCGCGCCACGCTGGGCACGGGCACCGCCAAGGGTGTGGCCGGGCTCGACCTGCGGGGCCTGTTCGTCGGTTCCGAGGGAACCCTGGGCGTCATCGTCGAGGTGACGTTGCGGCTCGTGCCGGCGCTCCCGCCTCCGCTGACGGCCGTGGCGACCTTTCCGGACGAGCGAGCGGCGGCCGCGACCGTCTCCGACTTCATGGCCGCAGGGGCGCAGCCCTCGATGCTTGAGTCACTCGACGCGGTGTCGCTGCGCCTGCTCAACGAGTTCGGCGACTTCGGCCTCGACGACGCCGCCGGGGCGATGCTGCTCGTGCAGTCCGACGGCTCTGGCAACGCCGACGCGGCTCTCGCCGAGGTGGAGGCGTTCACGGCGTGCGCGCAGACGAACGGGGCTCTCGACGTGGGTCTGAGCGACGACGCCGCCGACAGCGAGGCCCTGGTCGCGACCCGGCGCATGGCCCAGCCCGCCTACGAGCGCTACGCCCAACGGCACGGAGGCGGTCAGCTGCTCGACGACATCTGCCTGCCCCGCACGCGGATGGCCGAGTTCTACGAGCGGCTCGCGCAGGTGCGCGCGACCTCGGGGCTGACCATCGCCGTGGTGGCGCACGCGGGAGACGGGAACATCCACCCCTCGGTGTTCTTCGACGCCGGCGACCCTGCGGACGTGGCCCGGGCGGAGCGGGCGTTCGAGGAGATCATGCAGCTCGGCCTGGAACTCGGCGGCACCATCACCGGCGAGCACGGCGTCGGGTTTCTCAAGCGCGCCTGGCTCGCGCGGGAACTCGACGAAGGGAGCAAGCACATTCACCGCGTCGTCAAACACGCCCTTGATCCGCTGGGCATCCTCAACCCCGGGAAGATGTTCGCCGAGTTGTGAGGGGGCGGGGTGCCACGCCCGTCCCGCCGCCCGATCGGGGTTCGTTGCGACCTGGGCGCGGCAGGTCGGCCAAGCGAGCGTCGATGGCGGCGACCTCCGCGGGCGTCAGGGGCTCTCGAACGACAGCCCTTCACCTCGTGGAGCCACGGAGTGGGGAGTGACCCTAATCGGCTTGGGTTTCTTCCTCCTGTTCTTCGATGCAGGCGAAGACGTGGTCCGTCAGGTGGAAGTCGTGGAAGCGCGCGAACATGCCGCTGCCCTTGCGCATGAGGCCCATCGCGAAGCGGCGAGCGGCCGCGAGCACGGCGGGCTCTGCGAGGAGGTCGGGCACCACGTGTGGGTCGTCGAAGTAGAGGCGACGCACGGGGCCGGTGGCTTTGTAACCGCGTTCGATCTCCACATCGACTCCGAAATCCTCCGGCACATCGACATCGCCAGTCGTCGCGAGATTGAGAAAGCCGCCAGAGTGGCGTTGGCCATCGTTGGTCTCGTCGTCGAAGAAGACCAAGACCTCCACGTTGTTGATGCTGATGGCTGCGAGCCGCTGATGCTGCTTCGACCTATTCGTGGACGGCATGCTCGTCATCGACCAGTAGATCTGCTCGGTCTCGTGAGCGGCGGGGATGACGAAGTAGACGTAGTGCGCCAGCGCCTCGCGGATGTCCTCGTAGGCGGGGTGGGCGGCCAGCTTCTCGAAGCGGGGGCGCGTGCGAACGCGTTGGCGGGCCAGGGTGCCGCGTGCGCCGATGCCGAGTTCGGGTTCTCCGTCGAGCCAGGCCTTCTGCTCCGCGGGACTGATGATGACGTCGAGTTTGCTGTCGCCCTGCGGCAGCCCGACGAGGTCGATGTTGCGCAATCGGTGACCAGCTTCCTCGTAGGACCGGACGGTGCGTCGCTCGATGTCGTTCAGCGCCTGCTTGGGCACCGGCCCGTAGCTGATGCCGACGATCGGCCGGGGTTGGTGCCGCCGGTGCCAGGTGAAGCGGCGGACGACATCCGTGGCCTGGCCGACGTAGTAGAGGCCGTCGTCGAAGTGCAGGACGTACACGCCGCAGCGGTCCAACGTCGGAGGCAGGTATGCGGCCAGTG
This sequence comes from Piscicoccus intestinalis NBRC 104926, assembly GCF_001515525.1. Taxonomy (GTDB): domain Bacteria; phylum Actinomycetota; class Actinomycetes; order Actinomycetales; family Dermatophilaceae; genus Kineosphaera; species Kineosphaera intestinalis. The sequence continues at coordinate 44,160 of NZ_BCNQ01000010.1, read as the reverse complement.
ACAGCCCGGGCTGCACCGGGTAGTGCGTCAAGCGAAGAGCGTTGGCCACGAAGCGAATTTACTCGCGAGCGGGTGGTCCGGCATGTTGTCGACGAGACCTGAGCTGGCTGGCGCTGCTACCCGGGCTGGCGTATGAGCAGCCCGAGGGTCCCCGAGGTCACCGCGGCCGGTCGGTCTCGGCTCGGAGCCAGTTGCGCAGCCAGGGGTAGGGATCAACGAGTGGTTGCCGCCCAGACCGCACCTGTGCAGACACCTCTGCCAGCACCGGCCCGGTGAGGTAGTGCCGGGCGCGGGTCTTGCCCACGGCCGTCAGCAGGCCGAGTTCGGTGAGGCGGACGAGGTCTCGCGTGCCGGTCCGGTCCTCGATCTCGGCCCGCCGGACGTAGGACGGGCGCTGTACCCGGCCTCCCTGGAGTGCGTCGAACAGGGCGTCCCCGACGCGCTCCGGCAGGCGGTGCTCGGCGATGAGATCGTCGATACGTCGCCACAGCACGTCGGCCTCGGCGAACCGCCGCCGCAGCGTCTGGGCCTGCATGTGGTGTGCCCGCAGCGCGAACTTCACCCACGGATGCGCGTCGTTCTGCGGGTTCCACGATCCCTGTCCCGTCGCGGCGAGCACACGGTAGTAGTCCGTCGTGTTGTGCCCCAGCCACTCCTCGATGCTGGAGAACGTCGGCTCGAGCACGGTGTCTTGCGCCAGCGCTGCCGTCTGCAGCACACGCGCCATGCGGCCGTTCCCATCGCGGAACGGGTGGATCATGACGAGATTCAGGTGAGCCATGGCGCCACGGATCATGGGCTCGACGTCTCGCTCCGCCTCGAGCCGCCCCGCCATCGTCCCCAGCAACCCCGAGACCGCATCGGCGTCCGGCCCCTCGTAGACCTGGGAGCCGTCGCTATCGTCGGTCACGTAGATGCTTCCCGGCCGGTAGCGGCCCGGCCCCTTGGCCAGGTCGTGTTCGAGGAGCATGAAGTGCAGCGACCGCACCAGCTGGGTGTCGATGCGGAAGTGCGGGTCCGGGGCCGCGGTGAGCACATACGTCAGGGCACGCCGGTAGCCGGTGATCTCCGCCCAGGTTCGTTCGTCGGCACCCAGCGGCTCTTCGTTGTCTACGGCCGCGATGGCGTCCTGCTCCGAGACCTCGTATCCCTCGATGCTGTTGGAGCCGCGGATGGCGCGGGCCTGCGTCGTCCGCCGCAGTGCTCCCGTCCAGCGTCGGGGCACGCGAAGGTGCGACGAGAGCTCCTCGCGCAACGCGTGGATCTCGTCGAGGGTGCGGCGGTCCTCGAGGTCAGGCTCCGGGGTGTCGTAGATCGTCATGAGTCGGGGGTCTGGCGTGGCTCAATGTCTCTTACCAAGTGACAGAGTGACAGGGAGTTGTCCTTATGTCACTTACTAAGAGACATGGACGCAGCCTGTGGAGCGAATCTGGCCCCCGACGTCGGACGACTGGATCGCCGCGGATCCCGGTGTCAACGCGCCGACAACGCGAAGGTCGGTAAGCGCGACGCCGGCGGACATGGGCTGGTGATATAGCAGTTGCTATATTGAATGGTATGGAGCTAGATCTGGCGGAGATCGCGGCGCAGAGCGACCGAGACGTGCGCGCTGCGCGTGCCCGCCTGATCGCGGCTGTCCGACAGGCGTCGGCCGGCGGCATGACTCAACAGCAGATCGCGGCGCAGATCGGCCGGAGCCAACCCGAGGTGTCGCGCCTGCTGCGCTTCCACGGCGCGACGCCGCTGGGGCGGCGCCTGCGCGCGGCGCGGACACCGGTGTTGCGCGCCATCGCCGACGCGGGTGGATTCCAGGTGCGCGTTTTCGGTTCGGTCGCCACTGAGCAAGAGGGCCCGCACTCGGACATCGACCTGGTGTTCACGATGGGCGCCCCGTTGAGCCTCATGGAACTCGAGCGAATGCAGCGCCGGCTCAGCGACATCCTCGGCGCCGACGTCGACCTCGTGCCCGACACTGCCCTGCGTCCCGACCTTCGTGACCGGGTGCTCGCGGAGGCGGTGCCCCTGTGACCGCCGCCCGGCGCCGCGGAGCCTCTGCACACCTCGACGAGGCTGTCGCCCATCTCGAACTCGCTCAGCGGTACGCCGCGGGCGACTTGAGCGATCAACTCGTAATCGACGCGATCTGCATGCGGCTCTCGGCCGCCATCGAGGCCCTCTCTCAAGTGGACGACCAGACACGGGACGCGCTGTTCGGGTCGGACTGGCCGTCTCCACGCTCGACGCTGAGTCGATCCTGACCGAGCGAGACGCCGGCCGCCGGTGAGCGACCTAGTAACTCGCCGCTCGACCGCGGGGCTACTTGGCGGGCCTGCCCTTGGTGGCCAGGTGCGTGAGCTCGTCGAGGTCGACGGCGTTCGCCATGGCCGTGAAGCCTGCCCGGCCGGGGTGCAGCTTGTCGCCGGGTCCGCCAGTCGTCGAGTTCGTCGCGTACTCGGGCTTGAGGCGGGACGGGTCCCTCGGGTCCTCGACGGCGGCCGCGAAGTCGGCGACGTCGTCGAACGTGCCGCTGGTTCGGATGAAGTGGTTCACCTGTCGTCGCTTGGCGTCGGTGGCGGCGGTTCCGTAGCCGTCATCGGCGCCGCCCGAAGGTGTGATCGTCGCGCCGATCATCGGGATTCCGTGTGCGTGGAGCCGATTGACGGCGCGCTTCATGCCGGCGATGACCGATTCTGCGCTCGCATCGCCGCCCCCCAAGTCGTTGATGCCTTCGAGCAGGATCACGGCGCGGACGCCCGGCTGGGAGATGACGTCGCGTTGCAGCCGGTCGCCCAGGGGAGGGCCATCGCATGGCGTGCACCCGCCGGCCGGGCGACCGATCCCCGTGACCATGTTGCCGCCGATGCCCTGGTTGACCACCGACAACGTCGGTCCGCCGCGAGCGCGCAGCCGCCGTTCGAGCTGGTCCGGCCAGCGGTCGTCGCCGTTGAGCGTCGAGAACCACCCGTCGGTGATGGAGTCGCCCAGGGCGACGACCGTCCCCACGTCCCGAGATCGGACGTCGAGGCCGGCCACGTAGAACCAGGACGTCGTCGACCCGGTGAAGGACGCACCCGACGTCTCACGCGTGTGATCGCCCGAGTCACGTGCCGCGACATACGAGGTCGCGAACGACGCCGCGTGCCACGTCATCGGTCCCGATCGGCCCTCGACACTCAGGCTCACCGCAACGTGGTCGTCACCGCCTCCGCGCACCCGGAACGAGATCGGATCGCTGGCCCTGACCTCCCCGGGGGCAAGGGTGACCTGTCGATCGCCCCCGAACGTCACCCGAGTGCGGGTATCCGGCTTGATGCTCGACCCGCTGTCCTGCTCGGCGAGTGAGACGGCGCCGAAGGTGACGGGTGTGGTCCCGAAGGCGTTGCTCAGGCGCAGCCGCCACACGTCGCCGTCCAGCGTCGGGCGCACGATCATGCGCAGGGTCTGGTCGCGGGCCTCGTCGTTCGGCAGCTCGGGGATGCGGGTCAAGCCCTTCGCGTCCGTGCTGCCGGGTTGACCGACCGCCCAACCGACGGGGTACACGCCCTGGGGAGCGGTCGCCCACGCGGCTACCCACGTGTCGCGCGGTGTCTGGGTTGAGGTGTGGGTCGGAGCCGGGGCCGCTTGCTCGACGGCCGGCGCGGGGATCGCCGTGGTGCAGAGCACCGGCACGACCAGAAGCCCACCGGCAAGCGCCCTCGTCGTGACGTGACGCATCGCGTACTCCTTCATTGGAGAGCCGAATCCCCAGTCGACGAGACGAATTCGAATGGCGGTCATCCTTGCGCCTGGTGGTCACGCGTGCAAGCGGCGGAACGCGCTAGGTCCGATCACCGACTCCCTTGCGCACCCAGTCGCGCTCCAAGGCGATGCGCAAACGCTTGTTGGCGATCAGCAGCGCCGGGTCGCCGATGGTGAAGAACATCCCGTGCGTCTCGGGGGAGTAGCCGCAGGCCTCCAGCAGGGCGCGGGCGCGCGGCTGGATGGACGGGCCGACTCCCAGGTGGGCGACGAGGTTCTTGACGACCAGCCCCGGGGGCAGGTCGGCCTCCGGGGGCGAGTTCGGGCCGTACCGGAAGTGCTGCATCAAGGGCGGCTCGTCGCCGTCTCCGATGAGGTCGTTGGCGCGGGCCACGGCCCAGATCAGGGCCGCCGCCGTGACGGCCGGCTTGCCGCGGGCCGCCTTCGCGGGGTCGCGGTCGGCCAGGCGGGCCAGCAGCGCGTGGAACGCCGCGCGCACCTCCTCGCGCACCGACGCGTCGATGAGGTGGTCGATGGCGTCGCACGCCAGCGTGTCGGCCTCGCGCAGACGCTGCTCGGCCCCCTTCGGCACTAGCGAAAGCGCGGCCTCCACGGGCACGTCGACCAGCGGGGTGATGCGGGCGGTGTCGAGCGCGTCCAACGCCACTGGTCCGCCCATGCCGGCCCGCAGCGTCCGCAGCATCGATTCGGCGCGCTCGCCGGTCGGCGGGTCGAGGATCTCCGCGAGGGGCGACCCGAAGCCGCCCGACAGGTCGAGGTCGAAGTCCTCGGTCAGGTCCTCCAGGGCCTCGCGGGTCGCGCCGATCGTCTCCGCCGACAAGCCTTCGTGGTCGCCGGCCACCCGCACGACCACGTCCAGCAGCCCGGGCAGGGCGTCCACCTCGGTGTCGTCGAGCCCCCACTCGAGGCTGTCGCCCAGCAGCTCCTCGAGCCGCCGCGGCGACCACCGCCACGGCTCCGTGAATCCCGCCGTCCCCGCGAAGTCGACGACGCGCGCCAGCAGGGTCTGGTCCGTCGATCCCGGCTCGGTCGCGAATCCGCCCTGCTCGTAGAACCGGTGCGCGGTGATCTGCGCGCACACCGCAGCCCGCTGCTCGGCCGTGAAGGGCTGCGTCGGATAGCCGGTGCCGCCCGTCGGCAGCGTGCGGCACACTCTCCGAGCCAGGGGGCGGAAGACCGGCCAGGTATCGGTCGGCTCGGTGCACCCGCACGGCCGGACCGTGGGAGGCGGGTCGGCCATCGCGCTCTCCAGCAGCGCCCGCGCGTCCGCCGGGTTCAACTCGACCGGCGCAGCGCCGCCTGAGACGGTGGCCACGAAGTCGGCGCGCAACTCATCGACGTCGGCCGGCACCACCGACGCGTCGGTCACCGCGGCCGCGTGCCGGTGGACCAGGACCGCCAGCGACGCCGTCTCGGGCAGCCCCCCGATGCCGAACAGGTAGTTGTCCGCGTCCCCCAGGTCGTCGGTCAACAGCCAGGCCTGCGTGACGTGCAGCTGCGGCAGCGACGTCAGCAGCGGCGGCACCGGCTGGCGCCGCCCGGCCAGCTCGCGGCGGATGCGCGCCACGAGCAGCTCGTCGGTCGTGAACTCCGCCAGCACATGCAGCGCGGCCGTCGTCTCCGCGACGTTGACGTCGATGAACGTCTCGGCGAACTCTGGGAGGCTCAGCGGCCGCTCGTCCACCGACTCCACCGACTCGAGCGACTCAAGGATCGCCCCGATCACCCCGAGGAAGTCGATCCCCGAGGGTGCCCGCAGCGCTTGACGCAGCGCCTGGATCAGCGGTTGGTCTTCGACCGGCACGACTGGAGCCGGTGGCGAGCCCTGGTGCGCGGGCCGACGGGTCGCGCCACGGTTGGGCGTGCGACGTTTGCGAGGCGATCGGGCCATGGCCCGTCAGGCTACCGAGCCCACCCGCGATCGGCGCGGCCCCGCCTGGTTGACGGGCCCCATCCGATACGTGAGCCTGAACTCGTGACCAGCGCAGACGGATTGGCCGAGGGGCTGCACGAATCCGTCGTCACCTCCGAGCTGCTCCGGCGACTGGCGCAGCGCGACGGCCTCGTCGCGCAGATCGCCGACGTCGACCACGCCGACCAACCGGTCGTGCTGGCGCGACACCTCGGCCGCGCCGTTCTGCGGGCGCTGCGGGAACCGTCCGGAGCCGACGAGACCCGTCGGCTCCAGATCGTGCAGAGCGTGCTGGAGGCGATCGGGGCCCTGGGGGAGGAGCCCGACGACGGGGTTCGGCGGCTGCTGAGCCTCACTCGGCCCACCGGTCTCGGGCGGGCGGCCACGTATCCCGAGGGCGTGCGCCCCAGCACGCCGCTGGCCGACGTCGCGCTGCTCACCAACGCGCACGGCGACCCGAGCCTGGGGTCCGAGCTCAAGGCCGAACTCGACACCAGCGACGGCGTCGACCTCATCTGCGCGTTCGTCAAGTGGCACGGCATGCGCACCCTCGAGGAGCAGCTGAGCCGGCTCCGCGAGCGCGACGTGCCGTTTCGGATCATCACGACCACGTATCTCGGCAGCACCGAGGTCAAGGCGCTCGACCGGCTCGCCCGCGACTTCGGCGCCTCCATCCGGGTGCAATACGACCCCCGTCGGACGCGACTTCACGCCAAGGGCTGGCTGTTTCGCCGTCGAACCGGCTTCGACACCGCCTACGTCGGGTCCTCGAATCTCACCGTCAGCGCGCTGCTCGACGGCGCCGAATGGAACGTCCGGCTCTCGGCGAAGGCCACACCCAGCCTCCTGCAGAAGTTCGCCGCGACCTTCGAAACCTACTGGCACTCCGACGAATACGCGCCCTACGACCCCGACGACGACGCCGATCGTGACCGCCTCGAACGGGCCATTCGCGGTGCCACGGGCCGGACCCCGACCAGCCTGCTCGTCTCCGGGCTCGACGTGCGGCCCTACCCGCATCAGCAGCAGATCCTCGAATCCCTCACCGCCGAGCGCGAACTCCACGACAGGCATCGCAACCTCGTCGTCGCCGCCACCGGAACCGGCAAGACCGTCGTCGCTGCGCTCGACTACCGTCGGCTGGCCCGCGCGGCCGGAGACCGGCCTCGCCTGCTGTTCGTCGCCCACCGCCGGGAGATCCTCGAGCAGTCGCTGCGCACCTACCGCGAGGTGCTCGCCGACGGCGCGTTCGGCGAGCTGTACGTCGGCGGGCAGGTGCCCGAACGGTGGCGGCACGTGTTCGCCAGCGTGCAGTCGCTGAGCAACCGCGTCGACGAACTGCCGCCCGACGCCTACGACGTCGTCGTCATCGACGAGTTCCACCACGCGCAGGCCGCCACCTACCGGCGCGTGCTCGACCGGCTCCGGCCCGCCGAACTGCTCGGCCTCACCGCCACCCCCGAACGCGGCGACGGCGTCGACGTCCGCGGCTTCTTCGACGGGCGCACCGCCGCCGAGCTGCGCGTCTGGGACGCCATCAACGCCGACCTCCTGAGCCCGTTTCACTACTTCGGGATCGCCGACGGCACCGACCTGTCCACCATCACCTGGCGCGCCGGACGCTACGACGACACCCAGCTCGCGAACCTGTTCACCGGCAACGACGCCCGCGCCCGGCTCGTGCTGGCTCAGGTCGACGACAAGATCAGCGACCCCGCGTCGATGAAGGCCCTCGGGTTCTGCGCCGGTGTGTCACACGCTCAGTACATGGCGCGGGTGTTCGAGGCGGCCGGGTTGCCGGCGCGCGCGGTGACCGGTCAGACTCCGGCCGCCGAACGGGCCGAGTCGCTCGCGGCGCTGCGAGCCGGCGAGCTCACGACCCTGTTCACCGCCGACCTGTTCAACGAGGGCGTCGACATCCCCGAGGTCGACACCGTCCTCTTCCTGCGCCCCACCGAGAGCCCGACCCTGTTCCTGCAGCAGTTGGGGCGCGGATTGCGGCTCGCCGAGAGCAAAGCCGTGCTCACCGCGCTCGACTTCGTCGGCCACCACCGCGCCGAGTTCCGCAGCGACCTGCGGTTCCGGGCGCTCACCGGTGCCACGCGCAGCGGGCTCGTGCGCGACATCGAAAAGGGCTTTCCGTTCCTGCCCTCCGGCTGCCAGATCGTGCTCGACCGCGTCGTGCAGGCACAGGTTCTCGACAACGTCCGCCGCCATCTGTCGATGAACTGGCGCGCGCTGACGAACGAGCTGCGCGCACATCCGACCGACGATCTGCGCACGTTCCTCACCGACACCGGCATCGAGCTGCCCACCGTGCTGCGGGCGGACAAGTCCTGGACCACCCTGCGCCGCGACGCCGGGCTCCTCGTCGGCGAACCGTCTCCGCTGGAGACGGCGCTGGCCCGGCGAGCCCGTGCGGTCGCCCACGTCGACGATTCGGGTCGCGGCCTGGCGTATCGCCGGCTGCTCGACACCGGCGCTGACTACGACGCGCTCAGTCAGCTCGAGCAGCGCCTGGCGCGGATGCTGTTCTTCACGCTGTGGCCCGATGGCGGCGGGTTCGGCTCGTATGCAGAGGGGTTCGACCGACTCCGCGCGGAGACGGTCACGCGCGAGAGCCTGAGCGCGGTCGTTGAACTGGGCTTCGACAACACCCGCCACGCGACCACCCCGCTGGCGGGGCCGCTCGCCCGCGTGCCCCTGCAGGTGCACGCGCGCTACACGCGCGAGGAGGTGTTGGCCGCCCTCGACCGCGGCACCCTCGAGCGCAAACCCGCGCACTTCCGGGAGGGCGTGTTGTTCACGACCGTCGACGGGCAGCCGATCGACGCCTTCTTCGTCACCCTGCGCAAGTCGGAGGCCGACTACTCTCCGACCACGCTGTACCGCGACTATCCGTTGAGCCCGACGCGCTTTCACTGGGAGAGCCAGTCGACGACGTCGCTCGACTCCCCGACCGGCCGGCGCTACCGCGACGGCACCAGCACGGTCCTGCTGTTCGTGCGGCGCGAGCGGTCCGGAGAGTTCGGCACCGAGCCGTACACGTTCCTCGGCCCCGCCCGCTACGAGAGCCACACCGGAGACCGTCCGATCGCCATCACCTGGCGCCTCGAGCAGGCCATGCCCGCCGACCTGTACGCCGACTCGGCCGTCGCGATCTGAGGCGATAGGGCCGGGTCAGGAGAGCCCGTCGTCGTCGACGCTCGTGCGAGTGGCAGTCGACCCGGGCGCCCCTTCGGCGCGAACGTCAGGCGTCGCTGCGAGGCGACATGGCGTGGGGATCCGTGGCTTCGGCCAACAGGGTCGCGACGGCGGTGCGTTGCTGGTCGGCCGGCCAGAACTCCGGGTAGATGGCGGCCTGGATGCTGAGGCCGTCGATTCCCAGGTGCACGCGCGCGGCCGCCTCCTCGAGCTGCGGGGCGAGCTGCGCCTCCAGCGAGGCGGGCAGGGGCACCCCGGTGGTATCCGCGACGGCCAGACGGCAGATGAACCGCTCTCCCCGCCAACCCTCGAGCCGGATCTCGTCGAGATCGGGGTCGATGCGCGCGCGGGTCATGAAACCCAGCCACACCAGCACCTCGACCGTCCGGTCCGAATCGATCGGGAGAAGTTGTTCCAGGGCCAGCCGCGCACGATCGGCGTCCCCCGATCGGTGGTCGGAGTACAGCGCCAGCACCCGCTCGCTGATCCGCCTCGTCATGACCTCCAGCGCGAACCGGAGGAGTTCGTCGTGGGTTGAGAAGTAGTGCCTGATCGCCCCCATCGACCAGCCGGACTCGGCGGCGACTCCGCGCACGGAGGCACCGGCGATACCCTCGCGCCCCACCAGGCGCCAGACAGCCCCCGCGAGTTCCTCACGGCGAGCGGCGTGATCGACGATCTTGGGCACCCCTCCTTTTTAGCACACTTGCTCTGAATCGGTTTTCATGCGACTGTTCTAAAAAGCCATCATGATCGGAGACCCGCATGGACACCGTCGTCGCCACCGCTGCAGCCCTCGCGGCACTGGCCCTCGTCGACAGCACGAGCTTCGGCACGCTCGGAATCCCCGTGTACATGCTGGTCCAGCCGCGGGTGCGGGTCGCCGCTCTCTTGGGTTACCTCGCGACCATCGCCGGGTTCTACTGGCTCCTCGGGGTCGTCCTCGTCCTCGGAGCGGCGGGCCTGCAGCGGGCCTTCGCCGGCCTCGACGACGGGGGACTGCTCACCTACGGGCAGTTGGCTGTGGGTGTCGGCCTGTTCGCGTGGAGCTTCCGCTTCGACAAGAAGCGCGCGGCACGGCGACGGGCGGTGGCCGGGACGTCGCGGCGTGAGCGCTGGACGCAGGCGCTGGTCGGCGACAAGCCGCGGGCAGGAGTCGTGATGGCGGTGGCGCTCGCGGCCGGCCTGGTCGAGGTCGCCTCGATGCTGCCCTACCTCGGCGCCATCGGGATCATCACCCAGGCGAAGCTCGGCCCGCTCGCCGTCGGCGGGACCCTCGCGGGCTACGTCCTCGTGATGACCGGTCCCGCGTTGGTGCTGCTCGTTCTCCGGCTCGTGGCACATCGGGCGATCGAGCCCGTGCTCGTGCGACTCGGGGACTGGTTTTCCCGCAACGCAGACGAGCTGCTCGGTTGGGTCCTCGGCATCGTCGGATTCCTCCTCGTCGCCGACGCGGCGCAGCGGCTCGAGCTGCTGCACTTCTTCTGAGCCAGCCGGGGGCGCTCGGCGGTGGGGTGCGGGTCTGCGGCCGCGCTCGGTCGTCGTCAGCTGGTTCGCAGCTGGGCCTCTGAGCCGTCGCCGTCGCTCACATCGAGTGGCCGAACGGTCCCGGCGGACCCGTCGACCTCGATGTACGCGCCGGTGGTCAGCCTCGTCGTCGCGTCGGCGAGGCAGATGACGGCGGGGATGCCGTATTCGCGGGCGACGGTGGGGCCGTGGGCCATCGGTGAGCCGGTCTCGGTGACCAGGGCGGCGGCGGTCAGGAACAGCGGGGTCCAGCCTGGGTCGGTGGTGCGGGCCACGAGGATCTCGCCGGGTAGCACGGTGGCCGTGCGGGGATCGTGGACGACCCGAACCCGGCCCCTGGCCACGCCGGGTGCGGCGGCCAGTCCCGCCAGGACGCCCTCGTCGACGAGCGCGGGCAGCGTGGCTTCCACGTCGGTGCCGTCCGAGAGCAGCAGCGCGGGCACGTGGACCCGACGCCGTTCGCGGTCGTGTGCGCGGCGGCGCTCGGCGACCAGGGCACGCAGGTCGGCGCCGGCCGCGGCCTGTTCGGCCTCCGGCCAGAACAGCATCATGATGTCGTCGGGCCGGTCGAGGAGCCCGCGTTCGACGAGCTGTTCGCCGGTGCGCAGCAGCTGCGTGCGCACCTGGTCGAGCGGGTAGAGCCAGCTGAATTTCGGCAGTTCGCGCAGGCCGCCCAGCTCGCGATTGCGGTGGAGCAGGAACATGGCGACCCGGCCTCGCAGCGGGCGCTGCCTGATCGCTCGCTCGCCGAGCCTGCTCAGGGACCGCTCGGCCTGCGCCATGGCGCGCGCGTACCGCTGGTCGGGTGCGGCCTCGGGGTCGGTGACCTGCACGTATCCGGCGAGGGCGGCGAAGACGGCCGTGGGGTCCTCGTGCCAGCGCGGCACGCCCACGTCGATCTCGGCGGCGCCCCGGTGACCGTACCGCCGCAGGAACTCCGCCAGGCCGATGTCGGGCAGTGCACCGGCGCGGTACCGGCGGGCGAGCTCCTCCGGCGGGGTGTCGGTGAGCAGCGCCGCGTGTCCGTGCCCCCGGGCGCGCTGGGCCACCTCCCAGAGCGCGAGGTCCATGTCGACGGTGACGTTGTAGGGCATGCCCCGCTGGGTCTGATCGACCTCGTCGCGGGTGGCGATGCCGGCCAGCAATCCCGTCGCGACCTCGCGCGCCAGGAGTGCGCCGTAGAGGGCGCCGAGCTGCTCGGAGACCGCGTACATGAGGGGCCGCTGGAGGCGGGACGCCAGACGCAGCCGGGTCGAGGCGTCGAGGTCGTCGGGCACGACGGAGCACTGCCGCAGGGTCTGGGCGGCGGCGAAGGCCCGCTCCCGCGCGGCGCGGGGGTCGGCGAGCGCGACGACGCAGCGGGCCAGCATGGGTGCGAGCACCCGCACGAGGAGGCGGGCGAGCGTCCGCGGCCGGAGCGGCAGGGACTGCGTCGGGTTGAACCGCGGGTCGTCGAGCAGGCTGAGCACCGCCCGTTTGACCCGCGGACCGTACACGTCCAGGGACGCGTCCAGGTGCGAGCGCGTGGTGGAACTGCACAGATAGGCGGTCAGGTCCACGTACATCCGGTGGGCGACGTAGGTCAACCACGCCCCCGGTCGGACGTCGGTGAACCCGAACGGCTCGAGCCAGTCCTGCAGGGCCTGATCCAGCACGGCCTGGCCCATCGGCGTGGCCGGTCCGTGCATCCCCTGCATGTGGCCGACCTCCATGAAGGCGCGAGGCTCGCCCCCGGGGTTCTCGACGAGGGGGAAGAGGCTCGTGATGGCCCGCGACTGCAGCAGCCACAGGGTGCCGTCATGGTCGATGGCCCACTCGATGTCCTGAGGGCGACCGAAGGTCTCCTCGACGTGCCGACCGATCCTGGCCAGCTCGCGAACCTCGGCGATGCGCAGGCATCCGCCGCTCGGGCCGGTGATCGTCCCGTTCGCGTCGATCGTGTAGTGATCGGAGCCGACGACGCCGTCGACGACCTGGGTGCCCAGACCCTCGGCGGCGTCGATCGCCGCCCGTCCGCGCGTCTGGGTGAGCGGGTCGACGGTGAACAGCACGCCCGCGGCGCGCGGCTGGACCATGCGCTGGACCACGACGGCCATGGCCGGATCCGCGGTGATGCCCCGGGCCTGGCGGTAGGAGACCGCTCGCGGCGTGTGCAGCGACGCCCAGATCCGGCGGATGGCGGTGGCCACGGCCTGCAGGCCGCGCACGTTGAGCACGGTGTCCTGCTGGCCGGCGAAGCTCGCGTCCGGCAGGTCTTCGGTGGTCGCGCTGGAGCGGACCGCCACGGGGCCATCGCCCAGCGCGGTCAGGGCCGACGCCAATGCGTCCAGGTCGAGGACGCCGTCGCGGTGGGCGGCCGTGGTGACGCAGAAGCCTTCCGGAACTGGGAAGCCCGCGCTCATGAGGCCGGCCAGGCCCGCCGCTTTGCCGCCGACGTCCGAGAGCCAGGCCGGTCGGACATCACGTAGGTCGAGGATCGTCGGCAGACCTCGATCGACGGCCTCGTCGCGGTCGGTGTCGATCTGGTTGTTCATCGCTCTCCCGTCGCGCCGGGTGCGCTCGCGTGCAGGCCGCCCCCGGCGAGCAGCTGGTGTGGGCCTCAGCGGCATCGTCCTGGTTCGACTCGGCGAACGGCCTTCTCGTCCGTGACCAATCGGCCCGTCCCCGGCTGCCCCGAGGTCGCGGCCGATCCTCAAACGAGCGTATAACCGATGTCGGTGCCGAGAACGACGCGCCGGCCGCCTCGGGGGTGCGACCGTCGGCTCCCGCGCGAGCGACTCACGCGGCGTGCGCTCGAGCGTGTGCTGACCCAGCTCATCGATCTCGCCGTCGGACATCAACATCCACGTCGCGACCAGGCTCGGCAGCGCGGCGGTGACCGGGTATCGCGGTCGTTCGACGCGGTCCTGAGCGGTCGCGGGTGCTTCGTCGGAGGCGGGCCTCACGCCGGAACCACCTCGTCGACGAGCCGGGCCACGGCCTGCGCGACGACCGGGCCGAACATCACCGCGTCGTTGTGACCGACTCCGTCGAGGCGTAGTTCCTCGCGCAGGTCCCGGGCGGCCCGCGCGACCTGCGCGCTCATCACGGAGGGCACGACGTCGTCGGCCGTGCCGTGGATGACCGTGACGGTCACATCGAGATCGGCGAGGTAGTCCAGGAGCGGGAAGGCGTCGACGTCTCGACGCTCCGGCGGCAGGAATCCCGGGTGAACCTCGCCGACCTCGACGATGCTCGTGTATGGCGACCGCAGGGCCAGCCCGGCCGGGCGATCGGTGGTCGCGAGACGGGTCACCACGCCCGTACCCAGGGACTCCCCGAGATAGATCGTGCGCTCGGGAGCGAAGCCGACCTCGCGCAGGTACTCCGCGCCCGCCCGGGCGTCGGCGGCGAGCCCGTCTTCGGACGGGTCGCCGGGGTTGCCGCCGTAGCCGCGGTAGTCGAGCGCGAGCACGGTCAGGCCCAGGTCGGCCAGCGCCGCGAAGAGCGGCACCCGCCCCTCCCGGCTACCGCCGTTGCCTGGCGCGAACAGCACGGCCACGTCACGTTTTTCGCCGACGGGCTCGACGAGCCAGGCGCCCAGCCGCAGCCCGTCCTGCGTCGTCAACTCCACGTCATGGCCGCCCGGGAACCACGTGGCCGCCGGCGAGACGGGGAACGGGTCGGGGAAGTAGATGCCCATTCACCGACGCTAGCCACCGAACGGTCTCGGTGCAGGGCCGCACGCCACATCCCGTGGCTCAGGCACGTCATGACGCCGCGCAACCGCAGCGACAGATGCGTCTCGACCGCCGGCCCGGGCTCTCGCCACTGCGTGCCGACACTTCCGTTCATTGTCTCAATACATCGATACATGCTGTTCCCGTCCGTCTCGAGCGGGCCATCGTGACGAAACTCGGCCGGACCCGGTGGGCGCAGTGAACAGCAGCCGCAATCGCCCTGATACCGAAGTGACTCCCATGTCGGTATCGTGACGAGATGACGACTCAGATCACCGTGCGGATCGCCGATGACCTCGTCGCGTTCGCCGATGCGGAGGTCGGAGCCGGGCGTGCGCGCAGCAGGGCCTCGCTCGTCGAGCGCGCGCTTCGCCGAGAGCGCCGGCGGGCCTGCGCCGAACGGGATGCGGCGATTTACGCTGCGATGTCGCCGGACGACGACGAGCTGGCGGGAATCGCCGAGCTGGGGCGACGCAGCGACCTCTCCGACCTCGACTGATGCGCCCGATCCTGCTGGCGCGACTCGACAAGGTGCGGCCGGTCCTGATGTTGACGCGGGAGACCTCCCGCCCACGGATGACCCGCGTGAGCGTCGCGCCCATCACGAGCCGCGTCCGGGGCCTGTCGGTCGAGGTGCCGGTCGGGGTGAGGAACGGCCTCGACGGAGCGTGTGTCGTCAATCTCGACAATGTCGTCACCGTGCCCCAGCGCGACCTGGAGCGACAGATCGGCTGGTTCTTCTCCGACCAGGAACCGGTGCTGACCGAGGCGCTGCACTCGGCCTACGACCTCGAGGACGTTCTCTAGCGCACTGGGGTGCCCTCGAGTGCCACTGACCCGATCGGCGCAGATCGCGTCTCCGGGCTGCCCCGGCGAGGCCGCGCCGTCATACTCACGCACATGGCTGACAAGAGCGTCGAGGTCGAGGTGGACGGCTACGTGCAGGGCGTAGGCTTCCGCTACTCCTGCCAGGACCAGGCCCGCCGACTGGGCGTCAACGGTTGGGTGCGCAACAACGACGACGAGGGCACCGTCTCGGCGCACTTCGAGGGCGACGCCGACGCCGTCGGCGCGCTCGTCGACTGGTGTCGCCAGGGCCCGCGTGGGTCGCGTGTCACCTCGGTGTCGGTGCATCCGGCCAGCCCGAAGGGTCACACCCGCTTCTCGATCACCGGGTGACCACCCGCTCCGGCTGCCGTCACACTCCGCGCGCGAGCAGCGTCAAAGATCCATGAGCGAAACGGACACGACGGCCGCCTTCGAAGCGCAACGACCGCGTCTCGTCGGCCTGGCCACCCGCATGCTCGGCGACGCCGCCGAGGCGCAGGACGTGGTTCAGCAGGCCTGGCTGCGGCTGCACGCCACGACCGCCGACATCGAGAGCCTGCCCGCGTGGTTGACGACGGTCACCTCGCGCCTGTGCCTGGACCGGTTGCGCGCCCGCATCCCCGAGCCCGTCGACGACATCGACCCGGCCGTCGACGCCGGCGACCCGACGGACGATGTCGTGCTCGCCGAGTCCGTCGGCTTGGCGCTGCAGGTCGTGCTCGACCGGCTCACGCCCCGCGAGCGGGTGGCGTTCGTGCTGCACGACAGCTTCGGCCTCGACTTCGACCTCACCGCGCGCGTGCTCGACGCCAGCCCCGCGGCGGCGCGCAAGCTCGCCTCCCGGGCGAGGGGAAAGGTCTCGCTCGCCGCGGGCCCTGACGACGACGGGGGTCGGCCCGCCGATTGGCAGGTGGTCGACGCCTTCCTCGCCGCCGCCAAGGGCGGCGAGCTGGCCCGGCTCCTGGAGCTACTGGCTCCCGACGCCGTGATCGCCGGCGACGAGGCCGCGGTCGCGATCGGCACGCCGACGCGGATCGCCGGGCGCGCGCAGGTGGCCGACTTCTTCGACGGCGCCGCCGCGACCGCCTTCCCCGTGTTCGTCGCCGGCCGGCCCGGCGCCGCCTGGTTCGACCGCGGCGTGGCCCGGGTCGCCTTCGATTTCACCGTGACCGACGGTCTCGTGCGCCGCATCGACTTCCGCGCGGAGCCGGGTCTGCTGGCTCAGCTCGTCAAGCGCGCCGACGGCGCCGTGAAGCCGACCCGCTGAGCCGGTCACATCGGCCGCCCGCCGCCCGTCAACTCGGTGTAGGCACCTCATCCACCGCCACGGAAGGACCCGACATGAAGACCATGACCTGCCGACAGCTCGGCGGACCCTGCGACCTGGCCCACCGGGGCGAGAGCGCCGACGACGTCATCCAGGCCCAGGACCGGCACCTCAAAGAGCGCGAGGACGCCGGCGACACCGCGCACCAGCCCGCCCGCGAGGACATGAAGGGCCGGTGGAAGCGGCCGAAGAAGTCGCTGGACTGGTACTTCGGTGTGAAGAAGGCGTTCGCCGAGCTTCCGGCCGAGTGAGCGTCGTTCGCGGCCGACCCGCCCCTCGCGGGGTCGCTCAGCCGAGCAGCCCCGCGAGGCCGACCGCCGTGACCGCGACGCCGCTGGCCAGCGACAGCGCGATGACCCCGAGCCGGGCCACCCGCGGCGGCACGCGGCGAGCGACGGGCTCCGCGGTCAGGCTCCCCGCGGTCGTCGCGACGGCGGCGACGACCCAGCCCCACCACGGCCAGGCCGGCGCCCCGCCCGGCGCGACGAGCTGCCGTTGCGCGAGTGTGACCAGGCACAACACCACCCAGAACGGCTGCATCGTCGCGGTGAACGACGGGTTGTTCCAGCGGCTGACCATGGCGTACACCGCGATCGGCGGGGCGCCGAGCGCCACCGAGGAGTTCAGCAGGCCGATCGTCGCGCCCGCCGCCGTGCGCGTGCCCGGGCCGTCGACGCGATGGTCCGTGCGGGCGAAGCGCACCGAGACGACGACCGACGCGAGGGCGGCCACCCCGACTCCGACCCGCAGCACGTCGGCGTCGGTGGCGCGCGCGATCAACAGACCGGCGACGCTGCCGACGGTCGCGGGGACGACGAGCCAGCGCCACCGGCTCCAGTCGATGTGGCGCCACAGGCCCGGCACCATGAGCGCGCACGCGAGCGCCGCGTACACGTTGACGACGAGCACCGCGGCGAGCGGCCCGTCGATGATCGCCACGAGCGGCGCCATGATGATGCCGAAGCCCATGCCCACGACGCGCTGCGCCACCGTGGCCGCGGCGAGCGCGGCGCACGTGACGAGCAGGGACAGTTCCGGTGGCACCCGCACATCTTTCAGGGCGGCTCGGCTCGAGGCAATCCGTCGCCCGGGCGCGCCGGCACAGCGGGGTTCTGCCACGGTTGGCTCATGTCCGCGTCGCCGTTTCGTGAGATCAACGCCGTCACCCTCGTGACCGCCGACATGGCCCGATCGGCGGCGTTCTACGAGTCGCTGGGCTTCGAGACCGCCTACCGCAGCGACGAATTCACGACGTTCCGGTGCGGGCGCAGCTTCCTCAACGTGCAGCTCGACCCCGCGTGGCGCCCGGCGGAGCCGGTGTGGGGGAGGGCGATCATCTGGGTCGCCGACGTCGATGCCGTGCACCGCCGGGCCGTCGCCGCCGGGCATTCTCCGGAGACGGAGCCGGCCGACGCGCCGTGGGGCGAGCGGTACTTCCACCTGCGCGACCCCGACGGGCATGAGCTCAGCTTCGCGAAGCCGCTGGGGTGACGCGTCGGGGTACTCGTCGGGTCGCGTCGGACGGCGTCGGCTGGCGCGTCGGGTGGCGGCGGGTGGCGTTACTTGGGGCCGCTCGCCGCGCCCACCTTTTCGCACGTGAGCCTGAGCCGTCGGACCGGGCCGGTCGGGCTCCGCGAAACCGGCTCCGCGGACGTGGTTCCGTGCGACCCGCCCGGTCCCGTATCACCGGCCGAGATCGCCGTTTCGACCAGTGAACTCGACGGTCAGACCCCGAGGCCGGCGGCCTCGTTGAGGGGCGTCATGATCACCTCGGCGCGCCGCTGAAGGGCGCGAAGCTGGTCTCTGACCGCCTTCTCCACGAGCACGGGAACGAAGTCGCGGATCGGGCCGGTCAGCGCCGCATGCTCGCGGCGCACCCACTCCTCGATGATCTCGCTGGGAACGGCATCGAACGCCTCCTGCAGGCGTCGGAGCACCTCCCTGAGCCCCTCCTGCTCGGATCGTGAACCGGACATGGACTCATGATGGCGGACGATCGTCCGACAGGCATCGGCCCATTGGTCCTATGTGGGCATTTTTACAGGTCAGATCCTTTGGTCGCTTTTGCGCACTTATCCTCGGGAGCAGCGGAAGCTCTCGGCGCGGTTCACGTCGCCGGAGTCGTAACGCGGCCACGTGGGGAACTCGCACAGCGGACGCGTGCGGCCGTCCGGCTCGCCAGCCCGGTCGGTGACGACCTGCGCCCGCGGCGCCCGATCGCGCTCGACCCAGTCGGTCAGCGCGCGCAACGAGTCCCACTCGGCGTTGAACACCGTGCTGGCCGCGTGCCCGTAGCCGGGGATCTCGTAGTAGCGGATCAGGTCGTGAGATCGCTTGGTGCCCACCTCGTCTCGGACACGCTGCAGGTAGTCCTGCGAGGCGCGATTGCTCACCAGACCGTCGTGCACGCCGTGCGCCACGAGGATCTTGCCGCCTCGGCGGGCGAACGCGCGCAGGCCGCGGGTGTCGGCCTCCTGGAGCCGGCTCAGCTCGACGATCCGCTGGCGCCACGTGCCGGGGTGGGTCGGGTCCAGGGACAGCGAGTCGAATCCGGCGTCGCGGGTGACGCCGTAGCGCACCCATTCGTCCCAGAACGTCGCCCCGTACGGCGGGCTGGCGGTCGCGGTCACCGGCGGCATCGGCGACGCGGGCGCGACGAGGCCGAGCGTGAGGTTGACGACCGTCGCCTGCAGCGGGTGGTCGGACAGCCGCCCGAAGTCCGTGCCCCAGGTCGTGAAGCCCGGGTAGCCGCGGGCCCCGTTGGCCAGCCGGTAGCCGAGCCGCATCGGGTCGTCGAGCACCCGGAACGAGCGGATCTGCTCGTCCGACAGGCAGTTCGGGCCGGTGTCCTTGCCGGCGGGGCAGCGCAAGGGCACGCCGTCCAGCCTCGCGGTCGCCGGGTCGAACCGTTGATCGCAGGCCTTCTGGTTCGAGATCACGCCGTCGGCGAGGCCGTCGAGTGTGTCGCAGGCCTGGGTCGCCGCGGTGAGCAGCGCGGTGCGTTTGGCCTGGCTGGGGTAGGCGCCCGGCCGAGCGAGTTGCCGCGCCATCGCGCCGAACTGCAGGTTGAGCGCGACCGCGTTCCAGGCCGGGTACAGCGCGATCGCCCCGTCGAAGTCGCGCGGCCACCGGCTCACGGCGATGAGCGCCTCCCGGCCGCCGGTCGAGCCACCCGCGACGTAACGGAATGTCGGTGCCGCGCCGTAGCGCTCACGGACGAGGCGCATCGCCACGTCGTGGGTCTTCTTCAGCGCGTCACCGGCGAAGTTGGCCAGCGCCCCGTCATTGGCGAGGAACCGTCCGTCGCGGCTCGTGGCCGGGCCCGCCTGATGGCCCGAGTCGCTGCCGTAGGTGACGTACCCCTGCTGCAGCGGAGTCGGTCCGGTCACCGGGCCCGCGGGCACCTGCCCGACACCGGCGGCGATCGTGCCGTTGTACCCGCCTCCGCCGAACAGCATCGTGCGCCGGTTCCAGTCGCGAGGGAGGTTGACCTGGAAGCGGATCGGCGGCGCGGACCGGTCGACCGGGTGGATCTCGCCGAGTACCTGGCAGAAGGAGGCGGGAGAGTCCTGCGGGTTCGTCGCCGTGATCGTGGCCCCTCGCGTACGTAGACCGATGTCTTTGGCGGGGACCCGCAGTCCCTCCAGGGCTGCGCAACTGGCCTGCGTGTCGTCGGACCGGTTGGCCGGGCCGGAGGCGGCGGTCGGGCCGGCCGACGCGGACGGGTTGGACCGGTCGGCCGACGCGGCGGAGGGTGTGGCCAGGCCGGTCGCCACCAGGGCCGCACAGGCCGCGGCGGTGGTGACTCGCAGCAACGATCGGGGCATCTTCGCCTCCCGGTGCTCTGGGGTGCTCGTGGTGCTCAGGTAGGGCACGTCGCGGTCACTGTACGGGCGAACGGCCTCGGGGGCAGGCGAACCTGGAGCGGACACCGAGTCTGCGACCGAGTGGGCACCCGAACCCGCACCGCTCCGCGCGGCATCGAGCGTCTCGTGCGTCAGGCCGCTGCTGAGGGGATTCGGTAGGGCGCGAGGATGGCCGCGTGACTCTCGCCTTCCTCGCCGCCCTCGGCGGCATGGTGCTGTACGGGCTCGCGTCGGTGTCGCAGGGATACGCCGCCGCGCGCGCCAGCGGGCCGGCCGTGCTGCGTCACCCCGGCTACCTCGCCGGTCTCGCCGGAGACGGGTTGGCCTGGCTGTGCTCGCTGCTCGCCCTGACGCGGCTGCCGCTGTTCGCCGTGCAGTCGCTGCTCGCCGGGTCGCTCGCCGTCACGGTGCTCGTCGCGGTGCCCGTGCTCAAGGTGCGCATGGTCCGGCGCGACGTGGCGGCGGTGGCCGTCGTCACCGTGGGTCTGGTGCTCGTGTCGGCCTCCGCCGCAGCCGAATCGACCCGCCCGGCTCCGGGGTGGTTCGATCCGGCGCTGGCGGTCGGTCTCGTGGTGCTCGGGCTCGTCAGCGCGCTGGCGTACCGCCGCGGGCGCTCGGTGCCGCTGGCCGTGCTCGCCGCGCTCGGCTTCTCCGGGGCCGCGATCGGAGCCCGAGTCGCCCGACTCGGCGAAGGGAGCCTCGCCGCCACGCTCTCCGACCCGATGACCTGGCTGGTCGTCGCCTACGGCGTCATCGGCGCGGTGATGTACGCCCGCTCGCTCGAGCGCGGACCCATCGGTCCGGCGACCGCCGCGCTGTGGGTCGTCGAGGTCGTCGTGCCGGGACTGCTCGGGGTGGCCGTGCTCGGCGACACCGTTCGGCCCGGCTGGGACCTCGCGGCACTCCTTGGCGTTGCGCTCGCCGTCGGAGCCAGTGTCGTGCTCGCCCACAGCCCGGCTCAGGCGGGTTGAGCACTCGCTCGCGGGTGAGGCGGGCGCGCCGGCCCCGCCGCGATACTCGTGCGGTGAGCGCGGTCGGCCGACCATAGCGGACGGGATCGGACCTGTTCATCGTCGACGGTGAGGGGACCAAGCCACCTGAGGACAGGAGCCGACCATGTACTTTCCCGCAGTCCACGACGAACGCACGACGCTCGTCAACTACCTGGAGCAGCAGCTGAACGCCGTCCGCGACGCCTCCCACGGACTGACCGAGGAGCAGGCGCGGTCTCGGCCGCTGCCCTCGGAGCTGAGCCTGGCCGGCTTGCTCAAGCACGTGGCCTGGTGCATGTCCGGCGCGCTCGCCGGCGCCGGCCACGAACCCGATCCGGACCTCGACCTGGGCGACTTCTACGGCACGTTCGCCCTCGCCGCGGACGAGTCCCTCGAGCGCATGCGTGAGATCTACGCCCGCCTGTGCGGGCGCTACCTCGACATGGTCGGATCCGCCGACCTCGACGCGACGATGCCGATGGGGCCGTTTCCCTGGTACGGGGTGACGCAGCCCCGCGAGGGCGCGCTGCGTTACCTCGTCGTGCACCACGTCGAGGAATTCGCCCGGCACGCCGGGCACGCCGACCTGCTGCGCGAAGCGATCGACGGCGCCAAGGCCGCCGAGCTCAACGCCGCCGTGGAAGGCCGCCCGGCGAACGACTTCGTCACGCCCTGGGCCCCGGCGACCTGAGGGGTGCAGCCGCCGGCCACTCACCGACGTCGCTGCTGAACCGCTCGGCTACTCAGCGGCGCCCCCGGCGATGTTGACGTGCCAGGAGATCCCGAACTTGTCGGTGACCAGGCCGTAGTCGTCGCCCCACATCTGGCGCTCCAGCGGCATGACGACCTGGCCGCCCTCGGCCAGCCTGCTCCAGAAGCCGCGCAGCGCGTCGGCCTCGTCGCCGGAGAGGCTGATCTGGATGTTGTTGCCGTGCACGAGATCCGGGCCCATGCGCTCGAACTGGTCGCTGGCGTACAGATGGAAGCCAGTGGGCGTCTCCAGGGCGGCGTGCATGATGCCGTCGATGTCGGTGTCGGCGTCTCGGAACGTCATGACGTTGAGCGTGCCGCCGAGCACGTCGGCGTAGAACTCCATTGCCTCCTTCGCCTGCCCGGAAAACGTCAGGTACGGGTTGAGCTGCAGGGCCATGAGATCTCCTTGATCGGTGGGTTTCCGGCACCGTACCCGCGACCGCCGACAAGACGGGAGAACGCGCCGTGAACAGCGGTTTTAGCCATACCCCTGGCGCCGGGAAACAGGCGCGGGTCGCCGTCGCCCGGTCGTCTCCGTAGCCTGGCCGGCATGGCTCGACCGCAGCGCACCCTGCCCGAACCGGCCGCGATGATCGTCGCGCCCCAGCCGGAGCCGGTCGACGTCGGCGCCACCGTGCTGCGGGCCGGCGGCAACGCCCTCGACGCGACGATCGCCGCGGCCCTCGTGCAGGGCGTCGTCGACCCGCTCATGTGCGGGCTCGGCGGCTTCGCCCTCCTGCATCTCGCCGCGCCCGACACCGAGCCGGTCGTGTACGACGGGCTCGGGCGCGTGCCCGGCTCCGCGACCCCGGACCTGTGGGCCGACCGCGTGCTCGGCGAGACCAGCGACGGATTCGGTTTCATTGTGCGCGATTTCGTCAACGAGTCCGGCCCCACGTCGGTGCTCGTGCCCGGCACCCTGCGCACGCTCGCCGACGCCCACGCCACCCACGGGCGCCTGCCGTGGGACGACCTCGTGCGGCCCGCGATCGCGCTCGCCCGCGCGGGCTGGCTCGTGCGCCCGCACGTCGCCACCGTCTTCACCCAGGACGAACGCCGCTACGGCCGCATGGACTTCGCCGAGAAGCTCGCCCTCACGCCCGACGGTCGCCGCCTCTACCTGCGCGACGACGGCACGCCCAAACGCCTCGGCGAACGCGTCGTCAACCCCGAGCTCGCCGAGGTCCTCGACCTCGTCGCCCGCGACCCCAACAGCCTCTACGAGGGCGAGCTCGCCGGGGTCGTCGCCGACGCCGTGACGCGCGACGGCGGGCTGCTCACCGTCTCCGACCTGCGGTCATTCCACACACAACAGTGTGCGGCGATGCGTGCCGGCTACCGCGGCTGGGGAGTCGGGGTGCCCGCCCCGCCCGGCGGCGGCACCTACCTGCTGCAGGCGCTCGCGCTGCTCGAACGGCTCATGCCCGCCCCGCCCGACGTGCGCCACAACGACGCCGAGCACCTGCGGCTGCTTGCGGAGGTCATGAAGACCGCGCTGCGGGATCGGGACCGGTACGCGGGCGACCCCGACTTTCCCGGTGACCCCGCCCATGCGGCGGGGACCGGCGAGGCGCCGCCCGACCTGCTCGATCCGGCCCGCCTCGACGCCCTCGCCGATGCCATCCGCTCCGGTCAGCGGGTGCGCATCGAACGGCTGCCCGCGGGTGACTCCCGGCACACCACCCACGTCTCGACGGTCGACGCCGACGGCATGACGGTCGCGCTGACGCACACACTCGGCAACCCGTCGGGCTACCTCCCGCCCGGCACCGGCTTCATGCTCAACGGCGGCATGAGCACCTTCGATCCGCGGCCGGGACGCGCGAATTCGCTCGCCCCCGGCAAGCGACGGCTGTCGACGATGAGCCCCACTCTCCTGTTCGACGCGGACGACCCCACTCGGCCCGTGGGCACCCTCGGCGCTCCCGGCGCCTCGTGGATCGGACCGGGCATCCTGCAGGTCGTCTCCAACCTCCTCGACTGGGGCATGGGCACCCAGGAGGCGGTCGCCGCCCCGCGCATCGCCGCCACCGGCGACGCGATCGACATCTCCAACCGCATTCCGACCTGCGTGGAGGACGCGCTCACCGCGGACGGCTACGAGGTGCGGCGCTCCCCGCTGAGCTACGCCTTCGCGGGCGTGCACGCGATCACGGCCTTCGATGGTCGGCTGCGCGGGGGCGCCGACCCGCAACGCGACGGTTACGCGGCCGGCGTGCCGGCCGACGAGCTGCCGTGAATGTGTCAAGCGATTGAGTGTCAGGTGCGTGGTACAAGCGACATCGCACCCGAGGCCGGGTCAGTGGCGCAGCAGGGCCGCCCGGGCGAGCCGACGCGCGGCCGGGGTCGGCACGCCCGCGTCGTCCAGCCCGCCGCCGCGCTCCATGACGGTCCACACCGGCAGGGCGCCGTCGCGGATCTCGTAGCGACTGACCGCGTCGACGTGCCAGCCGAGTGCCCCGAGCAGCCCAGCCGCCATGCCGTCGAAGGACACGTCCACCGGCTGCCGCCCGGCGAAGCAGAACAACGCGAGCGCGGTGGTCGAGCGCTCGCGGTCGCCGCGCGCTCGGGGCAGGCCGTCGGCCAGCAGGTGCCACAGCCGGATCGGGTCGTCCGCGGCCGCCAGCGCGGCCTTCGTCGGCACCAGCCGCCCCTTGGCCTTGCGAACCACCCCGAGCGCGGTCGCGCTCTCGCGCAGCTGCGCCACCGGCAGCGTCAGTTCCTCGCGGTTGCCCTTGCCGATCCAGTGCTCGTCGAGGTGCAACCCCGTGAACAGGGCGTGCACCACCGCCGGAGGCAGGTAGCCGGCGCCGGTGAGCCGCACGCCCTCGCGGCCGAGCAGCTGCAGCAGCAGTGCCCAGGGGGCGACGACGGCCTCGGCCTCCTGCGGCGTCAGGCCCTCGACGACCGCCGCGCGGGCCGTCTCCGGGGGCTCGGCGGTCAGCGGCAACTCGGCGTCGTCGACGAGCACCGCGAACGGCTGGAGCTGGTCGACCTGCGCGATCTGGTCGATGAGTTCGGCTGCGATCGGGGCGAATCGGGGGTTGCCGACGAGGTCTCCGGCGAGCTGCTGGGCCCGATCGATCGTGTCGAGCAGCTCGTCGAGGTCGAGGTCGCCGAGGCCGGCGTCGGCGGGATCGAAGTCCGGCGGCATCTGCGCGAGCAACTCGCCCAGCCAGTCCGCCGGGCCCGTCGCCGCCCGCCCGTCGAGCACGGCGACGAGGTCGTTGTACGCCCAGATGCCGCCGCAGTCCTCCGGCGGCGCGGCGCGATCGCCGCCGAGGAGCCGGGCCCGCGGGTCGCCGTCGGTGCGCGGCCGCACCGTCTCCACGGTGATCCTGTGGTCCCAGGAGTCGCCGAAGTCGTACTCGTAGAGCAGTTGGTCGCCGACGTCGGTGACGACCTGATCGAGGCGGACCTCGTGTTCCGGCGGCAGGTTGTCGGCGCAGAACTCGGCCGTGCCGGGGTTCGGGAACGGCCGCATGTGCGGGCCCGACCCCGGGATGACCGGGGCGAACGAGTGCAGGTGCGCGTCGAACCAGCCGAACGACGCCTGCAGCAGCGTGTGCACCTGGGACAGCGGCAGGTCGCCGGCCACCTCCAGCCGCCGCCAGATCGGCGGTTGCGCCCCGTCGAGGTCGACCCGGACGCCGAACACCACCGGCTCCGGCGGGGATTCGCGCAGTTCGAAGCGCGGTTCGTCCTCCCGGCGGCCGCGCGCGGCGGCGGGCCCGAACGCGATGCCCTCCGCCCCGGCGCTCGTCGCCAGCGACTGCAGGAGTTCGTCGTCCTGCAGCGCCCGCAGCGCGGCCTGCGCGTCACCGCCGTGTTCGGCCATGAGTTGGTCGGCGAGCCGGCGCAGCGCCTCGTCGAGGGAGGGCTCGTAGCGGTCGGCGTGCGGGCTGTCTCCGGCGCTCATGACTCCACCCTGACACCCCGCCCCGATCTGAACCACCGGCACCGCCACCCGGTGCGCGGGGTTTCACCGGCCGAAGGCTGCCCTTTCGGTCGAGGGCTAGGGCTGTGGCCGGAGCCCTCGACCCATAGGGCAGCCTTCGGCCGAGATGGGAGCGGGATGGTCGGGGTGGGCGGGGTGGGTGGGCGCGTCAGCCGCGGATGCGCGGGGTGCCGGAGCCCCATTCGGCCTCGCGGAGGGCGAACTTCTGGATCTTGCCGGTGCTCGTCTTCGGCAGCTCGACGACGAAGTCCACCGCCTTGGGCGCCTTGTAACGCGCGATCTTGCCCTTGACGTGCTCGATGAGCTGCTCGGACGTCACGTGCGCGCCGTCCTTGAGCTTGACGAAACCCTTGGGCCGCTCGCCCCACTTCTCGTCGGGCACGCCGATGACCGCGACCTCGAGCACGTCGGGATGGCTCATCAGCGCCTGCTCGACCTCCACCGTCGAGATGTTCTCCCCGCCGGAGATGACGACGTCCTTGGCGCGGTCGCGCAGCTCGACGTACCCGTCGGGGTGCATGACGCCCAGGTCGCCGCTGTGGAACCAGCCGCCCTCGAACGCCGCCCGCGTACCCGCCTCGTCGCGGAAGTAGCCCGCCATGAGGTTGTTGCCGCGCATGACGAT
The DNA here is from genome assembly GCF_001515525.1 of Piscicoccus intestinalis NBRC 104926. Lineage (GTDB taxonomy): Bacteria > Actinomycetota > Actinomycetes > Actinomycetales > Dermatophilaceae > Kineosphaera > Kineosphaera intestinalis. The sequence goes on along the minus strand of NZ_BCNQ01000010.1, from coordinate 17,690 downwards.
CTCGCCCATCGTCGACCCGTCGGCGGGCACGTCCGACATGTCGTTGTCGACCACGCGCATGCGGTCGGCCTGCACCATGCCGACGCCCTGCCGGGCCTGGCTGCGCGCGCGTTCCTCGTCGTCGAGGTCCGCCCACGAATCCTGCGGGGCGCACACCGAATACGGGCCGTACACCTCGGTGAGGCCGTAGACGTGCACGATCGTGAAGCCCAGCGCCTCCATGCCGAGGATCGTCGCCGGAGCCGGTGGCGCGCCGGCCGTCGTGATCGTCACCTCGCGGTCGAGCTCGGTGCGCTCGGGCGCGTTCGCGATCGTCGTCAGCACCGTCGGGGCGCCGTTGAGGTGGGTGATCCGCTCGTCGTGCAGCAGCTGCCAGACGGCGTCGCCGCGCACCTCGCGCAGGCACACGTGGGTGCCGCCGACGGCCGTGATCGCCCAGGTCGTGCACCAGCCGTTGCAGTGGAACATCGGCAGCGTCCACAGGTAGCGCGTGTCGCGGGTGAACCCGGAGTGGATGATCTCGCCGAAGCTGTTGAGGTAGGCGCCGCGGTGGGTGTACAGCACGCCCTTGGGCTTGCCGGTCGTGCCCGACGTGTAGTTCAGGGCGAGGTGCTGCTCCTCGTCGTGCACGCCCCATGTCGGTTCGACGTCGGAATCGGCTGCGCGCTCGCGGAACTCGGCCAGATCGACGAGGCGGTCGCCGACCCGCTCCCGGGCCTGTGGGGAGCCGAGCACACCGGCTCCCTCGTCGTCGACGAGCACGACGTCGGTGACGCCTGGGGCGCCCTCGCCGCGGCTGAGGGCGTCGGCGACCACGTCGAGCAGCGCGCCGTCGACGACGACGACCTTGGCGCCGGAATGCTCGAGGATGTAAGCGATCTCGTCGGCCGACAGCCGCGTGTTGACGGCCACGAGGATCGCGTCGAGCAGCGGCACCGCGTAGTGCGCGGCGAGCAGCTGCGGCACGTTCGGCATGAGGTAGGCCACCCGGTCGCCCGGCCCGACTCCGCTGGCCGAGAGCGCGCCCGCGATCGTCGCCACTTCGTCGGCGAACTCGCGGTAGCTCCACGAGCTCTGGCCGCAGACGACCGCCTCCTTGTCGGGCCAGACCGAGGCCGACCGCTCCAGGAACGACAGCGGTGACAGCGGGGTGTGGTTGACGCGCTCCATGGCCGGTCCTCTCATCGGTGAGCAGTGGCTCCCACCCCATCACGCCCGACCCCCTCAAACCGGCCGAAGGCTGCCTTTTCGGTCGAGGGCTCGTGTTACAGCAGGAGCCCTCGACCGAAAAGGCAGCCTTCGGCCAGATGGGGCGGCGGTGGCGCGGGGGTGCGAACAGGCGTTCTAGGATGAGCACTACGATGAGCCTCTTCGACGCCGACCTCCACGACATCCCGCTGCCCGGACTGACTCCCGCGCAGGCCAGCGGCGACGTGCCCGCGCGGGCCGGTGCCTCCGCCTCCGACGCAGGGGGCGTCGACGCCTCCGGCGTGCCGCTGTGGGCGCGCGGCCAGGGCGAGGCGCCGAGTGCCGACCCGCGCTGGAACCGCCGCGCCGAGGCGGGCCCACCCGATCCGGAGGAGCTGCTGCGCGGACTCAACGAGCAGCAGCGCGAGGCGGTCGTGCACGAGGGCTCGCCGCTGCTCATCGTCGCCGGAGCCGGTTCCGGCAAGACCCGCGTGCTGACCCACCGCATCGCCTACCTGCTCGGGCACCGCCACGTGCAGCCGGGTCAGATCATCGCGATCACGTTCACCAACAAGGCCGCCGGGGAGATGCGCGAGCGCGTCGAGGCGCTCGTCGGCCCGAAGGCCCGGGCCATGTGGGTGAGCACCTTCCACTCCGCGTGCGTGCGGATCCTGCGCCGCGAGGCCACCCGCGTCGGGCTACGCAGCAACTTCTCGATCTACGACGCCGCCGACTCCCAGCGCCTCATGGCGATGGTGCTGCGCGACCTCGACCTCGACCCCAAGCGCTACCCGCCGCGTAGCTTCTCCGCCCAGGTCAGCAACCTGAAGAACGAGCTCGTCGACGAGGAGACCTTCGCCTCCCAGGCGAACGCGGAGACGGCGAACCCGGCCGACCAGGTGCTGTCGCAGGCGTACACCGAGTACCAGCGGCGGCTGCGGGCCGCGAACGCCCTCGACTTCGACGACCTCATCATGACGACGGTCAACATCCTGCAGGCCTTCCCGGACGTCGCCGAGCACTACCGGCGCCGCTTCCGGCACGTGCTCGTCGACGAGTACCAGGACACCAACCACGCCCAGTACGTGCTGGTCCGGGAGCTGGCGGCGCCGATCGAGGTGCCGGAGGGTCAGGCTCCGGTGCCTCCGGCCGAGCTGTGCGTCGTCGGCGACGCCGACCAGTCGATCTATGCGTTCCGCGGCGCGACGATCCGCAACATCGTCGAGTTCGAGACCGACTACCCCAACGCGCGCACGATCCTGCTCGAGCAGAACTATCGCTCGACGCAGACGATCCTGCGCGCGGCCAACGCGGTCATCGCCAAGAACACCTCGCGGCGGCCGAAGAACCTGTGGTCGGCCGGCGGGGAGGGCGCCCAGATCGTCGGGTACGTGGCCGATTCCGAGCACGACGAGGCCGCGTTCGTCGCCCGCACCATCGACGACCTCACCGACAAGCACGGCGTCAAGCCCGGCGACGTCGCGGTCTTCTACCGCACGAACGCGATGTCGCGCGCGGTCGAGGAGGTGTTCGTGCGGGTCGGCCTGCCGTACAAGGTGGTCGGCGGCACGCGCTTCTACGAGCGCCGCGAGGTCAAGGACGCGCTGGCCTACCTGCGGGTCATCGCGAACCCCGCCGACACCGTCAACCTGCGGCGCATCCTCAACGTGCCCAAGCGCGGCATCGGCGACCGCGCCGAGGCGTGCATCGCCAATCTCGCCGAGCGCGAACGCATCTCGTTCGTGCAGGCGCTGGGCACGCCGGCCGACGCGCCGGGCATCGCGACCCGCTCGGTCAAGGCGATCCAGGGGTTCACCTCGCTGCTCGAGGCGCTGCGGACGGTGCACGAGGGCGGCAGCGGGGTCGCCGGTCTGCTCGAGGCGATCCTCGAGCAGACCGGGTACATCGCCGAGCTGCGCGCCAGCCACGACCCGCAGGACGAGACCCGTCTCGACAACCTCTCCGAGTTGCTGGCGGTCGCCAGGGAGTTCGACGCCGGGTTCGCCGACGCCGACGAACAACCCGACCCGGCGACGGCCCTGAACGACTTCCTCGAACGCGTCTCGCTCGTGGCCGACGCCGACGAGATCCCCGACGAGCCCGACGACGAGAGCCCCGCCGAAGACCAGGGCGTCGTCACGCTCATGACCCTGCACACCGCCAAGGGCCTGGAGTTTCCCGTCGTCTTCCTGCTCGGCCTCGAAGACGGCACGTTCCCGCACATGCGCGCGCTCGGCGACTCCGGCGAGCTGGAGGAGGAGCGGCGCCTGGCCTACGTCGGCATCACGCGTGCCCGGGAGCGGCTGCACATCTCCCGGGCTGTCGTCCGATCCGCCTGGGGCCAGCCGCAATACCCGCCGCCGTCGCGGTTCCTCGACGAGATCCCCGACGAACTCGTCGACTGGGAGCGCACCCAGGCCACCGGCATGCGCGGAGCCGGGCCGGTCACCACGACCCGCGCGCCCGCGGTGGCGACGCTCGCCGCGCGGCCGGGCGTTCGGTCTCCGGGAAACCGCCCGCCGATCAGCCTCAAGCCCGGGGACCGGGTGACCCACGACAGCTTCGGCATGGGCAAGGTCGTGCGCGTCGAGGGCGAGGGGGAGAAGGCGATGGCGCACGTCGACTTCGGCGGCGAGCAGATCAAGCGGCTCCTGCTGCGCTACGCCCCGCTGACGAAGCTGTAGACGTCAACGCCGAGACCGACCGCGAACGACCGCAATCGACGCTGAGAACTGCGTGTTGTGGTGAGGACTGCGACACGAACCGCAGTTCTCACCACTGACACGCAGTTCTCAGCGAAGTTCGGGGAAGTTCGGAGAAGCTCGGGGGAGTCAGGAGCGCGGGGTGTCGGCGGGGAGGATGCCGCGCTCGACGAGCCAGGGCCACGGGTCGACGGGGTCGCCGCCGCCGGGGCGCACCTCGAGGTGCAGGTGCGGTCCGGTGGAGCGGCCGGAGTTTCCCAGGCGCCCGATGAGCTGGCCGGGCATGACGACCTGGCCCTTCTTCACCGAGGTCGAGGCCATGTGGCCGTAGTAGACGAGCGAGCCGTCCCAGTGCTGGATCTCCACCTTGTTGCCGTAGCCGCCCTGGCGACCGGCGTAGGTGACGATTCCACCGGACATCGCCTTGAGCCGGGTGCCGACGGGTCCGCCGAAGTCGAGGCCGGCGTGCATCCGGCCCCAGCGCTGGCCGAAACCACTCGTCTGTCGGGTGCCGTGCACCGGCCCGGTCCAGGTGAACTTCGTCAGGCTCGGGAAGGCCTGGGCCGCCGCTCGGGTCGTCCGGGCGCTGCGCGCCGCGGGGGTGCGGGCCAGGGTCTGGCGCGGCCCGAGCGCCTTCGCCCGGGTAGCGCTGCGGGAGGCGGCGGCCTGGGAGCCCTTGAGCCCTCGCGACACCGCGGCCGTCTCGCCCCGCGGCTTCGGCTTCGGCGCCGGCTTCGGAGCGGCCGACGAAGGCGCCGGACGGGACGCGGCGACCGGGGCCATCGGCGGCGCGGCGGTCAACGCCACCGACGTCGCCTCCAACGCCGCCGAAACGTCGGCAACGGACCCGACGTGCGCCGCGGACCCGCTGTGCGCCGCGGAATCGCCGTGCGCAGCCTGGGCGCCCCCGGAGCTGCCGGTGAACAGCGCGAGCACGGCCACGGAGACGGTGAGAGCGGCGGCGGGCGTGCGGGCAGAGCGGCGCCGGCGGGCGCGATGGCGTCCGTGGTGAGCGGGCACAGGCACAACCTCGTTGCCTCGGGAATGGCCGCGCGCAGCCCGAGCCCGGTGCGAGGGCGGCCCTCGACGACATCGTCGGGACGCGCTCTGATCGGCGCCGGAGCGTCAAGCCCCGCACGACGAAGGGGCGGACGCGAGTTTATGTGACCGAGTTGTTATCGCCAAAATCGTGTGGGATGTGCGCGCGTCGGGAACTGCTTTCGGCGCTACGCGAGCACCCGCCTCCGGTTTGACGGCCCGGCCAGGCACATAGAGGTCCAAGAAGCCCGACGGGGAGCGCGGTGAGCGACCAGAGCCCGCTGAGTCGGCAGCAAGCAGGGGACCAAACTCCCGCCGTCTGCGCGCCGCCGACGGCTAGGGTGACCCCATGAGTGAATCCCCGCTGCGTATCGTCGTTGCCAAGCCCGGCCTGGACGGTCACGACCGAGGCGCGAAGGTGATTGCCCGAGCGCTGCGTGACGCCGGGATGGAGGTCGTGTACACCGGCCTGCACCAGACCCCCGAGCAGATCGTCGAAGCCTCGATCCAGGAGGACGCCGACGCGGTCGGCCTGTCCGTCCTCTCCGGTGCCCACATGACCCTGTTCGCCAAGACCATCGAGCTGCTCAAGGAGCGCGACGCCTCCGACATCGTCGTCTTCGGCGGCGGCATCATCCCCGAGGGCGACATTCCCCAGCTCGAGCAGATGGGTGTCGCCAAGGTCTTCACCCCTGGCGCCACCACCACCGACATCGTCGCCTGGGTCAAGAGCCACGTCGGCGAGGCCGCCCAGCCGGCCTGAGACACCGGCTCCTCCTTCGATAGCCATACTGACCGCACGTCAGGCTGCTCGACGGCCTGTCCGTGCGGTCAGTGGCATGTTCGGCCACCGGCCGTCGGAGAGCCCCCGTTCGCCGAGGCGGGTTCGCTGATCTGCCGCTTAGCGCGACAGACCGGCGGGTAGGATCGCCGCGGACATTCCGATTCGACGACGAGGAATCAGCCGTGGATCTTTTCGAGTATCAAGCCCGAGACCTGTTCGAGAAGCACGGCGTACCCGTGCTGGCCGGCAAGATCGCGACCACGCCGCAAGAGGCTCGCGCGGCGGCGGAGGAGATCGGTGCCAAGAGCGGCGGAGTGACCGTCGTCAAGGCGCAGGTGAAGACCGGAGGCCGCGGTAAGGCCGGCGGTGTCAAGGTCGCGAAGTCGCTCGACGAGGCCGAGCAGTACGCCGACCAGATCCTCGGAATGGACATCAAGGGCCACACGGTGCACCGCGTGATGATCGCCCAGGGCGCCCAGATCGCGCAGGAGTACTACTTCTCCCTGCTGCTCGACCGCGCCAACCGCAACTACCTCGCGATGTGCAGCACCGAGGGCGGCATGGACATCGAGACCCTCGCCAAGGAGCGGCCCGAGGCCCTCGCGCGCGTCGCGGTCGACCCCAACGTCGGCATCGACGAGGCGAAGGCGAAGGAGATCGTGCAGGCCGCGAAGTTCGACGAGGAGACGGGCGCCAAGGTCGCGCCCGTGCTGCAGAAGCTGTGGGAGGTCTACAACGGCGAGGACGCCTCGCTCGTCGAGGTCAACCCGCTGGTCAAGCTCGAGGACGGCAGCATCGTCGCCCTCGACGGCAAGGTCACCCTCGACGACAACGCCAAGTTCCGCCAGCCCGACCACGCCGGCCTCGTCGACGAGAAGTCGCAGGACCCGCTGGAGGCCAAGGCCAAGGCGATGCACCTCAACTACGTCAAGCTCGACGGCAACGTCGGCATCATCGGCAACGGCGCGGGCCTGGTCATGAGCACCCTCGACGTCGTCGCCTACGCCGGTGAGGAGTACACCGGCGGCGAGGCCAAGCCCGCGAACTTCCTCGACATCGGAGGCGGTGCCTCGGCCGAGGTGATGGCCAACGGTCTCGACGTCATCCTCAACGACGAGCAGGTCAAGTCGGTGTTCGTCAACGTGTTCGGCGGCATCACGGCCTGCGACGCGGTGGCCAACGGCATCGTCGGGGCCCTCGACAAGCTCGGTGACGAGGCGTCCAAGCCGCTCGTCGTGCGCATCGACGGCAACAACGTCGAGGAGGGCCGCCGGATCCTCGCCGAGCGCAACCACCCCCTCGTCACCATCGAGAAGACCATGGACGGCGGCGCCCGCAAGGCTGCCGAGCTCGCCGCGGCTGCGAAGTAAGGACTGAACAACTCATGGCTATCTTCCTCAACTCCGACAGCAAGATCGTCGTCCAGGGCATGACCGGCTCGGAGGGCATGAAGCACACGCAGCGCATGCTCGACTCCGGCTCCGCGATCGTCGGCGGCGTCAACCCCAAGAAGGCCGGTCAGGAGGTCGAGTTCGACGGCGGCGTCACGGTGCCGGTGTTCGGCACGGTCGCCGAGGCGATGGAGAAGACGGGAGCGAACGTCTCCGTCGTCTTCGTGCCGCCGAAGTTCGCCAAGGACGCGGTCATCGAGGCCGTCGACGCCGGCATGCCGCTGCTCGTCGTCATCACCGAGGGCATCGCGGTGCGCGACACCGCCGAGTTCTTCAACTACGCCAAGGACAAGGGCACGACGCGCATCATCGGCCCGAACTGCCCCGGCATCATCAGCCCCGGGCAGTCCAACGCCGGCATCACGCCCGCCAACGTCTCCGGCCCCGGCAAGCTCGGCCTCGTCAGCAAGTCGGGCACGCTGACCTACCAGATGATGTACGAGCTGCGTGACATCGGCTTCACCACCGGCCTCGGCATCGGCGGCGACCCGGTCATCGGCACCACCCACATCGACGCGCTCGAGGCGTTCGAGAAGGACCCCGACACCATCGGCATCGTCATGATCGGCGAGATCGGCGGCGACGCCGAGGAGCGGGCCGCGGCCTACATCCAGGAGAACATCACCAAGCCGGTCGTCGGCTACGTCGCGGGCTTCACCGCCCCCGAGGGCAAGACGATGGGCCACGCCGGCGCGATCGTCACCGGCTCCTCGGGCACCGCGTCCGCCAAGAAGGAGGCCCTCGAGGCCGCCGGCGTCAAGGTCGGCAAGACCCCGTCCGAGACCGCCAACCTCATGCGCGAGATCGTCAAGTCGCTGGGCTGAGCCTGGGCGAACGCACCGACGACGCCGGCCATCAGCGCGATGGCCGGCGTCGTCGTGTCTGACCGTGCGTGTCTGCTCTGTGCTGGCATGCCGCGCCGGTCGGGGTGCGCGGCCGGCGGTCAACCGGCGCGGCCGGCGAGGCGCAGGGCCGGCAGGAGCGGGTAGCGCTGTCGCCGCGGCGCCTGGGTGCGCGCGGAGCGGCGGCGCGCGGGCAGCGACTCGTACCCCAGCGGGTTCTGCCGCTGCCAGCGCCAGGCGTCGGTGCAGATGTCGTCGATGCCGTGGCGGGCGCGCCAACCGAGCACGTCGTTGGCCTTGCTGGAGTCGGCGTAGGAGACGGCGACGTCGCCGGCGCGGCGCGGCGCCACCCGCACGGGGATCCGGTGCCCGCTGGCCCGCTCGAAGGCGGTGACGAGTCCGCGCACGCTGGTGCCTTCCCCGGTGCCGAGATTGAACGTGCTCACGGGCTCGTCCGTGCGCCGCAGGTGAGCCAGGGCGTGGACGTGCCCGGACGCAAGGTCCTCGACGTGGATGAAGTCGCGCACTCCGGTGCCGTCGGCGGTGGGATAGTCGTCGCCGAACACGGTCAGTTCGTTCTGGCGCCCCACGGCGACCTGGGTGACGAACGGCAGCAGGTTGTTCGGCCGCCCGCGCGGGTCCTCCCCGATGAGGCCGGACGGATGCGCGCCGACCGGGTTGAAGTAGCGCAGGATCGCGATACGCCAGCGGTCGTCGGCGGCGGCGAGGTCGCGCAGCATCTGCTCGATCATCACCTTCGTCCAGCCGTAGGGGTTGGTGGCCGACGTCGGGTCGTCCTCCTGCGCGGGTGCCGCGGCGTCGGGTCCGTAGACGGTCGCCGAGGAGGAGAACACGAATCGTCGGATGCCGTGCCGGTCGAGCGCCTGCAACAGCGTCAGTGTCGACCCCAGGTTGTGGGAGTAGTACCGCAGCGGCTGCTCGACGCTCTCCCCGACGGCCTTGAGTCCCGCGAAGTGGATGACCTCGGTGACGTCGTAGCGCGTCAGCAACCGGTCGAGCGCCTGCGGGTCGCTGACGTCCACTTGCTCGAACGGCACCCGACGCCCGGTCAGTTCGGCGATGCGGTCCAGCACCACCGCCGAGGAGTTCTCCAGCGTGTCGGCGATCACCACATCGGCGCCGTCGTCGAGGAGCTGGATTACGGTGTGCGAGCCGATGTACCCGGCTCCGCCGGTGACGAGGATTGTCATTGCGTCGCTCCTTGCGCGCGGAGAACCAAACCTTCATGGGGTGCGAGCTCGACGGAACGCACCGGGCGTCCCGCCGCATCGACGTGCCCGGCGGGCGGGCGGAAGCGAAGCGGTTCGCTGCCCGCGGGACCGAGATGGATGGCGGCCCAGCCGTTCTCGAACCGGCGGTAGCGCCGGCCCGCGCGGCCGCGGACCGGGCCCTTCGGGCTCCCCAGGTCCCAGCCGAGTTCCTCGATCCACGGGGAGTCGGTGTAGCCGTCGTGGGCGGTGGCGGCGAACCCGCCGGGTCGGCCGGCGCCGGCGATCCACCACGACGCCAGGCCGTACCGGAACGAGGTGTGCGACTGCGAGCCGTCGGTGGCGATGCGGGCCACCACGACCTGCGGCGCGCCCGAGGATGACGGCGACACCTGGTCGAACTGCATGAGCTGGTGGTGCGGATCGAGGAAGTGCCCGTCGGCCCACGACAGCCAGCACTCCTCGAAGGCGCCGCCGAAGGCGCCGTGCCGGGCCCAGCGGCCCGGGTCGCGCCGCGACTCGGCGACGTTGGGCACGAGGATCTTGCCGATCGCGTTGAGCGCCGCGCCGACCTGCGGCACGAACTCGTCCAGGGTGGCGCGGATGTCCTCGATCGTCGTGCCGTCGCTCAGCGGGAGGTCCAGGGCGTAGTAGTCGTCGTAGACGTCGTTGTCGGCCATGACCCCGTCGAACGGCGATTCCGCGAACCGCTGCACGACGTTGGCGATCCACCGCGCCCGGTACGAGGGCTCCCAGTGACGCATCTGCCAGTGGCCGCCGTAGCCGGGCCACTGGATGCGCTCGCCGTTGGGGCGGGTCGCGAACCAGGCGTGCGGGCTGTCCGCGGGCAGGGCCGCGTCGTGGTCCTCGGCCTGCGCCGCGCTGACGCCGCTGGTGTAGACCGGGCCCGGCTCGTAGTCGCGCACCGACGACAGGCACTGGTAGGCCAGCACGGTCATCGCCGGGTTCAGCGACTTCAGCTGCCGCGCCGCCTCCGTCTCCCAGGGCTGCAGGATCGCCACGGAGTACCGCTGCGCGGCCTGCTCCACCTCGCCCTCGCGGATCGGTTCGCCGTAGCGGATCCACGCTCCGGCGCGTGGCGCGCTCATCGGTGCGAGACCGCCGCGACGGGACTGCGGGAGTCGGTGACGAAGCGCTGCACGTCGGTGATCCAGGCGCTCGGCCCCGTCTGCGCCGAGACGACCGAGGCGGTGTCCAGCAGCGCGGCCGCCAGCTCCTCCGAGCGCTCCGGCAGCCGGCCGAGCACCCGGTAGATCGTGTTGTACGTGGAGGTGACGTCGTGCAGCTGGAAGGTCGTGCGCACGCGCTCGCGGGCGTTGCGGGCCAGCGTGCGGTACAGCTGGCTGTCGCCGAGCACGTCCTGGATGCGGTCGGCCATCTGGGTGGCGTCGCCGGCGTCGGTGAGCAGGCCGCACGGGCCCCAGGTCTCGCCTCCGGCGGTGGTCAGCTCGTCGTGGATGAGCTGCTTCATGCCGCCCACCTGCGTGCCCACGGTCGGGATACCGGCGGTCATCGCCTCGAGCACGACGATCGGCTGGCCCTCGTTGTAGCTGGGCAGCACGAGCAGGTCGAACTGGTCGAGCATCGCGCGCACGTTGACGGTGCCGTGGAAGATGATGCGGTCTTCCAGGCCGAGCGCCGCCACCTTGGCCAGGCACTGCTCGTAGTACCAGGGGGTGTGCTCGGTGGGCCCGCAGACGTCGATGACGAAGTCGCTCACGCCGCGGTTGCGCAGGATGTCGACGGTGTCGATGAGGTCGAGCAGGCCCTTGATGGGCACGACGCGAGCGATGTAGGCGAGCCGGCGCGTGCGCCCGGAGCCCGTGACGTTCTCCACCTCGCGGGTGCGGGCCTCGTAGGCGTCGTCGAACTGGCTCATCGTCATCCCGTTGGGCACGACCACGGCGCGCTCGGTCGGCGAGCCCAGCTCGGCCGCATCCTCGATCGCCAGCGGGTACAGGTAGGAGATGAGGTCGGCGCTGGGGTAGCACAGGCGGCCCATCTCGATCCACCACGCCATCCACGCGCGCTGCTCCGGCTCGACGTCGAACGTGCGGTAGTCGGATTCGACGACCTGCAGGCTCATGTCGCGGTCGAGCAGGGTGTTGACGGTGTCACGCACGTAGAGGTTGTGCTCGGTGAGGAAGAACGAGGTGCCGTGTTCGCGGGCCGCCGCGGCCGCCAGCAGCGAGGCGTAGCCGGTGGTGTGCGCGTGGTAGACGCGGGCCCGCGGCATCGGCTCGGCGAGCACCCCGTAGGCCAGCGAGAAGAACTCCCTCAGCAGCCAGAACGCCTTGGCCAGCGGCACGCCCAGGTACTCGGCGCGCTGCTGAACGGCCTCCATGAACTCGCGCGACCCGAGCAGGGGCCACAGCGGTGCGCCGGTGGCGGTGGGGCTGATGTGCTCGTCGTAGAAGCTCCAGAACGGGTCGATCTCGCCGGCCGGGATCGACTCGAGCACGTCGAAGAGGCGGTGGGCCATCTCGCGACGGCCACGGGCGTCCAGGCGCAGGTCGGAGACCTTCGCGTCGAGGAAGCCCTCCTTGTACTCGCTCATCGCCAGGTAGCGGGGCTTGACCCACTTGACGTTCGAGGGCATCCCGTACAGTCTTCATGCGGGGAGTTGGAGTCCCACGCGAAGTGGATGATGCCGAACGTCAGGTCGGGGTTGCCCAGGATGATGTCGTGCACGACGGCGGAGACGCCGCCCTTGAGGTACGGGTAGGTCGACTCCATGACGATGGCGACGTCGACGTCGGGGTAGTTCGGGTCCCTGACCCCGCGCGGGGTGCGTGCGGGGGTGGGGCTGACGGCCTGGCCGACGTCGTGGCGAAGGTTGCTGTCCGGGGTGTCGTTGACGAGCAGAGACATGGGAAGTGCAGTCCTTGGATGTGAAGGGTTCGTCGGCAGATAAGTGGTGGACAGCGTCACCAGGAGGTGGCGTGGCGCCAGAAGAGCGTGTAGGCCGGTGAGGACCAGGAGTCGTAGGTGCTGCGGGCGGCCGCGGCGACCAGCACGACGCCGCCGACGATGAGCACCACGTAGGCCGCGATGACCGGCAGGAAGGCGAACGCGAGCACGGCCAGCGCCAGGTGCGCGGCGCCGTAGGCCATCGCGGTCTGGGTGCGGCCGACGTAGTCGAGCTTGTAGCCCAGCAGCGTGGCCGCCATGAACAGCCAGGAGGCGAGCGCGACGCCGACGACGAGCGCGGCGCTGGTCGGGAAGGCGACGACGATGAGCGCGCCGATGCCGGCGTTGAGCAGGGCCGCGACGGCGCCGGTGCGCATGAGCGCCTCCTTCGTGCCGCCGACCAGGTGGTTGGAGGCTCGGGTCAGGGCGGAGAAGCGCTCGTGCTCCAGGGCGTGGCGCACGGCCAGCACGTCGCGGTCGAAGCCGGGGGCCAGCCGCACGAAGTAGTAGTTGTAGGCGAGCACCACGGGCAGCATCGCCAGGTAGACGACGTCGACGGCGAACGCTCCGGCGGTGGCGGCGAACAGCAGCAGCTTGTCGGCCCACAGCACCGAGCCGAGCAGGAAGCCGCGGATGATGTCGAACCAGGTGGTCTTGGGGTCCAGGGCCATCGGGCTCAGGTGCTGGGCGCCCCGCGTGAACAGCGCGGCGATGCCGTGGCGCAACGACCACATCTGGATCAGGGTCGCCAGCGTCGCGGGCAGCGCCCACCAGCTGGGCACGACGAAGATCGCGACGGCGTAGGCCAGCCACGACAGGGCCCACAGGCCGCGGCGGCGGGCGACGTTGGTCAGCACGACCGACTGGGCGAACAGCAGGTGCAGCAACGCCAGCACGATGTAGACGCCCAGGGCTTGCATCGACCAGCCGAACACCAGCTGCAGCGGCACCGCGAACAGCAGCACGCTGGGGGCCGTCAGCAGCACGGTGCTCGGCCAGGCGGCGACCATGCGCCGCTCGATCTGCGCGGTGTCCGAGGTGTCCGTCAGCGGCAGCAGGTCGCCGACCGCGCGGTACAGCGGCAGGCACGCGGACTGGCTCAGCCAGGGCACGGTCACCGAGGAGGCGAGCAGGATCGTCAGCAGCGGGGTGCCGCCGACGGTGGTGTCGATCCGCTGGGCCGCGATCGGGTAGATGACCATGAGCAGCCCGACCGGAGCCAGATGCAACAGCAGTTCGCGGGCGGCGCCGAGCCGACCCTGGCGGCGGTGCCGGCCGAGGCGTTCGGCGGGCCGGTTGTCGGGGTCGGTCAGCATGAGGCCGACCGCCCACGCGATGGCGAGCACCGCGAACGGGATGAGGATGGCGGTGTCGGGCACCGCGGGCAGGGCCGCGGTGGCGGCCAGAGCACACAGACTGATGAGCCCGGCGAAGAGCACGCCGGGGCGGGTGAGCAGCACGACAGAATCCCCCCAAGGGATGACACACGGTGAGGGTGGATCCGCCTGTTCGCCCCCCTTGGCGGCAGGTCGTCGACGACCCGGCTGCGGACCCGTTCAAAAATTGGGCAGTCGTTCAAGACCCGCGTTCAACAGTAGGCCCGGAGGGGTAGATTCACGAAAATCCGACCTAAACTCCCGCTGAAGCAAGTGAATACGTCTGCTCGCGCTGGGATGTCCGGGCCATACTTGCAACCATGTTCGAGTCCATTATTTGGACATGGTGGCTTGCTGGCTTCTGTATGTGTCCGAAGATGTGGCATTTCGATACGGTCGAGGACCGCGCGGATCCGCCCCTGTCGAGCGGCGGCGCCCGGGGTGTTGGGTGGGCCGTTCGAGGGGTGCCCAAGAGCGTGGTAGATCTGCCGCGTCTGTCCGGCGGGATTTACCACCATCTTTGGGGGTGCGGTCTGGCGAGGGGTGAGCCCCGTCGGGGCGGCTGCGCCCGGCGCAGCGCGGGAGATGAGCGGGCGCCTGCGCTCGGCGCAGCGCGGGAGATGAGCGGGCGCCTGCGCTCGGCGCAGCGCGGGAGATGAGCGGGCGCCTGTCACAGCGCAGTCACCTGCGCGAGAGGGAGTGTCGACAGGCAGGTCTGCGACGTCGACGCGTGGAGTGCGAGCGTCGCGTCCCTCGCCGGGGCGCGCTCATCGGCGCCGCCGACGGCCGCTAACGGCCGTACTGCACCTCGGGGCGGCCGCGGCCGCCGTAGCGCACGCTGCGGGTGACGATGCCGTGGTCGGCGAGGTACTCCAGGTAGCGGCGGGCCGTGACCCGGGAGGCGCCGACCTGGCGCCGATCTCCCCGGCCGACAGCGGGTTGTCGGCTCTGGTCACCGCCTCTTCGACCTGCCGCAGGGTCTCCGGGCTCAGGCCCTTGGGGGTGCTGGCGACCGCCGGGCGCGACGGGCGGCGGTGGCCGAGGAGGTCGTCGACCTCGTCCTGGGCGATATCGCCTTCGGTGTCGCTCAGGCGGACCCGGTAGTCGGCGTACTGCTCGAGCTCGGCGAGATGCTCAAGCTGATGGGTGCCTTCTACCTGACGTGCGTGCTGTTCATCGTCTTCGTGCTCGGCGGTGTGCTGTGGATCGTCACCCGCACGAACATCCTCAAGCTGCTGAAGTACCTGGCCCGGGAGTATCTCCTCATCGTCGCGACCTCGAGCTCGGAGTCGGCCCTGCCGAACCTCATGGCCAAGATGGAGCACGTCGGCGTCGCCAAGCCCACCGTCGGCGTCGTCGTGCCGACCGGCTACTCGTTCAACCTGGACGGCACCGCGATCTACCTGACGATGGCCGCGATCTTCATCGCCGACGCGATGAACATGCCGATGTCGCTCGGCGAGCAGGTCGGCCTCCTCGTCTTCATGATCATCGCCAGCAAGGGCGCCGCCGGTGTCTCCGGAGCCGATCTGGCCACCCTTGCCGGGGGCCTGCAGGCCCACGCCCCGCAGCTGCTCGACGGCGTCGGCGTCATCGTCGGCATCGATCGGTTCATGTCCGAGGCCCGCGCGTTGACGAACTTCTCCGGTAACGCCGTGGCCACGCTGCTCGTCGGCAAGTGGACGAAGACCGTGGACCTGCAGCGAGTGCACTACGTGCTCGACGGCAACGACCCGTTCGACTACGCGTCGATGACCGACGAGCACGGCGCCCCCGCCCACGCCGAGGAGTCCGAGGTGCACGTTTCCGCGCACCCGCCGGCCCCGATCAACCCGGCCGACCGACTCCAGCCCACGCCGCAGGTCGATCTCGACAACTACGCCCGACGCGACGGCGACGGACGCTGAGCCCGCACGACCCCGAGAACTGCGTGTCATGGTCGGAACTGCTGTTCGAGCTGCAGTTCTCACCGTGACACGCAGTTCTCGTCGTCGTGGGGCGTCGCGGGTCATCGTGAGGCATGGCTTCGACGACGCGCGACGTCGGCGCGAGGCGTAGCTAGGTGAGGCAGAGGGCCAGCCAGGCGCCGAGGGCCATCGCGGGGGCGTGCGGCAGGTGCGAGCCGCGGGCCGCCGCGCCGGTCGCGAGCAGCGCGAGCGCGGCCAGCCCGCCGATCAGCAGGCCGAGGTAGCCGCCGAGCAGCAGCGTGCTCCAGCCGGGCCAGGCCAGCCAGGCGCCGAGCGCGGCGGCCAGCTTGACGTCGCCCAGGCCGAACGCCGAGCCGCTCCCGCGCCGGCACCCCACGGCGACGCCCGCCGCGAACAGCACCGCGTACAGCCCCGACAGGGCCACGATCCCGCCCATCGCCCGCGCGAACGCCGGAGGATCGCGCCCCGACAGCGCCAGGAGGGCGAAGACCGCCACGCTGACCGGGATCACGGGCAGCGTGACGACGTTCGGCAGGCGCCGCACGTCGAGGTCGACGGCCACCAACCACGCGAGCACCGTCGACGCCAGCAGATACGCCGGCAGAGCCGGGCCGAGACCGCCGGAGCCGAGACTCGCCCAGGCCGCCCCCAGCAGCGGCGCAACCCAGAGCGCGCGCGCCGTCGGCGCGCCAGTCTCCTCGGGGAGCCGGTGGCGCCCCCTCCGCACGAGAGCGCGCACCACCCACCCCGCGACACACCCGCACCCGGCGAGGACCAGTGATGTGACCATGCGGGCCAGGGTGCCCCCACGGAGCCGGCCGCCGCACCGGCTCCGCACCCGCCCTGTGGACAACCGCACACCCTGATCGGGCCTGTGGATCGATCCGGCGTGCCCGTTTGGGGTTGAGCCACGGCAGCGGGGACGATGGTCTCCTCATGCGACTGCGACTGCCACACCTGCCCACCACCCCGACCCGAGCCGTCGACGACCGCGAGCCCGACGGGCTCCTCGACGACGCCCCGGAATGGGTGCGCGTGGTCGCCTACGCGCTCGGCGCCGCGTTCTTCTCGGCGAGCATCATCGTCACGATCGTCTTCGCGGGGTGGCTCGCGAGCGCCAGTTCGTCGGTGCCCGCCGGGCAGGCCATCTCGCTCGGACTGCTCGGCTGGCTGTTCAGCCACGGCGTGCCGCTGAATCTCGGCCGGGGCAGCGTCGGGCTCATCCCGTGGCTGCTGTCGCTGCTGCCCCTGCTCACCCTGCGATGGTCGGCCCACCGCCTGCTCACTCCGGCCGCCGAGCGCCGCACGAAGGTCCGCCCCGAAGGCTGGGTGCGCAGCGACGTCGTCGGGCTCGGCCTGGGGTTCGCCGGCGTCTACACGCTCATCGCGTTTCTCACCGCCGTGCTGGCCCGGCTCCCCGGGGCGTCGGCGCAGCCGCTGCTCGCCGCCCTCTGCGCGTTCGTGTTCGCGGTGCTCGCGCTGGTCTGGGCGTGCGCCGACCTCTTCGAGGACCGCCTCGACCGGCTCTGCCCGCGGCTCGTCGAGGCGTGGCGCGATGTCGTGCCCGGCTGGCTGCGCCGGGGCCTGCTGCCCGCGGCGCGCGGCGCCGCCGCGCTCCTGGTCATGGGCGCCGTGGCCGTGATGGCGCTGATCGGCGGCAACGCCACCCGGGTGTGGAGCCTGTACGCCGACCTCGATCCCGGCTGGGTCGGCGGGGCCGTGCTCACCCTCGGCCAGCTCCTCTACCTGCCGACGGCGGCCGCCTGGGCGGTGTCGGTGGCGGCCGGGCCAGGATTCGCGATCGGCACCGGCCCCGGCGTCAGCGTGCGCGCCGCCGACGGCGGAGCGCTCCCGCTCATCCCGGTGTTCGGTGCCCTGCCCGACCCGGGCCCGCTGCCCGACTGGTTCGCGCTCGTCATGCTCGTGCCGGTGGCCGTCGGCGCGATCGTCGGCTGGTCGGCCGTGCGCACCACCGCGCGGCTGTCGTCGTGGCGCTACCGCGCCGTGACGATCGCCGCCGCCTGCGTGAGCACCGGACTGCTCATGACGGCGGTCTTCGCCCTGTGCTCCGGCGGGCTCGGCTACGAGCGCCTCGGCCGCCTCGGGGTCTCGCCGCTCGTCGCCGGGGCCGCCCTCACCGGTGAACTCCTCGCCGGAGCCCTGCTCGCGTGGTGCGCCAGCGCCGTGCGCGTGCGCCGCATCCCGCGTTCCGGGCGCTCCG
>NZ_BCNQ01000009.1 GCF_001515525.1 Piscicoccus intestinalis NBRC 104926 | reverse complement strand
TCCCGCTCGTCGGCGGGCGTGCCCGGTCGCCCCGGTCGCCCCGGTCGCTCCGGCCGCCCCGGGTGTCACGGCCGTGCGGACCGTCTGGGTGGTTGTCCCGGTCGCCACGCTCTGCCCGCTCGCCGCGCTCGACGCGAGGTGCCCGTCCGCCGGGTAGGCGGTGACGACGAGCAGGTCGCGGCGCCAGGCGCACGCCTGCCGGGCGGCGAACTCGGCCGCCTCCTCCGACTCCGGGGAGCCGTCGACACCGACGACGACCGGTCCCTGGGGCGGAAACGACTCGCCGGGCGGCACGATCGCCACGACGCACCGCGCGTAGGCGCTGACGTCGCGGGCCACTCCGCCGATGCGGCTGGCCTCCCAGCCGCCGGCGCCGCGCGAACCCACGACGACCGCCTCCGCCGAGCGACTCGCCTCGATGAGGGCCGCGGAGGCGTCGGCGCACTCGTGCACGCAGTCGACGCTGAGGTCGGGGTGGCGCTCCAGCACGGCCGCCGTCTCCCGCACGAACAGCGAGGTGAGCCCGCGTCGTTCGCGGCTCGCGGAGGCCGACAACAGCCGCAGGGGGCGGCCGGCGCGCTGCGCCCACATGGCGGCCCAGCGCGCGGCATCGGTCGCTGCCGACGACCCGTCGACCCCGACCACGATCGGTGCGCCGATCACGATGGCTCCTTGTGCAGAGTGGGCCGACACGGGGTACTGCTCGATCGCCCCGTCGGTCCGATGCGGTGTGGACCACAAGTCCGTTCGCGATCCATCGTGCACAGCGGCCCGGATGGGGCACAGTGGTGGCGACCCTCATCTGGGCGGAGTCTGGCATGTACGGAGGTAGTGCGCGGGTGACGATGTTCGTGCAGCTGTTCCTGCCGATCGCGGCGTTGTTCATCGGCTTCGTGGCCCTGCTCGCGCTGTCGCCGGCCTCGGTCTCCCACCCCATCAGCACCGCCGAGCTCGTCGAGCTGACCGCGCTGCTGCTGGTGACGCTGGTGGTCTCGGCCCTCGTGCTGCGCAAGACGCTGGCCCCGCTGCGCGAGCTGCGGGTCGTCATGGAGCAGCGCGAGGGCGTCAGCGCGCCGGGGCGGGCGCGGGTACGCCGCGACGACGAGGTCGGGCAGGTCGCGCTCGCCTACAACGGGCTCCTCGACCGTCTCGCCGCGGAGGAGACCCGCGCCGCCGGCCTGGCGCTGACCGCCCAGGAGCGGGAGCGGCAGCGGGTGAGTCGGGAGCTGCACGACCAGGTCGGGCAGACGCTGACCGTCGCGCTGCTGCGCCTTGGCCGCGTCGTGCACAGCGTGCCGGGCGAGCTGCAGGAGGATTTCGAGGGGGCCCAGGAGGCGGTGCGCACCGCTTTGCAGGAGGTGCGCACGGTCGCGGCGCAGCTGCGCCCCGGGGTGCTCGAAGACCTCGGGCTGGCCCCGGCCTTGACCTCGCTGGCCACCGAGGCGGCCCGCGAGGGCACGCTGGAGGTGCGCCGCGACATCACCGAGGTCACCGGCGCCACGCCCGACCAGGAGCTCGTCGCCTACCGCATCGCGCAGGAGGCGCTGACGAACGTGCTGCGGCACGCGCAGGCCGGCTCCGTGCGCGTCACGCTGCGCTCCGAGCCGATCGAATCAGCCTCCGGGGGTGTGCAACTCGTGGTCGAGGTGAGTGACGACGGAGTCGGCGTGCACGGCCCTGCGGGCACCGGCCGCACCGGAATGACCGAGCGCGCCGCCCTCGTCGGTGGGCAGCTGTCGATCGGTCCCGCCAGGGCGGATGACCAGCGGCCTGGCACGCTCGTGAGATTCTGCGTTCCGGTGACCACCGGCGATCGAGAGGAGAGCGCCTCATGAACCAGCCCACCCCGGCCCGGATCCTGCTGGCCGACGACCACGCGCTGGTGCGTCAGGGGGTGCGGCTCATCCTGGAATCCCAACCCGACTTCACGGTGGTCGGCGAGGTCTCCGACGGCGCGGAGGCCGTCGACCGGCTCGTGCAGGGCGGCGTCGACCTGGCGATCCTCGACGTGTCGATGCCGCGGATGACCGGGCTGCAGGCCGCGCGCGAGATCGGCCGCCGCAAGCTCGGCGTCGCGGTGCTGCTGCTGTCGATGCACGACAACGAGCAGTACCTGTTCGAGGCGCTGAAGGTGGGCGCGGCCGGTTACGTGCACAAGTCGGTGGCCGACCGCGACCTCATCCACGCGTGCCGGGCCGCGCTGCGCGGCGAACCCTTCCTCTACCCGGGGGCGCTGAGCACGATCATCCGCGAATACCTCTCGCGCCGAGGCGGACCCGAGGACGACTCGACGGTGCTCTCGTCCCGCGAGGAGGAGGTGCTCAAGCTCATCGCCGAAGGCCACTCCGGCCGCGACATCGCGCAGATGCTGTTCATCAGCCCCAAGACCGTCGAGCGCCACCGCGCGAACATCCTCACCAAGCTGGGTCTCAAGGACCGCCTCGAGCTCACCAAGTACGCCATCCGCGCCGGTCTCATCGAGCCCTGACGCACCCGAGTCCCCCTCCGTCAGGTGCGGCGAGGACTGTGGCGGATACCCAGCCCGTCCCTCGGGATGGCGGTCTCGGCAGCCGGAACGAGACCACCGGACTGCCGCCGAACCGACTCCGCGGAGACGGCTCAGCGGCAGCCTGGCGGTCCAGCGCGATGGCACAGGCTCACGTGCGGTTCAGGGAGCCGCTCCGCGGTGAGGCGCGGTGCTGCTGGGGCGGTGCTGCTGGG
The DNA here is from genome assembly GCF_001515525.1 of Piscicoccus intestinalis NBRC 104926. Lineage (GTDB taxonomy): Bacteria > Actinomycetota > Actinomycetes > Actinomycetales > Dermatophilaceae > Kineosphaera > Kineosphaera intestinalis. The sequence continues at coordinate 74,071 of NZ_BCNQ01000009.1, read as the reverse complement.
GGCAGCGCCGCTGGAGCGACTGCGTTCCAGGGGGTCCGCTTCTGGGGCGCGGGCGCGGCTGCAGCGGCCCGCGGGCGTCAGTAGCGCAGGAGCGCGGCGGAACGGGCGGAGTCGGGCAGGCCGGTGACGTGGTGCAGCTCGGCGCCGGTGAGCAGCGCGGCGACGACCGCCTCGTCGAGCGACGTGGCGTCGGCGGCGGCGTCGTGCCCGGCGATGCCCTCGGCGTCGGGGTCGATGAGCAGCTCACCGACGCGCCCCTCCTGCGCCGCGGTCAGCACGGAGCCGGGGTCGACTGTTGCGCGACCGGTGCCGACCAACTCCTCGGCCCGCTCCCGGCGCTCGGCGGTCGCGGCGTCGAGGCGGGCGACCGCGATCGCGCGGCTGCGCTCGAGCAGCTCGGCGGGCGCGGTGGCGTCGGGGTTGCCGGCGACGACGTCGTCGAGCAGGGTCGGCAGCAGACCCGTCTCCGTCAGCCGGGGCAGGTACTCCTCGACGGCGGCGAGCACGAGCGGCGGCGCGGCGTGCCGCCCGATCGCCTCGCGCGCGCCGGCCGCGACCTCGCGGACGAACTTCTCCAGTTGCACCGACGAGACGTCGGCGCCGTGGCCGTGGTGCCCCGCGGTCTGCCCGCCGGCGCCGGGGCGCGGCTGGTGCTGGTGCTGCAGCTGCGATTGGCGCACGTTGCGGCGATCCATGTCGTCGATGTCGGCGGGTGTGTCACCCAACGGCATCGGCGTGATCGAATGCGGGGTGGCGTCGAAGAGCCGCACCTGCTTCTGGCTCAGGGCGAGCACGACGAACCGGTCGTCCCCGGCGGCGATCGGCACGAGCGGAATCAGATGCGCCACCGAGCCGGTGACGCGCGCCGGCCCCACCGACCGCGCGAGTCGGAAGGTGCGCAGGCCCGCCGGTGAGGCGAAGATCGCGAGACCCTCGGCCTGCTCGTCCCAGATCAGCGGGTCCTCCTGCAGCGCGCGCACCGGCGCGAGGAGCTCCTGCGCCTGCTCCGCCGAGCCCCCCGCGGCGACGAGCTCGTCGGCCGCCGGTTCCAGCAGCGCCCGCAGCTCCAGCGCCGCGCGTTCGGACTCGGGCCGGTGCCGGGCGGTGGGCACGTAGAACGACACGACCGGGGCGGGCAGTTCGGCCAGCGCGCGCAGGGTGTCGGGCGTGACGTGGTCGACGATGTCCTGGAACTGGGCCGTGTCGGTCATGGTCCTCCTTGATCGGACGGGTGCGAATCTCTGATTCCATGGTCCGCGGGCGGGCGCCGGGCGCGCATCGGGGCAGGCTCCCACGCCGCCGCAGGAGCACCCCAATCGCCTGCGTGACAACGACTTCGGAGCCGGCCGACGCCGAACCGGAGCGGGCCGGGCCGGGAACCGGTCACTGCAGCGCGGAGGTCAGCCGCAGCACGTTCTCCAGGTAGCGCACGTAGAGCGGCCGGGCCTCCCACTCGGCCAGACTCAGCTCGCTGCTGGCCTCCCGGTACGCGGCGGCCACCTCGCGCAGCCGGCGCGGCAGGTCGCCACCGGCTCCCATGAGGCTGATCTCGTAGTTGAGGTTGAACGAGCGCAGATCCATGTTGCTCGAGCCGATGACGGCCACCTCGTCGTCGAGGGTGAGGAACTTGGAGTGCAGCACGTACGGCGCGGGGTAGCGGTGGATGCGCACCCCGGCCTCGAGCAGCACGCGGTAGTAGGAGGATTGGGCGTACTGCACCATGAACTGGTCGGCCTTCTCACCGACGAACAGCTCGACCCGCACGTCGCGATGGGCGGCGGTCGTCACCGCCTCCAGGATCGCCTCGTCGGGCACGAAGTACGGGCTGACGATGAGCAGTTCGCGTTGGGCGTGGTGGATGAGCGAGGTGAACAGCCGCAGGTTCGGTTGGGTCGGGTAGCCGGGACCGGAGGGCACGACCTGCAGCGCGTTGCAGGATCCGCCGATCGGCTGCGGCTCGAAGGTCTCGAAATACCGCTCGGCGGGCAGCTCTTCGCCGGACTCGGTGTACCAGTCGACCGCGAACACCGACTCCACGGGCCCGACGATCGGGCCGGACAGACGCACGGCGGTCTCGCGCCACTCCCGGCCGATGCGGGCGTTGCGGGCGCTGCGGTAGTGCGGGCCGATGAGGTTGAGCGAGCCGAGGTAGGCGGTGCGGCCGTCGATGACGATGATCTTGCGGTGGTTGCGCAGGTCGAGCCGCCGCCAGCGCCGCCGCAGCGGGTCGATCGGCAGCATGAGGTGCCAGTCCAGGCCCATGTCGTCTAGGCGCCGGCGCATGCGCCCGAACCCGCGGTAGCGCCGCGAGCCCAGGTGGTCGACGAGCAGCCGCACCTCGACCCCGCGCTGGTGGGCGCGGGCCAGCGCGGCGAAGACGACCTCGCTGACCTCGTCCCAGGCGGCGATGTACATCTCGACGTGCACGTAGCGGTTCGCGCCGTCGACGGCCGCCGCGATGTCGGCCATCATCGGGCGGTAGTCGGTGAGCACCTCCTCGACGGAGCCGGGCACGCACGGCAGCGACGTGAGCTGCCGGTTGAGGGTCATGATCGAGACGAGGCTCGCGGGCAGATCCGCCTCCGGCGGTACGGTCGGCAGGTGCGCCAGGCCGTCGTCTAGCTCCCGGTTGGCCTCGGCCTGGATGCGGTGCCGGCGCGCGTTGACCCGGCTGCTGCCGAGCAGCAGGAACAGCGGCAATCCGACGATCGGCAGGAACAAGATGAGCAGCAGCCACGCCGACGACGACGAGGGACGGCGGTTCTCGGGAACGACCCCGACGGCGACGGCCTTGATGACGAAATCGCCGACGATGATGACGGTTTCGATCAGGGCCGCGAGGTCGACGCCGTCCACACCCGCCATGCCGTCCACCTCGGCCTCCTGTGGGCTCGTGCTCGTCGTGGCGGTCTCGTCGCGGGGCCGATCCGCCCGCAAGGCTGTGGTGGATCGGTTCCTCCAGCAGCTCTCAGGCTCGTTCAGGGCCGTGCGAGGGCAGCGGTCTCGGCGTCGCTGAACAGGCGCGAGCGGATGAGAAACCGCCGCCCGGTGGGAGCCTCGAGGGAGAACCCGCTGCCGCGGCCGGGCACGACGTCGATCGTGAGGTGCGTGTGGGCCCAGCGCTCGTGTTGCGAACGCGACATCCACACCGGTACCGGGCGCTCCAGCCCGATCGGCAGGTCGGCCAGGTGCACATCGCTGGAGCCGGTGCGAAACTCGCCGTCGGGGTAGCACATCGGGGCGCTGCCGTCGCAGCAGCCGCCGGACTGGTGAAACATCAACGGACCGTGCTGCTCGGTGAGTTCGCGCAGCAACTCGACCGCCTCCGGGGTCGCGGCGACCCGCGCGGCGGCCGGGGCGTCGACCTCGATGGCGGGGGTCACCGCGGCCAGCGACTGCGCGGCGCTGCGGTGGGTCGTGTCCTCGGGCATCGGCTGTCCTCCTCGGGCGACGTTCGCGGTCAATGGTTGACACGGCGCGATGCCCCACGAGACTACGTGTGACGACACGATCGGGGTAGGCCCGCCGCTCGAACCGCACCCTGCCGGCGCCGGCAGGCGGCGACAGGCGGCGGCGCCGGCCCCCGGCAGCGAAGGCTCGACATGGACGTCCCCGGTCGCGACGACCCCGGCGACCACCTGATCGAGGTGGCCCGCGCCGGCGATGTCGTGCGCGAATCGTGGCATCGTTCGCTGGCCCGGTTGCGCGAGCCCGATGCCGCAGCGGCGGAATTCGTGCTCGACGCCACCGACCTGTCGGCCTACCGCGACGCGCACCCGCTGGCCGGGGTGATGCCGGTGGTGCGCCGGCTGCTCGTCGAACCGTGCACCGACAGCGGCATCATCGTCGCCGTCGGCGACGCCCGCGGTCGCCTGCTGTGGGTCGAGGGGGAGTCGGGCGCTCGCCGCCGCGCGGAGCGCATCGCGTTCGCGCCGGGCGCCGACTGGTCCGAATCGGTCGTCGGCACCGCGGCCCCCGGCACCTCGCTCGTGCTGCGCCGCGGCGTGCAGGTCGCCGGTTCGGAGCACTTCAGCCCCCAGGTGCGCGGCTGGCACTGCACGGCGGTGCCGATCCGCGACCCCGACACCGGCGACGTGCTCGGCGTCGTCGACATGACCGGCGGGGCGCAGGCCGTGGCGCCGCACGCCCTCGCGCTGGTGTCGGCGGCGGTCGCAGCGGCGCAATCCGAGATCGCCCTGCAGCGGCTGCGCGGGACGCTGCCGACCGCCGGCTCGCTGTCGGCGATCGCCGGGGCCGCCGCGAGCCCGGGGAGCGCGACCGCCTCCCGGCCGCAGCTTCGGGTGCTCGGCCGCGACTCGGGGCTGCTCGTGGCCGGCGGCACCGCCACCATGCTGTCGCTGCGCCACACCGAGATCCTCGCGGTGCTCGCCCGACGCCCCGACGGGCTGCGCCTGGACGAGCTGTCCGCCCTGGTCAACCCGGAGGCGAGCGTCACCACGCTGCGGGCCGAGATGGTGCGGCTGCGCCGCCGGCTCGAGACGGTGGCGCCGGGGCTGGTGCCGCAGTCGCGGCCGTACCGGCTCCCGGGCCCGTTGGCGCTGGACGCCGATGCCGTGCTCGAGCACACCGCGCGGGGCTGGCACCGTGCAGCGCTGGAGGCGTATCCGGGTGAGGTGTTGCCGCTGTCAGACGCCCCGGGCATCCGGCGGTTGCGCGCGGAGGTGTCCGGGGCGGTGCGCGACGCGGTGCTCGGCTCGGGGTCGACCGACGCGCTGCTGCACTTCCTGCAGCTGCCGGAGGCCGACACCGACGCCGAGGCGTGGATGGCCACCCTGCGCCGGCTGCCCCCGCGCTCCCCGCGCCGCGACCGCATCGTGCGCCACCTCGAGTGGCTCGACACCGAACTGGCCTGACCGCGAAGCGTCGAACGGGCCTGACCGCACAGCGTGAAGCCGACTGGCCGCCATGCAACGTCGGTGCAACCTTGCTCTCCCTAGCGTCATCGCATCGCCGGATCGCCCGGCGGCATCGACTCAGCGACGAGGAGAGTGCCATGACCGTCTACGCCCGACCCGGATCGTCCGACTCCGGCATCGAGGTCAAGGAGCGCTACGGCCACTACATCGGCGGCGAATGGGCCGAGCCCGTCAAGGGCCAGTACTTCGAGAACATCACCCCGATCATCGGCCAGGCGTTCACCCAGATCGCCCGCGGCACCGCCGAGGACATCGAGAAGGCCCTCGACGCCGCCCACGAGGCCGCCCCCGCCTGGGGCCAGACCTCCCCGACCGAGCGCGCGAACATCCTGCTGAAGATCGCCGACCGCATGGAGGCGCACCTGGAGGACATCGCCGTCTGCGAGACGTGGGACAACGGCAAGGCGATCCGCGAATGCCTGAACGCCGACATTCCGCTGGCCATCGACCACTTCCGCTACTTCGCCGGGTGCCTGCGGGCCCAGGAGGGTGGCATCTCCCAGATCGACGAGCAGACCGTGGCCTACCACTTTCACGAGCCGCTGGGTGTCGTCGGCCAGATCATCCCGTGGAACTTCCCGATCCTCATGGGCGTGTGGAAGCTTGCCCCGGCTCTCGCGGCCGGCAACGCGGTGGTCCTCAAGCCGGCCGAGCAGACTCCGTGGTCGATCCTCAAGCTCATCGAGATCATCGGCGACCTGCTGCCGCCCGGCGTGGTCAGCATCGTCAACGGCTTCGGCGTCGAGGCCGGCAAGCCGCTGGCGTCGAACCCGCGCATCGCGAAGATCGCGTTCACCGGCGAGACCACCACGGGCCGGCTCATCATGCAGTACGCGGCCGAGAACATCATCCCGGTCACCCTGGAGCTCGGCGGCAAGAGCCCGAACGTCTTCTTCGGCGACGTCGCCGACGCCCACGACGCGTTCTACGACAAGGCCCTCGAGGGCTTCGCGATGTTCGCGCTCAACCAGGGCGAGGTGTGCACCTGCCCGTCGCGCGCGGTCGTGCAGAACTCGATGTACGCCGACTTCGTGCCCGCGGCGATCTCCCGCGTCGAGGCCGTCGTGCAGGGCGACCCGCTGGACACCGACACGATGATGGGCGCCCAGGCCAGCAACGACCAGTTCGAAAAGATCCTGTCCTACATCGACATCGGCAAGCAGGAGGGCGCCAAGGTGCTCACCGGCGGCGAGAAGGCGCAGCTGTCCGGCGACCTGTCCGGCGGCTACTACATCCAGCCGACCGTCTTCGAGGGCCACAACTCGATGCGCATCTTCCAGGAGGAGATCTTCGGGCCCGTCGTGTCGCTGACCAGCTTCGACGACGAAGCCGACGCCCTGAAGATCGCCAACGACACCCTCTACGGCCTCGGAGCCGGGGTGTGGACCCGATCGACCCACACCGCCTACCGCATGGGCCGGGGCATCCAGGCCGGCCGGGTGTGGACCAACTGCTACCACCACTACCCCGCGCACGCCGCGTTCGGCGGCTACAAGCAGTCGGGCATCGGCCGCGAGAACCACAAGATGATGCTCGACCACTACCAGCAGACCAAGAACCTGCTGGTCAGCTACTCAACCGACAAGCTCGGCTTCTTCTAGATCGCCCCCGACCCCAACACGACAACGACGACGTGAAAGTTCACACCATGACAACGATGCGCGCAGCCGTGGTTCACGAATTCGGCACCCCGCTGCAGGTCGACGAGCTCCCCGCCCCGGAGCCGGGCCCCGGCCAGGCCCTCGTCAAGCTCGTCACCTCCGGCGTCTGCCACACCGATCTGCATGCCGCCCACGGAGACTGGCCGGTCAAGCCGAGCCCGCCGTTCATCCCCGGCCACGAGGGAGTCGGTGAGGTCGTCGCCCTCGGCGAGGGCGTCACCACGCTGAGCGAGGGCGACCTCGTCGGTAACGCGTGGCTGTGGTCGGCCTGCGGTGTGTGCGAGTACTGCCGCACCGGCTGGGAGACCCTGTGCGAGGAGCAGCAGAACGGCGGTTACGTCGTCGACGGCAGCTTCGGGCAGTGCATGCTCGTCGACGAGCGCTTCGCCGCCCGCATCCCGCAGGGCGCCGACCCGGTCGAGGTGGCGCCGGTGCTGTGCGCCGGGGTGACCGTCTACAAGGGGCTCAAGGTCTCGCAGGTGCGGCCCGGCCAGTGGATGGTCATCTCCGGTATCGGCGGCCTCGGCCACGTGGCCGTGCAGTACGCGGTGGCGATGGGCATGCGCGTCGCGGCCGTCGACGTCGCCGACGACAAGCTGGCGCTCGCGCAGAGCTACGGCGCGGAGGTGCTGGTCAACGCCCGTGAGACCGATCCGGTCGAGGCGATCCAGGAGGCCACGGGCGGCGCGCACGGCGTGCTCGTCACCGCGGTGCACCCGGCGGCGTTCGGGCAGGCGATCGGCATGGCCCGGCGCGGCGGCACGATCGTGTTCATAGGGCTGCCTCCGGGCGACTTTCCGGCGCCGATCTTCGACGTCGTGCTCAAGGGCCTGACGATCCGCGGCTCGATCGTCGGCACCCGCCAGGACATGATCGAGGCCCTCGACTTCTACGCCCGCGGCCTCGTCAAGCCCAAGTGCGCTGTGCGTGAACTCGACGACATCAACGCCGTCTTCGAGGAGATGCAGCAGGGCAAGATCGACGGCCGCGTCGTCATCCGCTACTGACCCCGCCCCTCACTCGGCCGAAGGCTGCCGGATCGGCCGAGGGCTCCGGCTACAGCCCTAGCCCCCGACCGAAAGGGCAGCCTTCGGCCGAGTGTGAGCCGGCCGGTTGTGAGCGGAGCCGGGTCGCTCAGGGGAGGCGGTCGAGCGCGGCGGCGAGGCGGGAGACGGTGCCGTCGACGTCGGCGAGCTTGTCGAGGCCGAAGAGCCCGAGGCGGAAGGTCGAGAAGTCGGCCGGCTCGCCGCACATGAGCGGCACGCCCGCCGCGGCCTGCACGCCGACCTCCTTGAACTTCGCCCCGCTCTTCAGGCCGGGGTCGTCGGTGTGCACGACGACGACGCCGGGCGCCTCGAAGCCGGGGGCCGCGACCGAGACGAAACCGCGTTCGGCCAGCAGCGCCCGCACCTTGCCGCCGAGGTCGAACTGGGCGGCGCGCACCGTCTCCAGGCCGCGATCGCGCGTCTCCTTCATGTACTCGACGTCGCGCGCGAGGGCGTCGGTCGGCATCGTCGCGTGGTAGCCGGTGACGCCCTCGACGTAGCCCTCGGTGATGGCGAGCCACTTGCGCAGGTCGGCGGCGAAGCTCGTCGAGGTCGTCTGCTCGATCTGCGCGCGGGCGCGCTCGCCGAACATGACGAAGCCCGCGCAGGGCGACCCGCTCCAGCCCTTCTGCGGGGCGCTGATCAGCAGGTCGACGCCCAGCTCCCGCATGTCGGCCCACACCCCGCCGGACGCGATGCAGTCGAGCACGAACAGGCCGCCGACCTCGCGGGTGGCCTGCCCGAGCGCCCGCACGTAGTCGTCCGGCAGCAGGATCCCGGAGGCGGTCTCGACGTGGGCCGCGAAGACCATCTCCGGGCGTTCGGTGCGGATCGTGTCGACGACCTCCTCGATGGGAGGCGGTGTCCAGCCCGCCGGGTGCGCGTCGCCGACGGGGCGCGCGGTGAGCACGGTCACCTTGCCGGGGATGGAGCCGGCGTCGAAGATCTGGCTCCACCGGTACGAGAAGAACCCGTTGCGCACGACCAGACAGCGCGCGCCGGTGGCGAACTGGCGAGCCACCGCCTCCATCGCGTAGGAGCCGCCGCCGGGCACGATCGCGACGGTGTGCGCCCCGTAGGTCTCCTTGAGGATGTCGATCGCGTCCTGCATGACACGCGTGAAGCGTGCCGACATGTGGTTCAGCGAGCGGTCGGTGAAGACGACCGAGTACTCCAGCAGGCCGTCGGGGTCGATGTCAGCGCGAGGAAGCTCCATGCTGACCCACCGTAGAACGCTCGGTGCGCAGACGGTTGGCCACCGCCTCCATTCCGATGACGATGACGACGCCGAGCGCGCCCAGCAGGGTCGGCACCAGCCACTCCCCGCCGGTGGGTAGCTGCATCGCGGTGCTGTCGAGGCCGTTCGGCCACGGCCACAGGATGCGGATCGAGCCGACCATGAGGCCGACCATCGAGGCGATGACGAGATCGTGGTGGTGGTGCAGCAGCCAGCGCAGGGCACTGGAGGCGAGCGCGAGGCCGGTCGCGCAGCCGAGGGCGAAGATGCCCAGCACGAGGAAGTTGCGTTCCGCGACGGCCCCGAGCACCTGCGCGTACAGCCCCATGAGCACGAGCAGGAACGAGCCGCTGATGCCGGGCAGGATCATCGCGCAGATCGCGATGCCGCCGCCGAGGAAGAACGCCCACCACGGGGCGGTGATCGCCGAGCCGCCGCCACTCGCCGGGCTCAGACCGAGGAGCACGAACGTCAGCACCGCCATGACGGCACCCGCGACGAAGTGCACCGGGGCGGGCATGTCGAGCTGGCGCCAACACAACACGACGGCGCCGGCGATGAGCCCGCAGAAGAGGCCGGCGAGCTCGACCGGGTGGGTCGCCAGGGCGCTGCTCAGCGGGCCCGACGCGATCATGATCATCGTGAGGATGCCGACGCCGAGGGCGCCGAGCCACAGCCACGGCACGCGGGAGACGGCGCGGCGGGTGCCGGGGATGTCGCCGCGCAGCAGCTTGAGGACGACCGCGACGCACGAGTGCAGCGCCTCGATGAGCTGGCGGTAGATGCCGAGCACGAGCGCGACGGTGCCGCCGGAGACCCCGGGCACGATGTCGGCGGCGCCCATGACCGCGCCGCGCGCGAGTTGGGGTAGCGCGACCCGCACGCTGCGTCCCTTCGTGCGGGTGGGCGTGGTGGACGGTGTCGACGAGTCGGTCAGGTCAGGCACCTGGCCAGGCTAGGTGTGCAACCTGGACGGAACCTGTGTTTTCCTTTGCTTGTGTCTCTCTGCCTGTGTTTGTTCGGTCACGGCGGACATCGGCGGTGAGGTCGGCTCCGGGGCGATTAGCCAGCGGCAACAACGGAATCCGGCGATGTTGACGCGGCCCGCTTGTCGGCATCGCGTGAACCCGAACGCTTTTGGATTCCCGGTTGCGTGTCGATGGGTTACCGTGACGCGAACGAAAAACCGTACCAGCAGCGATGAGGACCGATGACCGAGGAGTTCCTCGAGCTCGCCCTGAGCATGTCGAGCGCCCGGCTCGACCACGACCGCCGCCCGTGGATCGTCGGGGTCGGCCATCTCATGGGCACCCCCTTCTCCGAGGAGTTCAGCGAGGAGACCTTCAAGTCCGCGCTGAATACCGCTATGACGACGACCGAATTCCCCAGCGGCCCGGTCGTCTACGTGCCCGAGACCTACGTCCAGGAGGTCGGCGAGGACTACCGCCTCGTGCGGATCGTCAGCGACGCCGCGCCGCACCTCGAGCTGCAGATCGGTCTGGGCGGAGCCGGTGTCGTCGCCCTCGGCCTCACCCGCAGCGACATCCTCGACGACGGCTCGACGATGCCGGGCGCGGTGACGCTGTCCGACGTGGAGTCGATGATCGCCGACACCGTGACGCTGTCGATCGCTGCCGCCCTCGAGTTGGGGTACACGGGTCACTTCGAGTACTGCACGGCGATCGCCTACTCGCGCCCCGACGGCACGCTGACGTTCCTCGCGATCGACGAGGAGACGGGTCAGATGACGACGACCCGCGAGGGAGTCGCGCAGTTCGAGCCGGTGTTCAGCGACTTCGAGTTCTCCTCGCGGACCACCCCCCGGCAGGTGCACGAGTTCATCTACTCGGTGGCCACCCGCGTCGCCGAACAGTTCGAGGGCACACCGCAGCTGACCACGCTGCACGACGAGGGCCACTCCGACTACACCCAGGACCCGCTGGCGGGCGAGGGCCGCCGCTGACCCCGCGGCGTTTCGCCGGATACGCCCACCGGTACCTGGCAGGCTGTGCTCGCGAGCGCCGGGCGGCGGGCCCGAGGCGCCAGCTCGGAAGGCGGTTCACGTGCAGCACCTACCTGTTCCTCCGCTCGAGCACACCGCGAAGACCTACCTGCGGGCCGTGCGGCCGCTCGTCGACGACGACGACGCCTTCGCCCGCACCACCTCGCTCGTGGCGGACTTCGTCGCCTCCGACGGGCCGGCCTGCCAGGCCGAACTCGAGGCCTTCGCCGCGCAGGAGAACGGCGCTGGCCGCAGCTGGCTCAGCGAGGCGTGGCTCGCGGGCTATCTCACGGTGCGCACCCCGGTCGCCCTGACGACGAGCGCGACCCTGCGGATGCGCCTCGGTGACCGCGACGCCCATCCCGCGGGTCGAGACGGCGGTCTCGACTGGGCCGCCGACGCCGTGTACCGCCTCGCGTCGGTGCACCTGGCGTACCTGCGCGGTGAGCTTCCCGCCGAGACGACGCCGCGCGGGGAGCCGGTCTGCGCGACTCAGCGGGAGGTGCTCGCCGGCGGACTGCGACACCCGCGGGCCGACGGCGTCGACGAGATGCGCCCGGGCGACCCGTCGCCCGTCGCGCGCGAGATCGGCGTGCTCGTCGAGGATCGCTATGTCGCGGCTCCGATCAGCGACGACGCCGGCCGGCCGTTGTCGCGGGCGCAGGTGCGCGCGTTGCTCGCGGCCGCCCTGCGCGAGGCGCCGTCGGCCGAGCTCGTGGAGCCGGGGTTCACGACCGTCTCCAGCCTCGGCAGCGAGGTCGCGGCGCCGCTGCTGGCGGAGCTGCTCACCGACCCGGGCAACGCCGCGACGTACGAACGCCTCACGCAGGCGCTGTTTCTCGTGCGCCTCGACGAGGGTGGCGACGCGCCCGTCGAGCAGCTCCGACGCGGCGCGTTCGAGCCCGGGCAGGCCTGGGCCTACAAGACGTTCACGTACCAACTCGGGCTGGCCGACGGGTTCGCCGCGACGCACATGGAGCACACCGCGATCGACGGCGGCACGCTCAAGGCCGTCGTCGAGGCGGCCCAGCAGGTGCCGGACGGCGCGATCGATCCGATCGATCCGGGCGCGGGTTCTCCGAGGGTCGAGCCGCTGACCTGGCGGCTGACCGCGCAGCAGCGTGACCGTCTCGCGCTCGAGGCGGCCCGGTACGCGCGGGCGGCGGCGGACCACCGCCTCGAGCTCGTGCGCGTCGACGCCCCGCGCACCGATCACCTGTCGTTCCGCGTCAGCGACGACGCCGTGCAGCAGTGGCTCTTCCTGTACGCCCAGCTCGCCACGTACGGCCGGATCCGCAGCACGTACGAGTCGGTCGACATGCGGCACATGCAGGCCGGGCGCACCGAGTGCCTGCGCGCCATCACCCCGGAGGCGGTGGCGCTCGTCTCCGCACTGCTGCCCGGCTCCGCGTCGTCGGGCTCTGCGGATGAGACGGACAAGGCCGCGCTCGTGGACGCCGCGTTGGCCGCGCACAAGCGCTGGGTGCAGGACTGCAAGACCGGGCAGGGGATCGATCGGCACCTGCTCGGGCTCCGGCTGGCGGCGGGCCGTCTCGGTCGGCAGCCCGCGCTGTTCGACGACCCCACCCTGACGACGCTCGGCACGGACTTTCTGTCGACGACGTCGCTGGGCGATCAGTCGCAGATCTCCTGGGTCGCGTTCGCCCCGACCAGTCCCGGCGGCATCGGCATCTACTACTCGCTCGTGCCCGGCGGGTACGAGTTTCTCGTCAGCCACCGCGCCGGCGACACCGAGTCGTACGAGGCCTTCGTCGCGAACCTGCGCGCCGGCGCCGCCGCGATGCAGGAGCTGTTCGCCGCCCTGTGACGGGCGTGCGAGCGCGTCGCCTCGACCGACTCACCCCTTCGCCTCCGACCAGCGCTGCACGACGGAGGTGTCGGCGACGAAGCGCACCGGAGTCGGGCTCCACCGCCGGGCGGCGTCGGCCAGGGCGGTCTCGACGCGCCGGGCGACCTCGTCGGCGTGCTCGGCCGGGGTGTGCACGAGCAGCTCGTCGTGCAGGCACAACACGATCCGGGCGCCGAGGTCGGCGGTCGTGGCGCGCACGGTCGCGGCCCACGCCTTGAACAGCTCCGCGGCGGCGCCCTGGATGATCGCGTTGCGGGCGAACCGGCCGCGGGCGGCGTCCAGGCGCGGGTCGGCGCCGACCGGCGCGGTGGTCAGGAACCGCCCGGTCGGGATGAGCCGCCCGCCGTAGGTGCGCACCGGCTCCCCGCGGGTGCCGGCGGCGTACGCGCGGTCGAGGTGCGCCATCGCGACGGGGTAGGCGCGCTCCAGGCCGCGCAGCGCCTCCCCGGCGGGCCCGCTGCGCTGGCCGTACATGGCGGCGAGCACCGCGACCTTGGCGATCGGCCGCTCGACCCGCAGCCGCGCGGCCACCGGCGCGTACAGGTCGTCGGCCAGGGTGGCCTGCGCGAACGCCGCGTCGCCGGAGACGACGGCGAGCACCCGCGGCTCGATCTGACCGAGGTCGGCGCGCACGAGCGCATGCCCGGGGTGGGCCGCGACGCCGGCGCGCAACGCGGCGGGCAGGTTGTGCAGGCCCGCCTCGGCGGTCATCCGGCCGCCGGCGCCGTCGCACGCGGTCCAGCGGCCGCGCAGGCGGTCGTCGGAGCCGATGTGCTCCTCGATCCAGCGCAGCCCGTACGTCGTGGCGATCCGCTCCTCGCGCCGCCATCGCAGCAGTGCGGGCACGATCGGGTGCGCGTCGGCGAACCCCTCGAGCACGTGCTTGCGGGTGCTCGGCACGTCGATGCCGACCGCCTTCAGCAGCTCGCGCACCTGGGTGGGGTTGCGCAGGTCGGTGTGTTCGCGGCCGGGCGCGTGGCGCAGTACCGCCGCGTCGCGTTCGCCGCGGGGGCCCGACAGCGGCTCGACGAGGGCCAGCAGCGCGGCCCGGTCGACGGGCAGCCCGTCGCGGGCCAACTCCTCGCACAGCACCGCCGCGGCCGACTCGGCATGCACGGTCGACACGACCCGCGGCCCGATTCGCATCGCGCGCTCGCGTTGCCCCGCGGCGCACTCCAGGGCCGCGTCGGCCCAGGCCAGCAGCCGGTCGTCGGAGTGCTGCCCGGTGGTCCCGGCGCGCTGCCAGGTGCCCGCCGCGGCGTCGGGGCGCAGGTACCCGTCGGCCCGCACCAGCGTCTCGTCGGCCAGCGGCCGCTCGAGCGCGATCGCGGCCTCGAAGAGGTCCCCGGTCGGGGCGCCCGGCACGCCGTCGCTCGGGAGACCGTGTGCGGCGGCCCAGGCGACCCCCGGCCCCGCCTCCCATCCGCCGCACAGAATTCTGTGCGCTTCGGCGATGTCCCACGCCCGCGCCGGCCGGATCCCGGCCTCGACGAGCGGCGCCGCGGCTTCGGCCGCCGACCACCACACCCAGCGGGGGCGTTCGCGCTCGAGGGCGCGGACCGTCTCCAGGGCCCGGGGCAGGTCGAGGACCACGCGCCGGCCTGGGCCGAGGAGGGCGGCGCGCGGGGCTGTTCGGCCGCCGGGGGCATCGACGACGAGCGCCGTCCAGTCGGCAGGTCGGTCGCCGGATCGGTCGGCGGGTCGGTCGGCTGGCCGGTCGCCGGGTTGTCCGGCGGGAGGGTCAACCGGTGGATCGGCGGGCGGGCCGGCGTTCACTCCTGTGCGGCGGGGCCGATCGCGTCGAGATAGGCGGTCAGCGCGGCCTCGTCCCAGCGGGATTCGAGGTCGGCGCCGACGCGCTCGGCGACCTGCGCGGGGTCGCCCTCGGCGGGCGTCCACTCCCCGCGCGACCAGCCCGCGAGGTAGTCGTCGCTGCCGGTCTCGCCCAGGCGCATCGCCGCCTCGTCGATGGCCTCCTGGAAGCGCGGCGCGAGCGGCGCCTTGATCACCTCGTCGCCCTCGCGCACGGTCACCAGCGACGGCAGATCGCGCCACGACATGATCTGGTACTCGGTCATGCGCGCATCGTCGCACGGGCTCGCTCCTCGACATGCGATCGCCTCGTATATGGCCCTCTAGGGGAATGGCGAGAGGCGCGCAGACAAAGGCGGCACCTTGTCGCCCAACTGAACACCGACCGATGGTGCAGAACACCGGAAAGTCGACGGGACACCGGCAGATCGACGGGACACCGCCGATCGCAGATGTCTGGTCGAGTAGCCGGTGTCCGGTCGGGGAACCGGTGTTCTGTTGCGGAGCCGGTGCCCCGTCCGTTGTCCCGCTCGCGGCAAGCCGCTTGCCCCGCGCACCGCCGCTTGCCCCGCCCCGCCGCCCGCCGCCGCTCGCCGCCGCCACTCGGCTCGAATGCTCGCCCATGCGGCGGTCGGAACCCCCAGGCGTGCGGATGCGGGCGACTGCCTGGCGACCGAGGATGCTGTCTATGACCGACTCGCGACGACGAATCCTCATCACCGGCGCCACCGGCGGCATCGGACTGTTGCTCACGCGGCGGCTGCGCGGCGATTACGACGTCGTCCAGCAGGGCCGCACCCCGGCCACCGACGAGCAGGAACGCGAGCTGCGCCGCGCCGACCTCGACGACTACGAGCAGGTGCGCCCCCTCATGGAGGGCGTCGACACCGTGCTGCACCTGGCCGGCGCCGCCTCCCCGGAGTCCGACTGGGAGGCGGTGCTGACCGCCAACATCATCGGCACCCGCACCGTGCTCGAGGCCGCCCGCGAAGCCGGCATTCGGCGCGTCGTGCTCGCCTCCTCCAACCACGCGATGGGCATGTACGACCGCGACGAGCAGTGGCCGGTCTACGCCCACCAGCCGCCGCGGCCCGACTCCCTCTACGGGGTGAGCAAGGTCTTCGGCGAGGCGCTCGGGCGCTTCTACCACGACGAGTTCGGGCTCGACGTCATCGCGCTGCGCATCGGTTGGACCACCGCCGACCCGCTGGAGACCGACACCGAGCTGCTGCGCGCGATGTGGCTCAGCGAGGACGACACCGAGCAGGTGTTCCGCCGGGCCATCGAGGCGCAGGTGCGCTTCGGCATCTACTACGCAGTCTCCGACAACCCCAACCGGCGCTGGGACATGACGAATACGATGCTCGATCTGGGCTACCGACCGCAGGACGACTGGACGCGGCGCGCGCCCGAGGGTGAGCGCGTCGTCGAGGGCGGTGCTGCCTCGCCCGACGACTGGCCGAAGGGCTCCTAGGCCGTCCGCCAGGTCGCCGCCCCGCCGAGAATCGGGAAGGACGCACGCGATGAACGCACCCAGCGAGGGCGCCGAGCGGCGGCTGGCGGTCTACGGCACGCTCGGTCCCGGCGGCCCGAATCACCATCACATGGCCGGCATGCAGGGCACCTGGACCCCCGGAATCGTGCACGGTCACCTGCACGAGAGCGGGTGGGGCGCCGCGATGGGCTACCCCGGCATCGTGCTGGACGCGCAGGGCCCAGCCGTCGCCGTGCAGCTCTTCGACTCACCCGACCTGCCCGAGCACTGGGCGCGCCTCGACGCCTTCGAAGGCCCGGGCTACGAACGCGCCACCGTCACCGTGCGCACCGACTCCGGCGACCGCCCGGCCATGATCTACGCCCTTGCCGGTGAGGCGATCCCGCGCTGAGCCGGACTCGTCGGCCGTCGGCGGGCCGGCGCGGCGACGACCATTGACCGGCGTCGATGGCGCATGCCACCATCCACCTAGTGGTCACCTTCGGGTGAAAAGTGACCACCGCCGAAGGGGCCGTGTCCACGCCCGCCAGCGCCGCACATTGCCGCACAGTGCCGCTGAGCACCCCTGACGTGGGAGCCGGCCTCTCCGTACCGTCGAGGAGACGCATCATGACCCTCCAGCACGAGCGGGCGCCGGTGGGCGACCTGCACGACCTCGTGACCCGCCGCGAGCCCGGGCACAGCCTGGAAGCGACCTTCTACACCAGCGCCGACGTCTTCGACCTCGACCTGCGCGCGATCTTCGAGCGCCACTGGCTCTTCGTCGCCACCGAGCCCGAGCTGCCCGAACCCGGCGACTACGTGACGGTCGAGATCGGCACCTCCTCGGTGATCGTCCTGCGCGACGACGACGAGCAGGTGCGCGCGTTCCACAACGTGTGCCGCCACCGCGGCTCCCGCCTCCTCGACGCCCCGTGCGGCAGCGTCGGCAACCTCGTCTGCCCCTACCACCACTGGGTCTACGGCGTCGACGGCAGCCTCATGCACGCCGACAATCAGCCGCCGACGATGGACCGCAGCCGCTACGGCCTGCGCCCCGTGCACGCCCGCACGGTCGGCGGATTCGTCTTCGTATGCCTCGCCGACGAGCCCCCGGCCGACTTCGACGAGGTGATGAGCCGGGTCGAACCGTTCCTCACGCCGTACGGCATGGCCGGCGCCAAGGTCGCCCACCAGGTCGACATCGTCGAGGAGGGCAACTGGAAGCTCGTCATGGAGAACAACCGGGAGTGCTACCACTGCGACGGGCACCCCGAGCTGCTCACCGCGTACTTTCCGCTGCACGGCTACACCGCCGACGACGTGCCGCCCCGGCTGCAGCCGGTGTGGGACCGCTTCGAGGAGGCCACCACGGCCCTCGCCGACTCCTGCACGCGCAGCGGCTTTCCGCAGGAGTGGATCCGCGAGCTCGACACCCGGCCCACGGGATTCCTTGTCGAGCACGCCCCGCTCGACGGCGCCGGCCAGTCCTACAGCGACGGCGGCAAGGCCGTCTGCCGCAAGCGCATGGGCGCCATCGACGACGCCCGGTTCGGCGACCTGCACCTGCACCTGCAGCCGAACTCGTGGTTCCACATGCTCTCCGATCACGCGGTCGTATTCTCCGTGCTGCCGATCTCGCCGACCCGCACGTTCCTGCGCACGACGTGGCTCGTGCACCCGGACGCGGTCGAGGGCGTCGACTACGACGTGGAGTCGTTGACCCACGTGTGGAACGCCACCAACACCCAGGACAGCGTGTTCGTCGCCCGCACCCAGAGGGGCGTGCAGGATCCGGGCTACCTGCCCGGCCCGTACTCCGAGGTGGAGGGCGATGTGGAGGCCTTCGTCGCCTGGTACGTCGGCCGCCTCCAGGCGTACTTCGAGGTCGGCGCCGACGGCGACCTCGGCGCCCGCCCCGGCCGGTGATCGGGCCGGGGCGTGATGCGCCTCGGTATCGTGACCGCATGGCCGGCGGCGACGAGGGCGTAAAGCTGAACCAATCGGTGATCAAGGCGATCACCCTGCTGCGCGCCACCGCCGCCGACAGCGAGGCCAACATCTCCTCGCTCGCCCGCACCGTCGGGCTCCCCCGGGCGACCGCCCTGCGCCTGATCAAGACGCTGGAACAGGAGGGCTTCGTGCTGCGCCCGCCGGGGGAGGAGCGGGTGCTGCTCGGCCCCGAACTGCTACGGCTCGCCCGCGCCTCCGACGAGCAGCGGCTGCTACAGGAGGTGGCGTCGCCGATCGTGCGCGAACTCGCCGAACAGGTCCGCGAGACGGTCACGCTCAGTGTCGTCGCCGCCGACGGGGGTCTCGACCTCGTCGAGCAGGTCGACGCGCCGCATCAGCTGCGGCCGCGCTCCTGGGTCGGCCAACGATTCCCCCTGCACGCCAGCGCGAGCGGCAAAGTTCTGCTGTCGACCCGCCCGGAGACCGAGGTGGCCGAGTTCCTGCGCGAGCCGCTCCCGCGCTACACGGCGGGCACGATCACGACGGCCGCGGCCATGCGCGTCGAACTGCAGCGCATCCGCACCCAGGGGTACGCGGCGGCGCGCGACGAGGAGGAGGAAGGCCTGACCGGCATCGGCGTCGGCATCGTCCTGGCCTCCGGCGCCCTGGCCGGGGTCCTCACCGCCGCCGGACCCACTCAACGTCTCGACGGGCGGCGTGGCCGCGCCGCCGCGGACCAGCTTCGGCGTGGCGCCGCACGCGTCGCGGCGACTCTGTCCGGTGGGCGCCCCCGCGACGCCCTCGTCGGTGCGCGCGCCGGCGTCTCCGGGTAGCCGACGGTGCCCGATGGTCCCCGTTCGTCGCGCCGACGGCACCGGCATCGCGACTCCTGTGGTCTCCGCCGCTCTCGTCGCTCCCGTCACGCCGCGAGCCGGCGGCGTCCGCGGGTGCTCGTCGCGCTGCTCGTCAGCGCCACGATCGCGATCGTCCTCGCGGGTGTCGTCATGGGCGCCCTGACCGGCCTGCAACGCCGCGTCATCTACTTCCCCGACCGCAGCGCGGTGCCTACGGCCGCCCACGTCGCACCGGGCGGTCGTGACATCGTGCTGCACACCGACGACGGCCTCGACCTGCAGGCGTGGCTGCTGCCCCCGGCGCCCGGCGTCACCGACCGCAAAGTCGGGGTGCTCTACGCCCCCGGCAACGGCGGCAACCGCGCGGGCCGGGTCTCGCTGCTCACCGAACTCACCGCCCGCGGGCTGACTGTGCTCGCCCTGGATTACCGCGGCTACGGCGGCAACCCTGGCAGTCCGTCGGAGGAGGGGCTGGCCGCCGACGCCCGCGCCGGCCTTGCCGCCCTGCGCGCGGACGGCCTCGACGCCCGGCACACCCTTTACGTCGGGGAGTCGCTCGGCACCGGCGTCGTCGCCCGGCTGGCCGCGAGCGACCCCCCTGGTGGGGTCCTGTTGCGCTCCCCGTTCACCTCGCTGGCCGACGCCGCCGGCGCGCTCTACCCGTGGCTGCCCACCCAACGGTTTCTGCAGGACCGATACCCGGTGCTCGACATGCTCGCCGGCTCGACGACACCCGTCAGCGTCGTCATCGGCGAGGCCGACGAGATCGTGCCACCCGAACAGAGCCGCCGCGTCGCCGCCGCCGTCACCCTGCGGGACGAGCTCGTTGTGCCAGGCGCCCGCCACAACGATCCGGTGATGTTCGGGCCGGTCGTCGCCGACGCGGTGCTCCGCCTCGCGCCCGGCTCTTGAGGGCTCTTCGGGGGCTCCCACCAGGCTCCTAGGGGGCCCCTGCTGCGGTTTCGTGCGACCCCGCCCGCTCCGGACGCGGTCAGTGCGACGTCACGGCGGGAGCCAGCACGGCGCTGGCGATCATCGCGTCGAGCGCGGTGACGATCCGCGGCTGCGACCGGGCACCTGCTCGCACCGCGGCACGGATATGACGCGCCGGTCGCGGATCGCCGTGCAGCGGCACGCGCTGCACCGCGTAACCGCTCGGCAGATGCGCGAGCCGCGGCACGAGCGCCACCCCGAAACCGGCGTGCACGAGGGCGGCACCCGTCTCCCACTCCAAGCTTTCGTGGGCGATCTCCGGGGTGAAACCGGCCGCCACGCACGAACTCAGCACAAGCTGGCGATAGGGCCGCCCGGGGCGATCCATGATCCACGGTTCGCCGGCCGCCTCCGCCAGGCTCACCGACTCCCGGTCGGCGAGCCGATGCCGCGCGTGGACGAGCAGTTCGAGCGGGTCGTTGCCGAGCTGCAGCTGCTCGAATCGGCGATCGGAGAGGGCGGGCATCTCGTCCGTGGCGACGACGACCGCGAGATCGGCCTGTCCGGTGACGAGCATGTCGAAACACTCCAGCGGGTCGGCCTCGACGATGCGGGCGACGGTGCCGGGATGCTGCCGCAGGAGCTCGCGCACCGCCTCCGGCAGCAGGGTGGAGGCAGCCGTGGAGAAGCCCGCCATGGTCACCGCTCCCGCCTTGGCCCCGGTGCCGGACTGCACGCGGGCGCACACCGCCTCCCAGGCGGCGGCGACCTCGTCGGCGTGCTCGAGAAGCACCTGCGCGGCGTCGGTCAGGCGCACGCCGCGGCCCTGGCGCTCCAGGAGCGGCGCGCCCACATCGTTCGCCAGGGATCGCAATTGGGCTGAGACGGCCGACGGCGTGTAATGCGCCGCCTCGGCTGCGGCCGTAACACCGCCGTACCAGGCGACGAGCCGCAACGACTGCAGCCGGGGATCGAGCATGAAGAATGATTGCACGGTGGCATGCACGAACATGCGATTGTGCTCCAAGGTCCTGCGCGACCAGACTTCGGTCATGGCGGGCACCACGCAAGGGTCGTCGACCACGGCCCCGTCCCTCGATCCACTGCTGGAGCCCTACCGGCTCCGCCACCTGACGCTGCGCAACCGCATCGTCAGCACGTCGCACGAGCCGGCCTACACGCAGGACGGCATGCCCAAGGACCGCTACCGCGCCTACCACGTGGAGAAGGCGCGGGGCGGGGTCGGGCTGACGATGATGGGCGGGTCGGCGATCGTCGCGCCGGACAGCCCGCCGGCGTTCGGCAACATCGAGCTGTACCGCGACGAGGTCGTCACATGGCTCAAACTGTTGACACAAGCGGTGCACGACGAAGGTGCCGCCGTCATGTGCCAGATCACTCATCTGGGCCGCCGGTCGAGCAATTTCACCGGTGACTGGCTGCCGCTGGTCTACTCCAGCGCCGAGCGCGAGCCGGCGCACCGCTCGTTCCCCAAGGTCGCCGAGGCGTGGGACATCGAGCGGATCGTGCGCCAGTACGCCCAGGCGGCGGGACGGTGCCGCGAGGGTGGCCTCGACGGCATCGAGATCGAGGCCTACGGCCACCTGTTCGACGGCTTCCTCTCACCGGCCACCAACGACCGCGACGACGAGTACGGCGGCGACGAGCAGCGGCGGCGGGCCTTCGGTCAGCGGGTCCTCGCCGCGATCCGGGCCGAGGTCGGCGACGACTTCATCGTCGGGCTGCGGATGAGCATGGACGAGTGCCTGCCCGACGGGCTCGGGGAGGACGACACGGTGCCCGCCCTCAAGGCGTTCACCGCCGAGGGCGTCGACTTCCTGTCGGTGATCCGCGGCACGATCGGCACCGACGCAGCGCTGGCGAAGGTCATTCCCGGCATGGGTTCGCCGTCGGCGCCGCATCTGGACTTCACCGGCCGCATCCGCAAACTCGTCGACGTGCCGGTCATGCACGCGTCCCGGCTGTCCGATGTCGCGACCGCGCGGCACGCCGTACGCGACGGGCTCGTCGACCTGGTCGGCCTCACCCGCCCGCAACTGGCCGACCCCTACCTCGTCGCCAAGGTCGCCCGGCGCGAGGAGCACCGGATCCGCCCGTGCGTGGGCGCCAACTACTGCCTCGACGCGATCTACGAGTCCGGTGATGCCAAGTGCATCCACAACCCGGCGACCGGTCGGGAGCTGTCGCTGCCGCACGTCATCGAGCCGGCGCCGGCCGAGGCGCGGCGGCGCGCCGTCGTCGTCGGAGCCGGGGTGGCCGGCCTCGAGGCGGCGCGCGTGCTCGCCGAACGCGGCCACGCGGTGACGGTGCTGGAGGCCGCCGACAAGCCCGGCGGACAGGTGGTGCTCGCGGCCGCCGCCCCGCGTCGGCGCGACCTCATCGGCATCGTCGACTGGCGGATGGACGAGCTGCGACACCTCGGGGTCGACGTGCGCTTCGGCGTCTACGCCGAGGCCGGCGAGGTGAACGACCTCGACCCCGACATCGTCGTCGTCGCCACCGGCGGCATGCCGAACACCGGCGTGCTCGCCTCCGGCGACAATCTTGTGACGGACACCTGGGACATCATGAGCGGTCACGCGCGCCCCACCGGCAGCGTGCTCGTCTACGACGACAACGGCACCGAGCCGGCCCTCGGGGTCGCCGAGCTGCTCGCGACGCGCGGCGTGCACGTCGAGATCGTCACTCCCGAGCGCATGCTCGGCATCGGCGTCGGCGGCATGAACAGCCCGGCCTACCTCACCGCGTTCGCCGAGCGCGACGTGCGGGTCACGCTCGCGACCCGCCTGCGATCGGTCTCCCGCGGAGGGGAACGCAGGCTCGTCGCCACCCTCGGCAGCGACTACACCGACCGCACCTGGACGCGCGACGTCGACGCCGTCGTCGTCGAGCACGGCACCCTGCCGCACGACGAGCTGTACCACGAGCTGGTCGCCGACTCGGTCAACCTCGGTGAGGTGGATCAGGACGCGCTGCTCGCCATGCGCCCCCAGCAGGTGCACACCAACCCCGTCGGGCGCTACCAGCTGTTCCGCATCGGTGACGCCGTCACGAGCCGAAACATCCACGCGGCCATCTACGACGCGCTGCGCCTGTGCGTGGCGCTGTAGGCGTTCCGCCCCCCAGACCCCGAAAGGAGCCGGCCATGAGCATCACGCTCCCCGTCCCCAGCACCACCCACACCAACTCCCTCGAGCACAGCGACGGCGCGGTCACCTCGGCGCAGGGCGCCTTCGACGAGGAGCTGTTGGTGCGTCGCATCGTGCCGGTCACCCACGACGTGACCAGCTTCGTCTTGGAGGCGCCGACCGGCGCGCCGCTGCGCTTCGACCCCGGCCAGCACGTGCGGATCACCGTGACCGTCGACGGCCAGGAACTGCAGCGCAGCTTCACGATCGCCTCGCCGCCGACCCGCCCGGCCGGGCTCACGCTGACGATCAAGCGCCACCCCGGCGGCGTCGTCACCTCCTGGCTGCACGAGCGGCTGCGCACCGGCGACCGCGTGCGCGTGCAGGGACCGTTCGGGGCGTTCTCGTGCCGCGGCTACCCGGCCAGCCCGACCCTGGAGTTGCCCGGTGGCGGCTACCTGTTCCTGTCGGCCGGCAGCGGCATCACGCCGCTGATGTCGATGGCGCGCACGCTGGCCGACGAGGGCAGCGATGCCGACATCGCGTTCGTGCACAGCGCCCGCACCCCGGCCGACATCATCTTCCGACGCGAGACGGCGGCCCTCGCCGAGTCGGGGCTGTCGCTGCGCGCGCTGACCGTGTGCGAGACCGACTCCGTGGCCGAACGCTGGGAGGGCCCGCGGGGGCGGCTCGGCCGCGACCTGCTGCGCTGGGCCGTGCCCGACGCCGCCGACCGCGAGGTCTTCCTGTGCGGCCCGGCCGGCTACATGGACGCGACCCGGCAGCTCCTGCTCGACCTCGGTGTCGTCCCCGAGCGCATCCACCAGGAGAGCTTCACGGTCGCGGAGCCGGTCGCGCCCGCGCCCGCCTCGGGCACCGCGCGCACGGTGCAGCTACGCCGCAGCGGGCGAACCGTCTCCTGCGACGAGGCGCACACGGTGCTCGAGACGCTCGAAGCGGCCGGGGTTCGGTTGCCCTCCTCGTGTCGCCAGGGCATGTGCGGCACCTGCAAACTCACGCTCGTCGAGGGCCGGGTCGACATGGCGCACCAGGGCGGCATCCGGCCCCGCGAGATTCAGCGCGGCGGCTTCTTGCCCTGCTGTTCGCGCCCGGAGACCGATCTTGTCATCGACGCCTGACACAAGCGCCGGCCGACGGTTCGGGTCCGGCGGGCGGCGGCGCGGGGCCGGTCAGCAGCGGCCGAGCTGGCCCGAGGCGGAGTAGACGGCGGGGTCGGCGCCGTATCCGTCGCTGATGCTCCCCTCGAAGGTGACGCACGTGCGCTTCGCCTTCTCCACGAGCACGCCGGGCGTCTTCCCGCTCGTCGTAGGGCTGCGGAAGTAGGCCCCGGAGTCGTTGGACGGCTTGAGGATCGTCGATCCCAGCGCCTGCAGCCCCGGGGTGTTGGCGAACACCTGGAAGCAGACGGTGCCGCCGTTCTTGCCCGACGAGTAGAGCTTCCAGCGGGCGCTCGGGTGCCGGCTGCCGTCCGGCGCCTGCAGCGGGCCCGACTGGACCACGCGGCCCGAGCAGCGCTCGACGAGCCTGCCGTCTCCACGAGTTGGTGACAGTGCGTTGGCCGCCGGTGCGACCACCAGCGTGGCGCCACCGATCGCGATGGTCGCCGCGGCCGCGCACAGAGTCGTCCTGATCTTCATCCCCAGATTCCCCCTTGACATCGCGGGCGCTCCCCAGCGCCTCGCGATCACAGTCTTCCCCTAGATGGCACGAGCACGCTCCCCAGCGTCTCGCGATGAACAGCATTCCGCGCCAGCGAGTTTGGGGGATGAGTAGTTCTACTCGTTCGCCGCCCGGGAGGGTGGGGGCGGGCGAACCGGGCCCGCCCCCACCCCTCACCTTGGCTACGAGGGTTGGGTGCCCTGCGTGGCCTCCTTGCCGTCATCGACCTGGGCGCCCTCGGTGGCCTGTTGGGCGTCGCTGCCCTGGTCGCCCTCGGACTCCTCCGGCTCGAAGGTGTCCTGGCTGCCCACGGTGCCGCCGGCTCCCTGCGGGTTCAGCTCGTTCAGGTCCGTGCCCTCGTCGGGAGAACTGGGGGTGGTGTCGGTCATCGGATCCTCCTCGATCGCTGTCGTTCCCGGCGCCCGAAAGGCCGCCTTCGTCCACAGTGCCGCTGTCGGCGAGGTTCGGCGAGCCAGACCCGGGATCCGGTTCGGAGGAATTGACCGCTCGCGAGCGGTCAATCGACAACGTGGGCGAGTCTGTGCAGGTCAGTGCGCCGGCCGCGTCTCACGGCTCGGAATCGACCGCTCGATGATCGTCGAGCGGTCGATCCCGCGATGACGGGCGGGTGTGAGCCGCGGGAAGGTTCTGGGTAGACACTGCGTATTCCGCCGACCACAGGAGCCCCGGTGACCGATCGCCTCATGATCCAGACCCTCGCCTTCGCCGCCCGCGAATTCGACCGCCTCTACGGCTCGCTCGTCGAACAGGAGGAGCCGGGCCCGCAGGAGATCGCCCCCGAGGCGGGCTCGGGCGTGGCGTCCGAGGCCTCGAAGACTGACCCTCAGGCCGACTCGGAGACTGACTCGGGGACTGACTCGGTGTCGCCCGGGGAGTCGGCCTCCGAGCCGGCAGCCCCGCATTCGCCCGGGGACTCGCCCGGGGAGTCGGCCGCGCCGGTGCCCGACGTCGCCGGCCCCGGCGAGGCGGGGGAGTCCACCGGCTCCGAACCGGGCGACCCCGCCGAGCGGCAGCCGGAATCCCGCGGGCTGCTGCGCGGGGCGGCCGGGGCCGCGGGCACGGTCGTCGGTGGCGCCGCCTCCCTGGTCGTCGGGGCGGCCCGCCTCGGCGCGCGCACGATCACCGGCACCGTGCACCCGCGGGCCCGGGAGTGGTCGAGCGCCGACACCGACACGCGGATCGCCTGGTGGCAGGGCCGGCTGTCGACCGCCGTCGCCGCGCTCGCGGCGCTGCCCAGCGCCACGGGCCGCCTCGGACAGGCGCTCGGGGTCGTCGACGCGATCGGGGCCTCGGGCCAGATCCTCATGGCCAACGCGGTCGGCCGCGAGTTGGGCGCGGATCTGGCTGAGCGCGTGCGGGTTTCGGGGCTCGTCGCGCTCGGTGAGACGATTCCGGTAGGGGAGATCACCGAGGTGCTCGCCTCGGGCGAGGACGACCTGTCCGAGGCCGACGCCGACGACGAGGCCGTCGACGCCGAAGACGGGCCGCGCCTCGGCCGCCTCGGCCAGACCGCCCGGCTCGTGCGCACGGTCGCCGGCCGCGTGCGACGGCTGCGCTCCTCCCTCGGCGAGCGCCAGCGCGGCGGCCTTCTCGCGCGCGTCGCCAGCAACCTGCCGGTCGTCGGCGCCGCCGGCGGCTTCCTCGCCGAGCGCGGCGGCATGAAGCGCGCCGCCGACGCCGCCCGCCGCGCCTACACCACCTGACCGCCCCTGAACCCCGCCCAGCGCCCCGGCTCCCGCCCACGACCCGACCCCCGGCTCCCGCCCACGCCCCGACCCCGGCATCCGCCCACGCCCCGACCCCGCCCAACGACCGTGAAAACTGCGTGTCGTGGTCGGAACTGCAGTCCGTGTCGCAGTCCTCACCGCGACACGCAGTTTTCACGGTCGTTGCTGACGGTCGTTGCTGACGGTCGTAGACGCGTTCTCGGGCGGCGGCGCAGCACACGGACGGTGCGTTCTGCTCCCCGGGACGTCGTTCTCGGATGACGGGACGGGACCGCCCGGCTGCCTCCGAACCAACTCCGCGGAGGCGGCTTCGTGACAGCAGGGCGGTCCAGTCCGGTAGCACAGGCTCCCGTGCGAACCGGTGGGTCCATCTCGACGCGGTCGCCGGGCGGTCGCAGGCCGGTCGCAGGTCCTGTCGTTGGGGGCGGTCAGGCGGGCCAGGCGGGGGTGGCGGCGGGGCCGCGGGCCGTCTCGTACCAGCGGGCGACGCGCAACAGCCGCACGTCGTCGAAGCGCCGCCCGGCCAGCTGGAGACCGACCGGTCGCCCGTCGGGGGTGAAGCCCGCGTTGACGCTCGCGGCCGGTTGCTCGGAGAAGTTGTACGGCGCCGTGTACGCGATGTGGTCCAGCGCCGTGACCGGGTCGTTCGTCGGGCTGTGCCACTCAGCCGGGAACGCGGCCACCGGCGCCACCGGCGAGAGCACCACGTCGAACGCCCCGGTCGCGGCGACCGTCGCGGCCCGCATCGCCTGCACGCTCTGGTAGGCGTGCATGACCTCGGAGCCGGTGAGCCCGGCCGCCCCGGCCGCCCACGCCTCGATGTAGGGCAGCACCGCGGCCCGCGCCGCGGGCGCCAGCCGCTCGAGGTCGAGCCACGACCGGGCGCGGAAGAACAGGTCCAACTGGCGCAGGTGGTCGGCGGTGATGATCGGCCCGATCGGCTCGACGGCCGCGCCGCCCCGCTCGAACAGCGCGCCCGCCTCCGCGACGGTCGCGGCGACGAGCGGGTCGGTCGGCACGCCGCACCCGGCGTCGAGCTGGAGACCGACGCGCAGCCCCCGCAGGTCGTGCAGCGGCTCGCGCCACACCGACGCCCAGCCGAGCCGGCTCGGGTCGGTCGCCTCGAGGTAGGTGTAGTCCCGCTGGCCCGGGTCGGCCACGGCGATGACCGACATCGCGAGCGCGACGTCGTCGACGGTGCGGGCCAGCGGCCCGACCGATCGCCCGATGTAGGGCGGGTCGACCGGCACGATCGCGTACGTCGGCTTGAGCGTCGCCAGGCCGGTCCACCCCGCCGGCAGGCGCACGGACCCGCCGATGTCGCTGCCGACGTGGATCGGGCCGCATCGCGCCGCCGCGGCGGCCGACGAGCCCGAGCTCGAACCGCCTACCGTCCATTGCGGATTCCACGGGCTGCGGGTCACGCCGTGCAGGCTCGAGACGCCGGAGGAGAGCATCCCGTAGTCGGGCATGACGGTCTTGCCGAGCCGCACGGCCCCCGCCTCGCGCATCGAGACCGCCACCGGCCCGTCCGCGGTCGCCGGCGGCGCGTCGGCCAGCGCGGCGGTGCCGCTGGGCACCGGCGTGCCGACCGTGGCGATGTTCTCCTTGAGACTGACCGGCACCCCGTCGAGAGCCCCGGACGCCTCGCCGCGCGTCCAGCGACGCGCACTGGCCGCCGCCGCCTCCCGGGCTTGTACCGCCTCGATGACATAAAAGGCGTTGAGCACCGGCTCCAGGCGCGTCAGGCGTTCCAGGGTGGCCGCGCACACCTCGACCGGCGAGAAGTCGCCGGCCGCGTACCCCGCGAGCAACTCCAGCGCGCTCAGCGAGACGAGCCCCGTCGCGTCCGGGCCCGACTCCGTGGCCAACTCAGTGCCTGACTCCCTGCTCGACCCAATGCCCAACCCCGTGCCTGAATCACGGCCCGACCCCGTGCCCGATCCCACGCCCGACCCCGTGCCCGTCATCCCGCGCCCTCCCCGCATCACCGCCGCTGACTGGCCATCGTGCCACCGCGCGCGGCGCGACGCCCCGCACCGCCTCGGATCACATCGCCTCGGATCACATCGCTTCGGCGCACCGCCGGGCCGCGACCTGCAGGATCTCCCACGCCGTGGCGAACGGCGGCGCGTACGACAGGTCCATCCAGGCCAGGTCGTCGACGGTGCCCTCGTGCCAGAGCACGGCTGCCGCCGCGTCGACCCGCTTGGCGGCGCCGCGGCCGCCGACGACCTGCACGCCGAGCAGCCTCCGGCTGGTGCGGTCGGCGAGCACCCAGATCGCGATCGGTTCGGCCTCCGGCATGTAACCGCTCGCCGTGGTGCCCTCGGTGAGCCGCCAGACGGGGTCGAAGCCGGCGGCGCGCGCCTCGTCGACGCCGATACCGGTGTGGCCGATCTCGACGTAGGCCGCGCCGTGCGCGAACCGCGTGATCGCCGTGCCGAGCGCGCCGTCGAACCTCAGGTCGCCGCCCGCGATCGCGTCGCCGGCGGCCCGCCCGGCCTTGTTGGCGTGGGTGCCCAACGGCAGGTACGCCCACTGCCCGGTGACGCGGTTGACGACCTCGCAGCAGTCACCGGCCGCCCACACCCCCGGCCCGACCTGCCCGCGCGGGTCAGGCCGCAGCGCCCCGTTCGCGGAGACGGGCAGGTCACCCAGAGCGGTCGCCGGCCGCACCCCGACGCCGACGACCATGAGGTCGGCCTCCACCCGACCGCCCCGCGTGTGCACGCCGCGCAGGCGCCCGTCCTGCAGGTCGACGCCCCGCACGCCGCAGTTCTCGCGGACGGTGACGCCCGCCTCTTGTAGCGTCTGGGTGATACGCGCCGACAGCTGCGGCGCCAGCGAGCTCATTACCCGAGACCGGGTGCACAGCTCGACGTCGAAGCCCCGGGCCAGCGCCGCCTCGGCGACCTCGACGCCGATGTAGGAGCCGCCGACGACCATGACCCGGGCGCCCGGACGGGCCGCGGCGAATCGGTCCAGCCAGGCCGCGCCGTCGTCGAGGGTCTTCACCGCACCGATGTCCGGGGAGTCGGCGGCCCACTCCGGCCGGATCGCGGTCGCGCCGGTCGCGATCATCAGGTCGTCGTAGCCCAGCGTCTGCCCGTCCGCCAGGCGCACCGTCCGGGTGGCGGTGTCGACGCTCTCGGCGCGGGTGTGCAGCCGCAGGTCGATGCCGCCCTCCCGGTGCTGGGAGGCGGTCCGGGCCACGAGGTCGTCGCCGGACCCCACGGCCCCGGCCAGCCAGTACGGGATGCCGCAGGCGGAGTAGGACGTGTGCCCGCTGCTCTCCAGTACGGTGACGCTCAGCTCCCGGCCGAGGCGGCGGGCGGTACGCAACGCCTGGTGGGCGGCGCTCATGCCGGCGGCGTCGGCGCCGATGACGACGAGGCGGTGGGTCACCCGCCCAGCCTGCCAGAGCGAACGGCTCCAGGCAGGTGCCGCGTAGCCTGGCACAATGACCGCGGCCCCCCGTCCGGAGCAGCCACGCCCATGAGCCCCTCGAGCGACCCACAAGACCGCCCGACCGGCGAGAACCCGGCTGCCGGCCAGAAACCGGCGTCCGGCGCAGACCCCACCGGCGAGCACTCGGCGGCCTCGGTGGCCCCTTCGACAGCTGAGCCCGCATCGGTCTCCGACTGGGCGGCGGCCGTGCTTGTGTTCGGCGCGAGCGCGGCGGTGCTCGTCGTCGAACTCGTCGCGCTTCGGCTGCTGGCGCCGTATCTGGGGCTGACGCTGGAGACGAACACGCTCGTCATCGGCATGGCCCTGACGGCGATCGCGGCCGGGTCGTGGTGGGGCGGGCAGGCGGCCGACCGTATCGATCCGCGTGCGGCGCTGGCCCCGCTGCTGGCCGCCTCCGGCGCCGCGGTCGCGGCGACCCCGTTTCTCGTGCGGCTCGCCGGCACCCTCGCCGACGGTGCCCTGCTGCTCGTCGCGTCGGCGGTGACCATCGTCGTGCCGGGCGCGCTGCTGTCGGCCGTGACACCGATGGTCACCAAGCTGCGTCTGACGTCCCTGACACAAACCGGCACGATCGTCGGGCGCCTGTCCGGCATCGGCACGGCCGGCTCGATCGTCGGCACGGTCGTCACGGGATTCGTGCTCGTCTCCCGGGTGCCGGTCACCGGCATCATGGTCGGGCTCGGTGTTGCGTTGCTGCTCGCCGCGGTGGCGGTCGCCGTGCTCCTGCGGCGCATCGAGCGGCGCCATCTCGCGGGCGGTGCGGCCGCCGCGCTCGTGCTCGGCGCCGCCACCGTGGCCACCCCGAGCGGCTGCGACGCCGAAACCACCTACCACTGTGCGACGGTCGTCGCCGACCCGCAGCGACCCGACGGCCGCACGCTCGTGCTCGACGGGCTGCGGCACTCCTACGTCGACGTCGCCGACCCCACCCACCTGGAGTTCGCGTACGTGCGGTCGATCGCCGCCGCCGTCGATGCGTTCGCCCCGCCGGGTTCCCTGCGCGTGCACAACATCGGAGGCGGTGGGCTCACCCTGCCCCGTTACCTCGCCGACGCGCGGCCGGGCACGAGCGGCACCGTCTCCGAGATCGACGCGGGGGTCGTGCGGATCGACCGCGAGGACCTCGCGCTGCCCGCTGACCTGCCCATGGACATTCGTGTGGAGGACGGGCGCGTCGGGCTGCGCGCGATCGCCGACACGAGCGTCGACCTCGTCATCGGCGACGCGTTCGGCGGGGTCAGCGTGCCGTGGCACCTGGCCACCCAGGAGGCGGTCGGGCAGATCCGGCGCGTGCTCGCCCCCGGCGGGCTGTACGCCGTCAACCTCATCGACTACGCGCCACTGGACTTCGCGCGCGCCGAGGTCGCGACGATCCGCACGCAGTTTCCGCACGTGCTGGTCGCCTCCTCACCGCCGGCGCTCGCACCGTCGGCAGCGGGCGGCCGAGGCGGTGCCGGTGGCAACCTCGTCGTGCTTGCCTCGCAGCGCCCCCTGGACGCACAGGCCTGGCAACGGCAGCTGACCGCTCGGGGTGTGCCGTGGACGGTGCTCTCCGACCCCGACATCGACGCGTGGGTGGGTGACGCGCCGCTGCTGACCGACGATTACGCGCCCGTCGACCAGCTGCTCACGCCGTACCCCGCCCCAGCCGGTGTCTGAGGGCCGACCCGCCCGGTTCGGACTGTCCCGACGCGCCTGCGAACCCGGGCACGGTCCCGACTCATCGAGACCCGCGAAGATAGTGGGAGATAAGCCCGCGTAGTCGCGGCAGATTTACCACGCTGTTCAGGGGTGCCGGGAGTGCGGTCGAGCGCCTCAGCTCCGCGGGCGCTGGCCGCTGCGAATCGTCTCGCGGTGTTTCTTCACCGACTGCACGTACGTCCACGAGTCGTCGTACATGCCGATCTTCCGCAGGCTGTCCAGGCCCTGGTAGTAGGCGGCGAGTTTGGCCGTCTCCGAACCGGTCTCCTTCTCCAGCGACTTCAGCAGGAGCACGCCGCAGGTGGCGTTGTCGCGCACGTTCCACAGATTGAGGGGGCGCCCGGCGAGGCGCCCCATGTAGTCACCGGTCAGCGGCTTGCACTGCATGGCGCCGATGGCGCCCTTGTCGGAGAGTGCGTTGTTCGTCCAGCGCGACTCCTGCCACGCGACGGCCAACGCCAGGCTCGGGCTGACGCCGTACTTGCGGGCGGTCTCGGCGACGACGTCGTGGGTGCGCCGGCGCTCGGCCGACAGACCGTCGGTCATGTTCGATCTCGAGACCTGCGCCGACCCCGACGTTCCCGAGACCGACGGGATCCGCAGCTTCTGACCGACCCGGATGATGCTGTCCGGGCCGATGCCGTTGACGCGGCGCAGTTGATCCTCGCTGACGCCGTGGTCGAGGGCGATGTGGCCGATGGTCTCCCCGGCGCGCACCTCGTGGCGTCCGGAGGACGGCACGGCGGGCGCGATGTGCACGATCGCGGGCGGGGGTGGGGGCAGGGCAGCGGGCATTCGGGTTCACCTCGGGGTGTCGAAACGGTCTCCGGCGGACCTCAGCGGGCACGAATTTAGCTGAGACACAGAGAAATCGGTGGGCAATCTGAACGCGTGTCCAACACTTAGGCCGGATATCGAACTGAATGCGGAGTGCCGTGGGGTCGTAAACGTACCTACGTCTTGACAGACGAAAGAGGTACCCGCGATGACTCCCGTGACCCCGGCCCGCATGACCGCACCGACCACCAGCCCGGACACCGCCGCGCAGCGAACACGGGCGGTGCTCTACGTCCGCATCAGTGACGACCCCGAGGGGCTGGAAAAGGGTGTGGAGCGGCAGGAGGCCGACTGCCGCGCCTACGCCGAATCCCTCGGCTACGAGGTCGTCGAGGTGTTCCGTGAAAACGACACCTCGGCGTTCAAGCAGCGCACCATCACCCTGCCCACCGGGGAAAAGGTGCGGCGTGTGGTGCGGCCCCGGTTCCGTGCCCTGCTGGGATTCCTGGCCCGTGGTGGTGCGGAGGCGATGATCGCCTACGACCTCGACCGGGCCGTGCGCGACCCCCGTGACCTGGAAGACCTCATCGACGCGAAAGTGCTCTATGGGTTCCGGGTGCTCTCCACCACCGGGAGCCTGCGCCTGGACAATGACTCCGACATTGCGATGGCTCGTGTGCTGGTGGCGATGGCGAACAAATCCAGCGCCGACACCGCGAGACGTGTGGCGCGGGCATCGAAGCAGCAGGCCCTCGACGGCAAATGGCACGGCGGCCGCGCCCCCTACGGCTACCGGATGGGCGACTCGACCCTGTACGTCATCCCCGAGCACGCCGCCCTCATCCGCGAGGCCGCTGACCGGGTGCTCGCGGGCGAGAGCCTGTACCTCATCACGCGGACATGGAACGAGCGCGGCGAACGCACCGGCAACGGAGTGGAGTGGTCAGAGAAAGCCCTCGCTCAGGTGCTGCGTAACCCGGCGCTGAAAGGCGTGCGCATCTACCGTCCGATCCTGCCGGATGGTCGCTCAGCGGAGGTGCCGGAGGTCGTCACCGAGGGCAACTGGCCCGCGATCCTCGACCCCGACAGGTGGCAGGAGGTCGTGGACGTGCTCGACGCCCGCCGCGCCCGTCGCACGACGTGGCCGGGCACCGTGAAGCGCGTGCACGCGTTCTCAGGTCTGATTCGGTGCGCGAACTGCGGCACGGCGATGCGCAAACAGGGGCCGCAGTACATCTGCCTGAACTACCAGCGCTCCGTCTGCTCCCGCTCCATCAATGCCCAAGAGGTCACCACGTTGATCGAGGAAGCGGTGCTGTCGGTGTTCTCCCGGATCGCCCTGACCCCGGAGCAGATGCCGTCCCGCACCGCCGAGACGGACGGGGAACGCGAAGCGCTGGCCGAGGGATTCGAGTCTGACCGGGAGGCGCTGGAACGCGTCGATGACGACCACTACGACGGGATCATCGACCGGGCGACGTGGATGCGGCAGCGCTCCCGCCTGGTCGAGCGCATCCGTACCCGTCAAAACGACTACCAGCAGCGCCTGGCCCGCATCCCCATCGTCGACGTGAACCTCGACGTGAGCACCGTCGCCTCGGAGTGGGAGGGCCGCTCCGCGACGTGGCGGCACGAGGCCGCACGGCTGGTGCTCGATACGGTGCTCATCCACGCCCACCCCACCGGGGTGCTCGCCGTCGTGCCGAAGCGCAAGGGCGACACCCAGGAGACCTATCGGGCGCGGTTGCGGGAACACCGCAACGATCTACTCGCCCGCCGCGTCGAGTTCATCTGGCACGCCTGACATGCCCGGCGGCTTCGGGAGTCCGCACAAACCCCGCAGCCGCTCCCGTATGCGCGGATCGGCGATCACGGGCGGCAGCCCCTGCGCCTCGCGGCTACGCCGGGCCAGACGCGCCCCGAACGACTCGGAGGCATCGCCGGACGTCGGCGGTTCAGTGGTTATCGTAGTGGTGCGCTGTGGAGAGGTCATGGAGGACAGGTACGACCGCCCGACCACAACATCTAGTATCCGTTGCCGGGTTGAGGTACTATATGCAGACTTATCCACAGGGTGAGCGGCCAGCACGGGCCTCACAGCAGGGCGACCCACGGGGGTGCCGATTCGGCACCGCCGTGAACCGCAGTGGTCAACGCCTCGCGGTGCCGTCACCGTGGCGGCACAGTGAGAGGCGCGGATCGGTAAAACCCCAGGTCGCACGGTGGGGCCAAATTGCCACCACCGTCAGCAGTGGCGGCGGGGGCGGAAATTTTCCACCCCCGTTGGCCTGGGAACGGCTCCGCAAATTTTGCGGCACCGTGCGGCAGACCCCCGGGTCGCACGGGGTGCAAATTTTGCACCCCCGTCGTTGCAGGTCGCGGGCGCGATACGCCTGGTCGCACGGTGGGGGAAATTTTCTCCCGCCGTCACCAGCAGGCCCGGAGCGAACGGGGTCGCCGAATCAGCGACCCCGTTGACGGCCCACAACGCACGAAAGCCCAGGTCGCACGGTTCCGGCAAATTGCCGCCACCGTGCCCTACGCCTCGGCCGACGACACCCCTGGCAACTTGGTGCCGTCGCATCGGCGGAACCAGACGCGACCGACCCAAGGGTGACGGTGGTGCAGATTTTTCACGACCCTCACCGGCTACGAGCAGAGTACGGCAGCGGCCTCGTGCGGTCTGCCGTGGTGCGCTTCGCATGCTCATGGTCGCTGCCTGTTCTCGGGTCGTGACGGGCGGGTCTCACCAGGTAGGTGCGCACCGCTTCCCACAACGGTGCTCGGGAGCCCGTAGAGGCGGTACCGGCCCGGTGTGACACCGACGTGCCGGAGGAACATCTCCGTGGCCTGGGTGCGCGACCAGCCCACCCGATGCGCGGCAGCATCCACGGTCAGATTCTCCTCGCGCAGCAGTCGCGCCATCGCCTCGACCCGCAGGCTCGCGAGATAGGCGCGGGGCGTCTTGCCATAGGCGGTGCTGAACACGCGGACGAGTTGCTTCGGGCACAGATGCACCATCTCCGCGAGGTCGCGCAGCGGCCACCGGCGAGCGATGTTGCTGTGCAGCGCATCGCGCACCGTCAGCGCCTCGACCCTCACCGGAACCGCGAGGCGTCGATGACGCAGCGACCGGGGGCGGGCCTTGGCCGACTGCGCCAGCACCTCCGTCACAGGCATGGTCTTGATATGCGGGCGGAGCACCTCAGCGACCGAGAACCACAGCGTCTGTATCCTGGCGAACGACTCCGCCGGGCTCCTGACGTTGCTGAGTTCGACCAGTTCATCCAGCCACGGCGCGAGTTTCCCGAGCCGCTGCTTACCGAGGCGGAGCACCTGCACCGGCTCCGCGAACACCAACGCGGCGATGTCGTGGGCTTCGAGCCGATCGAGCAGCAGCCCGGCGTGCTGCCAATAGAACATCTCCACGGCGTAATCAGGATCGAGGTACACCGTCGTCACGGTCACCTGCCCCTCGGGTTCGGCACCGCACGGCACGTTCGCGCCGATCAAGAGCACATCACCGATGTTGGCCGGTCGCTGCCCGAACTCACCGCTGAGGATCGCGGAGCCGTCACGAACGACGATGAGTTTGACACAGCTGAAGACAGTCGCTTCTCTCAGGCTGCGCATGGTGTGAGTGCTTGCAAGCAAAGGAGTAGTGATTATGTTCTCAATTGCGAGGAGACGTTGCTGATCCAGCGTCGTTGGTGCGGGGTTTCCACCGCTTGCGGATGGTAGTGCTTTCTCACCCAGTCCACGGCGTCATTGGCGGGTATCCCACTGATGGTGGCGAGCACGGCCAAGGCCGTTCCCGTTCGGCCCATGCCGCCGTCGCAGGCGATCTCGACCCGTTCGATTGCGGCTCGTTCGTACGCCTCATGAATTGCTGCGACGGCGTCAGCCGTGGAGGTTGGCAGGGAGAAATCCTGCCATAGAACCCAGCGGTGTGGCCAGCGATCGATACGCGGGGCGCGTCCGAGGAGATAGAAACCGAACTGAGGATCGAGCCCGTTGGGAAGCGGCGCGAGCAGGCCACGCCCTCGCACGCGGCGGCCATCGGGGAACTCAACTACGCCGTCACCGGTTTCCCATGTCGCGATCGCGTTCATGTCGCGGTGCCTATGCTTCATGTCGTCGGTCGATGCCGAGGGTTGCGATGAGGTCTTCGTGGAGTTGGAACCAGACCCGGTGGCAGGAGTCCACGTCGGTCTTGTCGATCCAGTCAAGTTCCCCGCTCTTGGCCCTGCGTAACGCCGACTCGTACCGCGCGACGTAGCCGTCGAACCTTGCGAGAACGGCAGATAGATTCTCGATCAAAGGAGCAAGTTCTCTGCCGAGGGACGTGAGTTCTTCGAGAACCCGCCCATCCCATGCGCGATCGAAATGATCATTGGGAGCGAACCGATCGGCTTCGGTCGGCTTGATCTGCCAGTCAGTGACGGCTCGCAACAAACGAGCGTTGAGTGGGAGGAAGACGCGATAAACGGCTGCCACTACGTCGTCGGGGTCGGCACTCACGCGCTCTGCCATGAGTTGGCGCTCGTTCTCCGCTTTGCCTGAGTCTGTGAGCGACCAGCCGTCGAGATCGGCGAACGCGACGTGCTGCACCCATCCAGCATGTTCCGCGACGCTCAACAGGCGCAGCGCGTCGGCGTGACTCGTTCCTGCACGCTCGGCGACCGTCTCGCTGTCGGCGAACCCCACGAGGCGCACGGCGTGCAGCACGAGGAGTTCCGCTGCGGACTGATGGGTCATACTCGCTTGTCCTGCCTGGCACTGAGACGGTTGACGTACTGCTGGCAGGCCTGTGGGGAGCGGAACCCCATCGCCTCGGCGATCTGCGCCCACGTCAGCCCCTCGTTGCGAGCTGCGAAGAGCAGACCGACCTCCACGCCCTCGACCTCTGCGCGAGCGGCCGGGAGCAACGAGAGCACTCCCAGGAGTTCATCCGGAGTCAGCTCGGATGAGCGCCACAGTGCGTACTGCGTCAGTTCGACTGCTGAGGGCGGCGTCGGTTCAGGTCGCCACGGCCGCGGCTCCAACTGGTCTGCACCTTTGTCGAGAAGCATGCCTTGGGCGTTGCGCTCACGCTCGGCCTGCGCATGGTCGGAAGTACCGGGGCCTTCGAGGTCGTGCTTGCGTTCCATACCACCCATCCTGCTACGATCAACATAATGTTGTCAATGTTTCGTTGATTGGTGGTGTGATGCTGACGACGCTCTCTGAGGCGACCCGGACGGACGCTGGCGGGAAAGCGGCGACGCTCGGTGCGCTGCTGCGCGCGGGGCTGCCGGTACCCGATGGGTTCGTCCTGCCGAGCGGCATCCAGCAGACAGGCACCGAGGTCGAGTGCGCGTTGCGCGATGCGGTTGCTCGTGGACTGGAGCGGATGGGCGACCCGGTGGTGGCCGTGAGGTCGTCGGCGACGAACGAGGACAGTGCAGAGGCGTCGGCCGCGGGCCAGTACGAGAGCGTCATCGGTGTGCGCGGCGCAGAGGATGTGTGTCAGGCGATCGCGACCTGCTGGGCTTCGGCCCGCGCCACGCGAGTGGGCGACTACTGGGCTCGCTCGGGTGACGGGTCGCCGCAGGCTTCGGGCATGTCAGTGCTCGTGCAGCCGGTCATCGAGGCCGATGTCTCGGGGGTTATGTTCACCCCTCAGCGCGCCGGTGGGCCGACGCGGATCGAAGCGTGCTGGGGACTGGGTCTGCCAGTCGTGGGCGGTACGGTCGGCCCCGACGCCTACGAGGTCGCCCCGGACGGGATCGTCGGCTTCTCGGCGGGAAGCAAGCAGACCCGCGTCGACCTGGATCACGAGCGCGGCGGTGTCGTGACCAGTGCCGTCACTCCGGGCAAGCAATCTGCACGCACGCTCGACGATACCGCGGTCACGGCGCTGGCCGACCTGGGAGGTCGGATCGCGGCTGCGCTTGGCGGGCCACAAG
Source organism: Piscicoccus intestinalis NBRC 104926 (assembly GCF_001515525.1). Classification (GTDB taxonomy): domain Bacteria; phylum Actinomycetota; class Actinomycetes; order Actinomycetales; family Dermatophilaceae; genus Kineosphaera; species Kineosphaera intestinalis. The sequence goes on along the minus strand of NZ_BCNQ01000009.1, from coordinate 35,818 downwards.
ACGTCGAATGGGCGGTTGCTGACGGCACTGTCTGGATTCTTCAAGCACGTCCGATCACCGCTGCGCTTCCGGCCCGCAATGTTCGTGATTTGTCCGATCAGGCCGGGGTGCTGAGCGGTACTCCCGGTTCTCACGGAACCGTCACCGCGGCGGCTCGGGTGGTGCTCGGCCCATCGGATTTCTCGACTGTCCGTGCCGGTGACATCGTGGTCTGCCCGTACACCGATCCCGCCTGGACGCCGCTGTTCACCGTCGCTGCCGGGGTCGTCACCGAGACCGGCGGCGCGCTCTCGCACGCCGCGATCATCGCCCGCGAGTACGGCATCCCTGCCGTACTCGGCATCGACGGCGCCACTACCCATATCGAGAACGGTGACCGAATCACACTCGACGGAGCAGCCGGAACTGTGACCGTTCTTTGACCCCAACCCCTACCCCCGACTGAAAGGAGAGCGGGAGCATCGTCATGATCCTCCCGACCCGCTCATGGCAACCAGGTATCTCTACATTGCCCGGCACGGTGACGCCGACGCGTTCGGCAACCTCACCGACACCGGGCGCGAACAAGCCCGCCTGCTCGGTCAGCGATTGGCGCATCTTCCTATCGACGCCGTGTACCACTCGCCTTTGCCGCGAGCTGCCGATAGCGCCCAGCAACTCAACATCTTCCTCACCGGTACTGCGCCCGTCAGCGAAGCACCCGAGTTGATCGACCACGTGCCTTACGTGCCCACGCCAGAGGAGACTCCACCGTCATGGGTGCCGTTCTTCGACGGCTACGACACCGACGAGGCCGAGGCCGGGCACAAGATCGCGCAGAGCCTCACCGCGAGGTTCGCCACCCCTCCCGAGGGCGACGACGATACGCATGAAGTGCTCATCACCCATGCCTACCCAATCGCGTGGCTCATCCGTCATGCCCTGGACGCACCCGCGGTGCGATGGCTCGGCCTCAGCAGCGCCAACGCCGCCCTGACCGTGATCGAGAACCGGCCCGCACTGCCGCCGAGCATCACCATGTTCAACGACATGAGCCACCTTCGCCCCGAACTGCAATGGACGGGTTTCCCCACAGCATTGCGCCCCTGAACGCGGCGAGAAAGACAAAGGAGATTCGAGTGAGTGACTACGTGATCGAGGCCGAGGGACTGGTGAAACGGTACGGCAAGCACACTGCGCTGGACGGCGTAGATCTGCGTGCCCGCCCTGGAACCGTGCTCGGCGTCCTCGGCCCGAACGGGGCCGGGAAAACAACCGCGATCCGCATCCTGGCGACCCTGACCGGCCTCGATGCCGGAACCGCAAGAGTCGGCGGCATGGACGTAACCCGCGACGCGGCCAAGGTGCGACGGATCATCGGCTTGACCGGCCAGTACGCGACGCTGGACGAAGAACTCACCGGTGTAGGCAACCTAATCCTGATCGGACGCCTGCTCGATCTGCGCAAACCCGAGGCCGCCCGCCGAGCAGACGCGCTATTGGAGCGTTTCGGCCTGACCGAAGCCGCGAAGAAGCCCGTAGCCACCTACTCCGGCGGAATGCGCCGACGGCTCGATCTGGCGGCAAGCCTGGTCGGTAATCCTCGCATCGTGTTCCTCGATGAACCCTCGGTCGGGCTCGATCCTGGCAAACGCGAAGAACTGTGGCGGATCATCCGCGAACTCACCACAGATGGCGTCAGCGTTCTCCTGACGACGCAGTACCTCGAAGAAGCCGACGCGCTGGCCGACGAGATCAGCGTGATCGACCACGGGCGCGTGATCGCTCATGGCACCCCACCCGAACTCAAGCAGATCGTCGGCGGGCAGGCCATCGCCACCCGCCCTAAGAATCCCGCCGACGCTGAGAAAGCCGCTGCCATCCTCGCCGCCGTCTCCGGCCACCCGGTCGAGCACGCCGCCCAACACGAGCTAATCGCGCCAGTGGACAGTGACCGGGCGATGTTCGACATCGCCCGCCGCTTCGAAGAGGAGAGCATCGAGGTTGCCGAGTTCGCGTTACGACTCCCCAGCCTCGACGAAGTGTTCTTCACCCTGACCGGCGCACCCGCCGCCAGCGGCAAGACCGACGAGGCCGAAAGGAGCCACGCATGAGCACCATCACCATCACCGACACCAGCGCCGAGCGACGCCCCGCAGGGCTACTTCGGCACAGCCTGATCCTGGCCCGCCGCAGCCTGGCCAAGTCTGCCAGGAACCCCGGAGGTCTCGTCAACGGAGTCGTCACACCGGCGATCTTCCTGTTGCTGTTCGTCTACCTTTTCGGCGGCTCCGTCGCAGGCTCCACCGACGACTATCTGCTCTACCTGTTCCCCGGAATCGTGGTCATGGGCGCAGGACTCTCCGGGATGCTCTCCAGCGGGCTGAGCATCAACATCGACATGAAGAAAGGCGTTTTCGACCGATTCCGCAGCCTGCCCATCGGACGATCAGCACCACTGCTCGGGTCGATCATGGCCGACATGGTGCGCTACGTCATCGCCATCGCGTTGCTGTTCGGTATCGGCTACCTCATGGGCTTCCGCGTCCAGACCGACGCCGGTTCAGCCCTGACAGCAGTCGCGCTCGTGCTCGCGTTCGGGTTCTGCCTGAGCTGGGTGACCGTGTTCCTCGGCGTGCTGGTCAAAGACGAGGGCGCAGTCATGGCGTTCGCGTTCATCGTCTTCATACCGCTCATGCTCGGCTCCAGTCTCGCGGCCCCCATCGACACGCTCCCCGAATGGCTCCAAGCCTGGGCGAACGTCAACCCCGTTACCCACGCAATGGACGCCGCCCGAGCACTACTGGCCGGAGCACCGACAGGCAACTCGATCATGCAGACCATCATTTGGTCGGCTGGAATCTTGATCGTCTTCTGCCCCTTGGCCATCGCTGCCTACAACCGTAAACGCTGATATTCGCGCGTCACCTCACCCTGCTGCGCAGCGCCTCGCACCCCGCCGCCCCGCCAACAGCCATCCGGCCGACCGATCACGTCAGAATCGTCACCCCTCTTCAACTACTTGATGTACGTATGCCACGGCGGGGCCGTGGTGCGCACCTCCCTCATGAGACGACTCATGAGGGAGGCCAGGATGAGGGGCGGCATGATCCTGTTCCGCGGCAACGGTGCCGCCGCCCGCCGATACGTCGAGGCCGACCGCTCCCGCGCCGACGAGTATTACCTCGGCGCGGACGACGCCGTAGCCGAATACGCCGTGCTCGACGGTGCGGGCGAGGTCACCGCCGCCTGGTCGCTGTCGGCGGACGAGTACGAGGGCTGGGTGGACTGGGTCAACCCGGAGACGGGCGAGTCGATGGGCACGCCGCGTAAGCCCGCTGAGGGCACGAAAGGGTCGCCGTTGTTCGCGGAGATGACGATCAACGCGCCCAAGAGCTTGTCGGTAGCCGCTGCACTCCACCCGGACGTGTCGGCGGTGTTGGACGCGGCGCAGCAGGACGCCCTGTCCGAGATACGGCAGTGGCTCGGTCAGCACAGCGTCACGAGAGTCGGGCCGCGTGACGCGCGGGAAGTGGTGCCCATCGAGCGCATGCAGGTCGTCGGCATCAGCCACAAGACCTCGCGGGCGGGTGATCCGCACCGGCACATCCATATGCAGATAGGCACCCGCGTCTGGGCGGCTGGCAAGTGGCGGGCGCTCGACACCGCCGCCTTGTTCAAGCAGCAAGGAGCGATCCGTGCGATGGGCACGGCGGTCATCGCCGCGCACCCCGGCCTCGCGCAGACCCTCGCCGATCACGATCTGACGCTCGATCCGGTGAGCGGCGAGGTCGCGGAGTTGGAGCCGTTCAACGCGGTCATGTCGAAGCGCTCAGCGCAGATCAGGAAGAACCTCGACCGGCTCGAAACCGAGTGGCAGGCCGAGAACCCGGGCGAGGAACCCGGCCCGGTCATCACCGCTCGGATGCAGAGCATCGCGTGGGCGCACCAGCGGCCCGGTAAGAAGCCCGCCGACCTCAAAGACGAACAGTGGTGGCAGCAAGAACTCCGCGAGGCCGGCTACGACCCCGAACACCTCGCACGCAAGGCAGCGCAACCCCCGGTATCGTTGGATGACCTCGCTGTGCAGGAGCTCGCCAGCCGTGCGCTTGACCGTTGCGCCGCCGGGTCGTCGGCGTGGACACGGCACACCGTGCAGGAGCACGTCACCCGCATCACCACCGAGGCAGGCGTGCAAGCAGCACCGGCCGAGTTACGGAACTTCATCGGCCTCGCAACCGATCTTGCCGTTTCGGATTGCTTCTCAATCCTGCCGCCAGAAGCACCGACGCCGGAGCATGTCGCCCATCTGACCAGCCTGAGCGTGGTCGCCGCCGAGACCGCGCTGCGCGACCAACTCACCGCGAGCAGGCCGAAGCGGGAGCCGAACCACCCCGACGTGACCGAAACCGCACAAGCGGCAGGGCTGGACGGTGGGCAGACCATCGCCGCCGCTGCGGTCGCTTCAACCGATCCGCTCGTGATCGTGGAGGGCGCGGCCGGTGCGGGCAAGACCACGATGCTCGGCGTTGCAATCGAGGTCGCCGCCGAAGAGGGCAGATCGTCGCGGGTGGTTGCGCCGACACTGCGGGCGGCGCAGGTGGCGCACGAAGAACTCGACGTGCCTGCCACCAGCGTTGCGGTGCTGGTGTATGCGCATGGATGGCGGTGGAACGACGACGGTGTATGGACACGCCTCAAGCAGGGCGAGACCGACCCCGTGACCGGACGCATCTACACCGGCCCGCCGAAAGAGGCGGTGCTGCGCCGGGGTGAGCGGGTGATCGTGGACGAGGCCGGGATGCTCGACCAAGACACCGCCCACGCCCTGTTCACCGTGACCGCCGAGGCGGGGGCGACGGTCGCGCTCGTCGGCGACCGCGCGCAGTTGCCTGCGGTCGGTAGGGGCGGGGTGCTCGACATGGCCGCCCAGATCAGGGGCCACACCTACGACATGAGCGAACTCCACCGCTTCACCGACACCGAGTACGCGGCGCTCACGCTGGCGATGCGCGACCGCGCCGACCCCGGCGCAGTGTTCGACCGCCTCACCGCGATGGGGCTGATCCATCTACACACCGACGACGAGCAGGCCCGCGACCACATCACCGAGCACGCCCAGCACGGCGCGGCGATCACGGTCGCCACGAACGACGAGGCCGCCGCATTGAACGGGCGCATCCGAGCCGGGAGGGTCGAGTCCGGTCAGGTCGACGACACGGTGACGGCAACCGGCAGCGATGGCCTGAGTATCGGGCGGGGCGATCTGATCCAGACCCGGAAGAACGACCGCGACCTCGGGGTCGCGAACCGGCAACATTGGATCGTCCAGCAAGTCACAGAGGACGGCACCGCCTACGCCCGCGAAGCCGCCAGCGGGCGCAAGAGCCCCCGCGCCGTCGCGCTCCCGGCAGAGTATGTGCGTGAGCATGCGCACCTGTCCTATGCTGCGACCGCTTACGGCGTCCAAGGCGCAACCGTCAACGCCTCGCACACGGTGCTGACCGAGGCGACCAGCGCAGCGAGCGTCTACGTCGGCATGACCCGAGGCCGCGAGACCAACCGGCTCCACGTTGTCGCCGAGGACATGGCCGACGCGCGGGCGCAGTTCATCGGAGCGATGGAACGCGACCCCGCAGACCGGGGCCTCGACCACGCCACCGCCCAGGCCATCGAAGCCGTGCGCGGGCTCACCGCAGATGGCCCGGTCAAGCGCGTCACCGACGAACTCTCCCGCCTCGGCCGTGAAGCTGAACGCGCCGAACTCGCAGCGGAACGGTGGGAGCAGATCGCCAACCGGCTCGACGCCCAACGCGCCACCCACCGCGCCGAGGACGACGAGAGCGTCGCTGCACTCCGTAAGGCCGAAGAAGCCGCCGAGCAAATACGTGCCGAGGTCGCCCAGCCGCTCATCGTGCAGGCCGAGCACGACGGTGCCGCCTACCTCGCCGCCGTCGAAGACGAGACCGCTGCCAGTGCCCGACTCTCGACAGTCGGTAGGTTTGGCAGGCGCAAGGCCCTCACCAAGCACCGCTCCGCAACCGAACAGACCCAGACCCTCCGGGCGCAGGTGCGCGAGTCCTGGTGCGAGCCACCCCGCACCGCCGAGGCACTTCCCGCCTGGGCGGAGCAGCGAACCAAGCGACACGCCGAGCACGATCCCCGCGTGATCGACGCCGCCCAGCACGTCGAAGCAGCCCGAGCCGAGCGGGAAACGATGCGCAAGCGGCACGAGCAGGAACACTTGGCGTTGCTGGTCAGCGAGTACGGGGCCGAACGAGTCCGCCTCGACCACCTCGGCATGCGCATGACCAACCCGAGACGCGACGCACGCGACGCGCGCGCCAAGGCCGCCATGACTGGCGCAGAAGCAGACGAACTCCGCAGCCTCCCGATCCCCGAAGCCGCCGCACGCATCGAAGCCAAGCGTGCCGAGCAGGAACAGCGAAAGCAGCAGGCAGCGGAGCGGGCACGGCAGCTCACCGACCCGTTCGAGCACGATCCCCATCGCAACGCCCCGCGACATGAGGGGCCGACACGCGGGCTGTAGAAACGCGGCGTGGACTATGAATCGATGCGAAGGTAATCATACGTGTTAGCCTGTATGTATGAGACGGACTGCTGAGGACGCGGAGCGTACGCGTCTGGCGTTGCTTGAGGCGGCGTTGATGGCCTTCGAAGAGAAGGGGTGGAGGGGGGCAACGTTCGAGCATGTCGCTGAACGTGCAGGTCTCACCCGCGGAGCGTTGCACCACCACTTCCGTTCCAAGGCCGTGCTGCTGGAGGAAGCGCTCACGTGGGGCTGGGCCGAGTACGGCAACCACCTCTTCGTCCACAACGGCGAGGCGACACTCTCAGCGCTGTTGACGGAGTTCGTGACGCTGCTGCGAGATGACGCCCTGTTCCGTGCCCTGGCTGCGAGCACCGTGCTCGTCGCCCCGCAAGCGCTCACTGACCGCTCGGAGAAGAACGCCGCTCTCGATGCCTGGCGCGATCAGATCGCTGCCACCCTCCCCAGCACGGGCGAGGCCGACTCTGAGACGGTCGCGGGCTTGGCGCTGGTGTTCTTACAAGGGCTCACCGTGACTGCGGTGACCCGACCCGATGATCTTCCGCAACCCGACGAATTGAGCGCCGCCATGACGGCACTGGCAAGGGGGTTGCTCACCTAGAAAGGACTCGTCACCTCATGACGACACACGACCCGGCCTCGCATATTCGAGGCACCACCCCGGCCCGCGCACTCATTGTCGGCTCGGCCGCGATGTTCACCGACATGCTCGTGCACGGCCTGGCCGTGCCCGTGCTCCCATTGCTCCCCGCCGTGGTCGAGCAGGGGCCAGCCGCCACCGGCATCCTCTTCGCCTCCTACGCGGTCGCGATGATCGTCGCGACGCTGTTCGCCGGGCGCATCGTCGACCGGCACGGCCCGAAGACCCCGCTCCTGATCGGCCTGGTCGGGCTTGCCGCTGCAACCCTGTTGTTCGCCACCGGTGGCCCCTACTGGTTACTCCTTGTCGCTCGCTTGGCACAGGGCATCGCAGGCGGCATGTCCTGGGTTGCCGCGCTCTCCCTGATCGCAGCAACGACGAGCTTCGAGAAGCGTGGTCAGGCGATGGGGATCGCCATCTCCAGCCTCACACTCGGCGTGCTGCTCGGCCCGCCACTTGCCGGGTTCATGGTCGAACACCTCGGCACCGCCTCCCCGTTCCTGCTCGCCACCGGAATCGCCTTGGCTGACGGGGTGCTGCGCATCGTCCTCGTCAAAGGCTCTCCACGGGTCACCGACGACACCGCAGGCCCGCTCGCGGTGCTACGGGTGCCTGGCTCGTTCTCTATCGTCCTCGCCATCGCTATCGGCGCGGGTGCGCTCTCCGCCATCGAACCCGTGCTGCCCGTGCATCTCGGGGCCGGGTCGCTCATCATTGGCCTGCTCTTCGGGCTCGCCTCGCTCGCGGCGATCATCGCCAATCCCATTGTCGGGAAGTACGTTGCCACGGCATCGCCGAGGGTCCTCATCGGTTCCGGTGTTGCCGCTGCCGCCGCTTCTCTGCTGGTCATCGGCTGGGCCGGTGAACTGTGGCAGACCTGCGTCGGTATGGGGCTTCTCGGCGTCTCCTCGGCGCTGTTGCTGGCCCCGGCGACCACGCTCATCAGCGAGCAGGGGTTCCGGTCGAGCCCGCCGACCCTCGGCGGATCGTTCGCGCTCTACAACTTCGCCTACGCAGGTGGGCTGGCGCTCGGGCCGCTCCTGGCCGGGTTCGGGGTACAGCGAACAGGCTTCGCCGCGACGATGACTTTCGGCGCAGTCCTCTTCCTCGCCGTTGGCTCAATAGCCCTGATACGGCTCCCAATACGACAGCACGAAGGAGCACATAGCAACTGACCGAACCCGGACTCGGGGGGCGCGCTTCGTTCGATGACATTGGGCAGGACGCGCCCCCGCGCAGTAGGCTGAGAACCGCAGAAACAAGCCGAGCGAGACGTGACTACTTTTGCTCCCCTACGGGGTCCCGGGTGCCCGGTAGCATCGCGGCGTGAACAGGCTGCGGGGATGGCTGGCGAGCCGGTGAGCAGGCTGGCCGAGACGGACGGGGACTCGGTTTCGCGCGGGCATCGGTGGCTGCGTCTGCTCGTCGCGGGAGCCTGGCTCGCGGTGCCGCTGTGGCTGGCGCTCACCCGCTTCGACACGCTGCGCGCCGGGCACCCGGCGCACCCCGTGACCCTGGCTCTGGCGTTCCTCGTGGGAGCCGGGCTGCTCGCTCGCGCGCTCCGCCCCGCGCCGGTCAGGCGCCGATGGCCTCTCGTGCGGGCCCTGGCGGCCGTGCTGGTCACCGTGCTCGCCTGCGGCGTGCTCGCGTGCCTGCGGCCGTTCTCCGCGAGTCCGACCGCGGTCGCGGCGACGTCGAGTCCGAGCGTCACTGTGACGCAGGGCTCCTCGTCGATCACCCTGGCGCCGACAACCCCTGATTCGGGCGTGGGCCTGATCTTCCAGCCGGGCGCGCGGGTGGACCCGAGGGCCTACGTGCCGCTGCTCGTGCGGGTCGCCGAACGCGGACACCGGGTCGTCATCGTCAAGCAGCCGTTCGACCTGGCGTTCGCCGCCCTCGGCGCACCGAGCCGCGTCATGGACGCGAACCCGCAGGTCAGCAGGTGGGTGGTGGGCGGGCACAGCCTGGGCGGCGTCGCGGCCGCCCGCGCGGCCGCAACCGGCGACCCCCGGATCGCCGGCCTCGTGCTGTGGGCCTCCTACCCCGACTCCTCGGTGCGCGACGTGCCGCTGCCCGCGCTGTCGATCTACGGCACCCGCGACGAACTGGCGACCGCCTCGGTCGTGCGCGGCGCCGCCGAGCAGCTGCCGAGCGCGAGCTTCGTTGCCGTCGAGGGCGGCTCGCACGCGTACTTCGGCGACTACGGCGAGCAGCCGGGAGACGGGGTGCCCACCGTCTCCCGCGACGTCGCCCAGCGACAGATCGCCGCCGCGACGGCCGACTTCCTCGGAGGGATCGGCGACTGAGCCGCCGCCCTCAGCGACGTCGCGGCGTCGATCACGTCGCGGCGACGGCCGAATCCTGCCGCAGCCGAACGTGGCTCGCGGTCAGGTCGCGCACGTCCGGTACCCCGAGCAGGCTCAGCGTGCGGTGCACCTGCGAGGTGAGGATCTCCAGCGAGCGGGTCACGCCCGCCTGGCCGCCGGCCATGAGCCCGTACAGGTAGGCGCGCCCGACCATGACGGCGTCGGCGCCCAGGGCCACGGCGGCCACGATGTCGCCGCCGTTGAGCACGCCGCTGTCGAGCAGCACCGGCACGCGGTGGTCGACGGCCGCGACGACCTCGGGCAGCAGCTCCAGGGGCGCGACCGCCCGGTCGAGCTGGCGGCCGCCGTGGTTGGAGACGATGAGGCCGTCGACGCCGAGGTCGACGAGGTCTCGGGCGTCGTCCGGGTGCTGGATGCCCTTGACGACGATGCGCCCCGGCCAGCTCTCGCGCAGCCAGGCGAGGTCGGCGAGCGTGACGCTCGGGTCGAACATCCGGTCGACGAGGTCGGCCACGCTGCCTCCCGAGGTGCGCAGCGAGGCGAACTCGATCGGCTCGCTGGTCAGCACGTTCGCCCACCAGCGCGGGCGGATCGCCATGCCGCCGATCGTGCGCGGGGTCAGCGAGGGCGGCACCGTCAGGCCGTTGCGGACGTCGCGCAGCCGCTGCCCGGCCACCGCCGTGTCGACCGTGAGGACGAGGGTCTCGAAGCCGTTGGCGGCGGCGCGGCGCATGAGGTCGCGGGAGGCGTCGCGGTCGCGCCACAGGTACAGCTGGAACCAGTGCTGCACCTCCGGAACGTCGGCGGCGAGGTCCTCGACGGAGACGGTGCCCATCGTCGACAGCGCGTACGGCACCCCCGCCGCGGCCGCGGCCCGACCGACGGCCCATTCGCCCTCGTGGTGCATCATCCGCGTGAAACCGGTTGGCGCGAGCACGAGCGGGACCGGACTGGTCACGCCGAGCAGCTCGACACCCGCGCGCACCCGCGCGACGTCGCGCAGCACGTGCGGGCGAAACTCCACGCGCCGGAACGCCTCCCGCGCCCGCTGTAGCGAGACCTCGCCCTCGGCGGCACCGTCGACGTAGTCGAAGACCGCTGTGGGGGCGCGCCGCTTCGCCAGGGCGCGCAGGTCTTCGATCGTCGCCGCCCGCGCCAGGGTCGCCTCCGTGCGCCGCCAGGTCGGCTTCTCGAACTGCACGAGCGGGCGCAGCTCGCCCCACGTCGGAATCCGTCGCTGCAGTGGCATCGCCACACCCCCACCTCTCGCCGGCCGGCCGCGCCGCGGCCCTCGCAACAGCCAGAGACCCTACTCCTGGTCGGCGTGACGACGGGCCGCCCGGGGCGCACGCCGCCTCGGCCCGGGCACCGGCTCCTCGACCGGACACGTGCGATCGCAGGTGTCCCGTCGACCGGAAGGTGTCCGTTCGTCAGCCCGTCACGGCCGGTGAGGCCGGTGAGGGAGTCCGTCGCGCTGGCTCACGGTTCGAGCGGACGCTGCGCGCTCACGGGCTCCGACGGGGGAGAGGCCCAGCAGGCGAGCAGCGAGAGCGCTTGCGCGCTGGGCGAATCCGGGGCGGCCGTGTAGACGTTGAGGCGCTGGCCCGGGTCGCTCGGCAGCTCGAACGCCTCGAAGTCGAGCGTGAGGTCGCCGACGAGCGGGTGGTGCAGCCGCTTGACGCCGGACCGGTGGTAGCGCACGTCGTGGGCGGCCCACAGGTGGCGGAATTGCTCGCTGCGCGTGCAGAGCTCGCCGATCAGGTCGTGGAGTTCGCGGCTGTAGGGGTCACCGCCGGCCTCCGCGCGCAGAAAGGCGACGGCGTCGCTGCGCACGGAGTCCAGATCGACGAAGAAGTCTGGCGCCGTAGGGTCGAGGAAGACGAACCGGGCGCTGTTCGGTGTCTCGCGGGGGCCGCAGCGCTCGTACACCGGGCCGTACAGGGCGCGGCCCAGGTCGTTGGCGGCCAGGATGTCGAAGCGGCCGTTGCGGATGTACGCCGGGCTCGGCATGAGATCGAGCACGCGCCGGACCGTCGCGCGCACCCGCATGCGCGCCGGTCGTGCCTGACGGCGACCACCGCTCGGCGCGGCCGCGGCCCGCACGATCTTGTGCAGATGGTCCCGTTCGGCCTCATCGAGCTGCAGCGCGTGCGCCAGTCCGTCGAGCACGGTGTCGGAGACCGACCCGACGCGGCCGCGTTCGAGGCGGATGTAGTACTCGACGCTGATGCCCGCGAGCAACGCCACCTCCTCGCGGCGCAGCCCGGTGACGCGGCGGTTGACGCCGTAGACGGGCAACCCCACCTCGGCCGGCGTCAATCGCGCACGTCGGGTGCTGAGGAAGTCGCGCAGCTCGTCCTTGGGGTTCACCCGATTCAGCCTACGAAGCGCGCGGGCGAGCGCCAGACCCTGCCGATACCCCCTTGCCGTTCCGCATCCCTGCCCGGCACCGCTCGCGCGGGAAGTCCGTGCCCACTAGCGTGAGACAGCGAATTGTCTGTCTACTTGGGAGGTCCCGATGAGCGACGAGAGCAACGCCGACAAGGCCCCCGCCCAGGCCATCGCCGAAGAGGCGACCGACGCGGCCAACGAGGGGCAGCCGCAGGCCGCTGGCGACACCGGTGAGGCGACCGAATCCCAGTCGGCGCAGCCGTCGGACGAGGCGGAGTCGGACGAGCCCTCGGGCGGGCCGGTCGCGACCGACGACGAGCCGGCGGCGACCGACGACGAGCCGGTCGCGGGTGACGACGAGCCGGCGCAGCCGTCGACCGCGGAGGAGACCCCCGCGCGAGACAACGCCGCGCAGCCCGAGGACGGCGACGCGGGTGACTCGACGGAGGCCGACGAGGCCGCAGCCGGGCCCGCCGAGGAGCTGGACCCGGGCACGGACAAGAATGAGGTCAGCACCGGCGCCGTGGAGTAGTCGCAGCGCCCGACCCACCGATCACCCCGATATCGACACGTCTCTACCCCGTCATGCCCTGCATGTACTAAGGAGATGGCACATGTCCGATCAGGACACCGACCAGACCACCACCGACCAGCTGACCCTGCAGGATCCGGTGACGCGCTACCCGCAGATCAGCCCGCCCGCCCAGGCGCTTCCCGGCGTCGGCCTCGACTCCGAGATGACCCCGAAGGCCGACCTCGGGGAGCACTCCTACCGCGGCACCGGCCGCCTGACCGGCCGCAAGGCCCTCGTCACCGGCGGCGACTCCGGCATCGGCGCCGCTACCGCCATCGCCTTCGCCCGCGAGGGCGCCGACGTCGCGATCACCTACCTCCCCGAGGAGGAGAGCGACGCCGCCGAGATCGCGCGCATCATCGAGGAGTCGGGCCGCACCGCCGTGCGCGTGCCCGGCGACCTGCGCGACAAGGCCTTCGCGGCCACGCTCGTCGAGAAGGCGGTCGAGGGGCTCGGCGGCCTCGACATCCTCGTCAACAACGGCGGCAAGCAGGTCGCCGGCGAGTTCACCGAGATCGACGACGAGCAGCTCGAGGCCACGTACGACATCAACATCCTGGCGATGTTCCGGCTCGTGCGCGCCGCGCTGCCGCACCTGGAGCCGGGGTCGACGATCATCAACTCGACGTCGATCCAGGCGTACCAGCCGTCGCCGACCCTCGTCGACTACGCCTCGACGAAGGCGGCCATCAACAACTTCACCAAGGGGCTGTCGGAGGCGCTGGCGCCCAAGGGGATTCGCGTCAACGCCGTGGCTCCCGGTCCGATCTGGACGCCGCTGCAGCCCTCGGAAGGCCAGCCCGCCGACGCCCTGCCCGAGTTCGGCCACCAGACCGCGCTGGGCCGCGCGGGGCAGCCGACCGAGCTGGCTCCGGCGTACGTCTTCCTCGCCTCGCCGGAGTCGAGCTACGTGCTCGGTGAGACCCTCAACGTCAACGGCGGCATGCCCACCCCCTGACCCACCCCCTCAATCCGGCCGAAGGCTGCCCTTTCGGTCGGGGGCTCGTGCTACAGCCCTAGCCCTCGACCGATAGGGCAGCCTTCGGCCGTGTCCCGCCGGGCCCGGCACCGGCTCCGTTGCGACCGACCGTCCGTTGCGCGGGTGCGTGATCGACGGCGCTCGGGCGTAACGGGCCCGGCACCGGCTCCGTTGCGACCGACCGTCCGTTGCGCGGGTGCGTGATCGACGGCGCTCGGGCGTCTAGGCTCGGGGCGCCGACCCGTCCGACGTCGAGCGGGGCGACCGGCCCATGGCCCACCCAGGGAGCTGCGATGACCACGAAAGACACCGCCGAGCCCGGTGTGCGCGCCGCCTTCGCCGCCCAGCTGCAGGCGATGACCGCGCATGACACGGTGGCCCTCGGGGCGTTGCTCGGTGAGGAGATGACGCTGACCCACATGGGCGGCCACGTGCAGCCTCGGGCCGAGTGGCTCGGCGAGATGGGCCGCGGGCTGTTCGTCTACCACGACATCGACGTGGAGTCGGTGACTGTCGAGGTCGCCGGCCGTACCGCGCACCTGGTCGGCCGCACCCGCACCGACGCCACGGTCTACGGCGCCCGCAGCACGTGGCCCCTGCAACTCGCCCAGGACTATCGTCGCGCGGGCGACCGCTGGCTCGTCTCCCGCTCCGTCGCCACCACCTGGTAACCCACGCCCCCGCGTAACCCGCTCACCTCACCCCAAACCCAACGTCCCTGAGAACTGCGTCTCGTGGTGAGAACTGCTGTTCGTGCTGCAGTCCTCATCACGACACGCAGTGTTCAGCGAAGTGGGCGTTCTCAGGGTGTCGGTGCCCTCAGCGGCGTGGGTGCCTTCAGCGGCGTGGGCGTTCTCACCGGCGTTGCCGTTCGCAGGATGGGCGGGCGTTGTCAGGGGCGTCCTCGGTGGCGTGGACGGGGTTCTCGGGGGGCGTAGGCCGCCTCGCGGTTGATCTAAATACGTAAGTACGTAATTATGAACTCATGACATCGACGGAGGAGAGGCTCGCGGCTCTCGAGGCTGCCGTGGCCCGCCTCACCGAGCGGTTCGAGAGTGAGCCGGCCGCGGCTGAGGGCCCGAGTGGGTACGGTGGCGACTTTTGGCTGCTCGACGAGCTGTCCCGGCGGCGACCGCAAGGCGGCTTGATCTACGCGGGGCAGCTCGATCTGCCGACGGGGCCGGTGCGCTGGCAGATGGGCGTCGACCCCGCCGAACTGCTCGAGTCGGACTGGCATGAGACGGCCTCCGCGCTGGCCGCGCTGGCCCATCCCGTGCGGCTGCGGCTCGTGCAACTCGTCCTGACCGGAGTCGAGACCACCGCCGAGCTCGCGCAGGACGAGGAGCTCGGCACGACCGGCCAGCTGTACCACCATCTGCGTCAGCTCGTGGCCGCCGGATGGTTGGTCTCCGCGGGCCGTGGCCGCTACACCGTGCCGCCGCATCGCGTCGTTCCCGTCCTTCTCGTCGTGGCGGCCGCCGGTCGGTGACCGGCGAATACCGCTTCAAACCAACGAACTTCGCCCTTTGTGAGGACTCTTATGCCTGCTTCGATCTCCCCTGTTCCCAAGGACCCCGAGACCGCCGGGCCGCGTCCGTCAGGCGTGATGCCACGTTCCGTCGCCGTGTCGGTCGCGGTGCTGGCCCTGATCGGCGCGTTGCTCGCGGCCGTGTTCGGGCCCGACCCGCGCGCGAGCGGTCAACGCTCCGGTGACCCCGATCTCGTGGGCCGCCTCGAGGCTTCCGTCGGCGAGGGGCGCGGCCTGGGCGCCCTGTCGGCCGCGCGAATCGACGCCGGCGGGACCGCCTTCGCGGGCCTCGGCGGCGATCCCGGAGCCGGAGACGGAGCGGCCCCGTCCGCCGACACCCCGTTCGAGCTCGGCTCGATCACCAAGGTGTTCACCGGGCACCTGCTCGCCGACGCCGTCGCGCGCGGCGAGATGCGCCTCGACGACCCGCTCTCGCGGCACCTGCCCGAGCTGCAGGGCACCCCCGCCGGGGCAGCCACGCTGCAGCAGTTGGCCACTCACACCAGCGGGTTGCCTCGGCTGCCCGCGGGCATGGTGGGCCTGCGGTCGGCGTTCGCGCCCGTCGACCCGTACGCCGACTGGTCCGCGCAGCGGGTGATCGACGCAGCCCGCGCGACGGAGGCCGACGAGTTCGGCGAGCCGGGCGGGTTCGAGTACTCCAACTTCGGCATGGCGTTGCTCGGGCAGGCGCAGGCTCGGGCCGCCGGCGCCGACTCGTGGGCCGACCTGGCCGGCCAGCGCCTGTTCACCCCGCTCGGCATGACCGCGACGCGGGTCATCGCGTCCGGTGAGGGTGAACCCATCGGCGTGCCGACCCCGCGCTGGGCCAACGGCCGCGCCGCCGAGCCCTGGACCGGAGACGGTTTCGCGCCCGCCGGCAGCTCCACCCGCACGACCGCTCGCGATCTCGCGCGCTTCGCGCAGGCCGTGCTCGACGGCTCGGCGCCCGGCGCGCAGGCCACCCAGCCGGTCACGGCGACCGCGGATGGGGAGCGCCTCGGCCTCGGCTGGATCGTCTCCGCCTCCGGCAGCGAGGGTGGCGAGGGCGGCGGCGGCAGCGAGCTGACCTGGCACAACGGCGGCACCGGCGGGATGCGCACGATCCTGGCCCTCGACCCGGCGGCCGGTCGCGCCGGCCTCGCGCTGGCCGTCACCGACTCCTCGATCGACTCGCTCGGCGCAGACCTGGCCGGCGACTCCTCGACCCCGCTGCGCACCGGGCCCGGCGTGCTCGGCACCGTCTCGCTCGTCGTGGCGGGCGCCGTGCTGTTGGGGCTGCTCGTGCGGCTGACGCGGCCATCGGACCGGCTGCGGCTGGCGTCCGGCGTGCTCGATGGGGGCGTCGCCACCGTGCTGCTCGCGGTCGCCGGCCCCTGGAACTGGTTGCCCGCGTGGGCGATCGGCGCGCTGATCGGTGTGCTGGTCGCGGCCGCGGTGCTGTCGGTGGTCGCCATGCGCGGCGCGCCCGCCGTGCCCGCCAAGGGTCGGGTCGGCGCGTACGTCTCCGTGGCCCTCAGCGCGCCCATCGCCGCGGCCACCGGCTACGTGCTGTTCTGACAGACCCCGACTCTCAGGCCCCAACTCTCAGGCCCGGACTTTGAGCCCCCGACCCTGAGAATCCCCGACCGTGAAAACTGCGTGTCGT
This sequence comes from Piscicoccus intestinalis NBRC 104926, assembly GCF_001515525.1. Classification (GTDB taxonomy): domain Bacteria; phylum Actinomycetota; class Actinomycetes; order Actinomycetales; family Dermatophilaceae; genus Kineosphaera; species Kineosphaera intestinalis. Next base: position 19,184 of record NZ_BCNQ01000009.1, on the reverse strand, counting down.
GGTGAGAACTGCGGCACGAACAGCAGTTCTCACCGCGACACGCAGTTTTCAGGGAAGTGGGGGACCGGGCTCGGCCGGGCTGGGCCGGGCTGGGCCGGGCTGGGCCGGGGCGGTCCGGGGCCGACCGGGTTGGACCGGGAGGCCCGGGGAGGGGGCTGGACCGGGTTGGACCGGGGTGGACCGCGGCCGGGCGACTCGGGTTAGATCATGCGGGTGGTGAGTTCGCCGATGCCCTCGATGCGGCTGACGATGGTCTCGCCGGCGGCGAGGTAGCGGCGGGGCTTGCGGACCGAACCGACTCCGGCGGGGGTACCGGTGAAGATGAGGTCGCCGGGCAGCAGACGCACCACCTGCGACAGGCGGGAGACGAGCGCGGCGACGGGGAAGACGAAGTCGGCGGTCGTGCCGTCCTGCATGGTCTCGCCGTCGAGGGAGCAGCCGATGGCGAGGGCGTCGCGGTCGGCGAACTCGTCGGGCGTGACGACCGCCGGCCCGAGCGGGCCGAACCCGGGGTAGGACTTGCCGAGCGAGAACTGCGGTGGCTTGACGGCGAACTGCACTCGCCGCTCGGAGAGGTCCTGGCCGACGGTGAGCCCGGCCACGTGATCCCACGCGTTCGCCTCGTCGATCTTCAGGCCTTCACGGCCGATGACGACGACCAGCTCCACCTCCCAGTCGACCCGATCGGAGACCAGCTCGACGTCGGCGACCGGGCCGATGAGGCACGAGGCGAACTTCGTGAACACGACCAGTTCTGTGGGGATCTCGAGGTCGGCCTCGATCGCGTGGTCGCGGTAGTTCAGCCCGATCGCGAAGATCTGCCGCGGGCTGGGCACCGGGGGCCCCAGCTCCGACACCGGCACCGAGGAGCCCTGCGGCAGCGACGCCTGCCGCGCCCACGCCACGAAGTCGTCCCAGGCGTCGTACACCGACGCGACATCCGGGCCGAACCGCCCGTCGCTGGCCGAAGCGATGTCGACGGCAGGCACTGTGTCGGAGCCGGTCAGCTCGCCGGAGCCGGGGAGGAGCACGGCACGGTCGGTGAGGTTGGCGATACGCATGGCGGACTCCTGTGTCGGGGCGAACCTGTCGGGGTCGCCACCACCCTAGGTTCAGGTCGGCCGGCGCCGCAGGGCTGTCGCCTCGACGGGACCGAGGATGAGCTCTTGGTAGATCTGCCCCATGCGCTCCGGTGGGTAGGGCCGGTCGTGGTCGAGCCACCACTCGATCAGGTGCAGGAACGAGGCGATGAAGTGGTCGGCGGCCACATTGGCGGGAATCCGCGCATCCGGCCGCGACTCGAAGATTTCCAGCAGGCTCGTGGCGCTGACCTCCATGATCTTGGTGGTCAGGCCGAGGGACCGGTCGGCCTTGAGCAGGAGCCGGTACATCCCCGGGTGCTGCGCCGCGTGCTCGAACACGATCGCGCCGGCCCGCGCGGGTGCGTCTCCGGTCAGCGGCGGCAGCAGCGCCATCATGTCCCGGTGCATGTCGTCGACGCTGCCCCGCAGCAGCGCCTCGATGCTGCCGTAGTGCCGGAAGAACGTCGCGTAGCCGACGCCGGCGCGACCGGTCAGCTCCCGCACCGTGATCGCCTCCAGCGGGCGGTCGGCGCTGAGTTCGATGAGGGCCTCGGTGAGGCGGCGGCGCGTGCGGCGCACCCGCTCGTCGAGTCGGGGCGCGTGCGGATCGCGCGGATGGATGGTGGCGATGTTGCTCACTGGTGGGCTGCTCCGGCTGCCGTCGTCACGTGCGGTGATCCACGTTGTGTCGAAAATATGATCCAACGCGAATCATAAGTCGAGCCGTCGTGCCCACGCAGACGTCCGGTCCTGATCAGGCGCGCGGCTCGCGTCCGGCCGGCTGCGTGGGGGTCGCTCGCAGCGGAGCCGGTTGCTTCAGGGGCGCCCGCGCGGGCTCCTGCGGCGTGACCCGCAGGGTGCGGTCGTCGACGACGACGTCGACCGGCTCGTCCCCGGCTCGCGGCAGGCTCACGGTCGTGCCCTGCGCGGTCGTCTCGACGAACAGGAGTCGGCCGCGCCAGTGCACGCGGTAGGCGGTGCGCGTCAGCGCCGACGGCAGGTGCGGGGCGAGCTCGAGCACCTCGTGGTCCTCGCGCAGACCGCCGAGCCCGGCGACGATCGCGAACCACGACCCGGCGATCGAGGCCAGGTGCAGCCCTTTGGCGCCGTCGCCGTTGACGTCGCGAAGGTCGACGAGCGCCGCCTCCCGGGCGTAGGCGTAGGCGAGGTCGACGTGGTCGGCCTGCGCGCACACGACGGCCTGCACGGCCGCCGACAACGAGGAGTCGCGCACGGTCCGGGCCTCGTAGTACTCCAGGTCGGCCGCCACCTGCTCGGGCGTGAACGCGTCGCGGCACCACCAGATCGCCTGCACGAGATCGGCCTGCTTGAGCACCTGCCGCCGGTAGATCTTCGCGTAGTGCGAATGCTCTTGCACCGGATAGCGATCCGTCTTCTGGGAGAACCGCCACTCGCGGTAGGACGTGAACCCCTCGTTGGCGGGGTGCACGCCGCGCGCCTCGTCCCACGGCACGTAGACGGCGTCGGCGGTCTCGTGCCAGCGGGCGATCTCGTCCGCGTCGACCCCGAGACGCGCGGCCTGCTGCGCGTCGGCCTCGCACAGCTGCGCCGAAACCCGCAGGTTGCGCTGCGCCATGAGGTTGGTGAACACGTTGTCGTCGACGACCCCGGTGTACTCGTCGGGGTCGGTCATGCCGAACAGGTGCCAGCGACCGTCGGTGTCGGTGTTGCCCATCGAGATCCACAGCCGGGCGGTCTCGACGAGCACCCCGAGACCGCCGACCTCCTCGACGGGCCGGCCGGTGGCGTTGCTCCAGTGGTCGAAGGCGCGGGCGATGTCGGCGTTGACGTGCATCGCGGCGGTGCTCGCCGGCCAGTACGCCGACACCTCCCGGCCGCTGATCGTGCGCCACGGAAACGACGCACCCTGCAGGTCGAGCACGTCGGCGCGCTCCCGGGCCAGGTCGAGCCGCCCCGAGCGCCACCCGAGCAGGCGCGCCGCCGCCTCCGGGCGCAGCAGCGTGAGCGCGGGCAGGACGAACCCCTCGATGTCCCAGAACGTGTGGCCGCTGTACCCGGAGCCGGTCAGACCCTTGGCGCCCAGCGGCGCGTCGTCGATGCACACCGCCGACGACAACAGCTGGAACAGGCAGTAGCGCACGGCCACCTGCAGCTCGGGGTCGCCGTCGAGCTCGACGTCGCACTCGCGCCAGAAGTCGTCGAGGAAAGCCCGCTGGCGGCGGGCCAATTCGTCCCAGCCGAGGGCAACGGAGTCGGTGAGCGCGGCGAGCGCCAGTTCGGTGAGCGTGTCGGCGCTGCTCTCGTCGGAAGCGGCGTGGCCGAGGTGCTTGACGAGGACGAGCCGCTGCCCGGCGCGCAGGTCGACGACCGCCGAGGTGACGATGCGGTCGGGCTCCACCTCGGTGCGCACGCTCGCGTCCGGGGGCGGGTCGGCCTCCTGCGTGACCGGGGGCGGCCCGTCTCCGGCCCGGACGCCGGTGTCGCGATCGACCGCCGCGTCGGTGTCGGTCAGGCCGGCGTCGGCGCGGGCGAGACCCTCCTCGATCTCGGCCGCAGCGACGTCGGAGTCGGTGCCGACGACGTGCTCGACGGCCGCGGCGACCCGAACCTTCGACCGGCGCGTCTGGTGCACGAGCAACCCGCCGACCGCGCGCTCGCGGCCCGGCGCCAGCGCCTCGAACGGCGCATCGAGGGTCGCGCCGACGCGCGGGTCGTCGTTCTCGATCTCGGGCGGGCTCTCGTTGACGACGAGCCCGGAGCGCGCGAGCACCCGCGCGCTGCCCTCGAGCACCGCCACCTCGTAGCGGATCGCGCAGACCGAGCACTGCGTGAGGCTGACGAGCCGGTTCGAACGCACCCGCACGAGCGCGCCGCTGGCCGCGCGCCAGAGCACCTCGCGCTCGAGCGTGCCGGCGCGCAGGTCGAGCACCCGTTCGTGGTGTTGCAACGCCGGAGACCGCACATCCAGCGGCACCCCGTCGACGAGGAGCCGGATCGCCGACCCGTCGGCCACCCCGACCATCGCCTCGCCCTCCTCCGGGTGGCCGTAGCCGCCCTCCGGGTAGGCCAGCGGGTGGGTCTCGTAGACGCCGGACATGAACGTGCCGGGGGCATGCCGCGGATCGCCCTCGTCGAGGGTCCCGCGCATGCCGACGTAGCCGTTGGCCAGCGCGAAGACCGATTCGGTGGAGCCCAGGCACGAGGCGTCGACCCCCTGCTCGCGCACGAGCCACGGGTCGTCCAGCGACAGGGTCATAGGTGTCTCATTTCGTCGGCTCCGAGACGGTACCGCCCCCGACCCGGGATGCTAGCCCGTCGGCGCGTACGCGGCGACGCGGGCCGACGCGGGCCGGCGCGGGCCGGCGCGGCCCGCCGGCACGCGGGGACCCACACGCAGACGCAAACCCGGCCCTCCTCGCGCGGCTGGTCCGGTCAGTCGATGGCCGCGGCGTGTTCCTCCAGCAGCGCGAGGTCCCGCAGGGCGATGTCGCGTCGTCCCCGTCTGGCGAGGACGTCGTCTCGCACGAGCGCGCGCATGCGCTTCGACAGCGTCTCCGGCCGGGCTCCGAGGAACGACGCCAGATCTTTCTGCTGCACGGGCAACGTCACCCAGCGGTCCCCGTCCGCGCCCTCGCGCCGGGGCAGTCGCAGCAGGTAGGCCGCCAGGCGGGCCGTCACGTCGCTCGTGCGGGAGGCGGCCAGGAGCCGTTCGGCCGCGAGCAGCCGTTCGGTGGCGACCTGCAGCATGTGCCGAAGGAGCAGCGGATGCTCGTCCGTCAGCGCCGCCAGATCGTGATGATCCAGCAGCCCCAGGCGTGCTCGGCGCTCGGCGAAGGCGAAGTGCACCGGCGGCCTGCGGAGCACGAACGCGGTGTCGCCGACGTACTCGCCGGCTGCGATGATCCGCACGAGGCGCTCTCGCCCGGTCGGTTCGATGTGCACGACCCGCAGGTGGCCCGACACGACGATGACCAGCCGGTGCTCGGGCGAACCCGCCGCCTGCACGCACTCGCCGGGTTCCGCGGTGACCAGCCGAGTCAACTCGGCCACCCGGTCACGCTCGGCGGGGCTCAGGGCGGCGAAGAGTGGAACGGCGTCGACCCACCGACGCCCGGGCGCGGTCGGTTCCACGGGCCACCTCGTCATGGCGTGTCACGGCAATACGGACAAAACCGTCTCCGTCATGGTGGCCCGTCGGGGCGTCCGCGTAAAGGTCAGGTACCCGCCGCGGGGGTGTCCGGGCCTGCCCGGGCCTCAGGCGGACTGTTCGAGCGGGACGAGTTGCAGGGTCGGGCTCGCCGGGTCGTCGGTCGGCGCGAACTTGACGAATCCGCCTTGCACCATTGGCAGTACGGCGTCCGGATTGTCGATGACGCTCATCTCGAGAACAGTGCGCGGCGGGACGGTGATGCGCGTGGGGATGCCGCTGAGGTAGCCGATCTTCAACGACAGAATGTGCGTGCCCGCGGGGACGTCGAACTCCGACACGTCCCCGGACAGGGGGCCGAGCTCGCCGGTCTCGAGCATGACGACCGCGTCTGCGGGGGCGTAGCCGCGGTGGATTCTCAGGCGGGCGGTCATGGCTACTCCTCCTTCGCGGGCGGCAACGGCCGGTGTCTCCAGCTTCACCCATGACCGGCACGCGCGCGTTGGCCTAGGTCAAGTTGTGGAGCCGGGTCGCGGCCGGTGAGCGCCCGGCTCCGGCGGCGTAGACCGGGGCGGGCGCCGTGGCGCCGGTTACCCTGATCGGGCCACGCGAGCCGGTGGGGGACCAGCAGGTGGCCCCCGCCTCGACGAGGGGGAGCACACGATGGCGCAGCGGGACGACGCCACCCACACGGCCGACAGCCACGACCTCATCCGCGTGCGCGGCGCGCGCGAGAACAACCTGCGCGACGTCAGCCTCGACATCCCCAAGCGGCGGCTGACGGTGTTCACCGGGGTCTCCGGCTCCGGGAAGAGCTCGCTGGTGTTCGGCACGATCGCCGCCGAATCGCAGCGGATGATCAACGAGACCTACCCCGCGTTCGTTCAGGGCTTCATGCCCTCGCTGGCCCGCCCCGACGTCGACCACCTGGAGGGGCTGACGACCGCGATCCGCGTCGACCAGGAGCGCATGGGTGCCAACCTGCGCTCCACCGTCGGAACCGCCACCGACGCGAACGCCATGCTGCGACTGCTGTTCTCGCGGCTGGGTGACCCGCACGTCGGCTCGGCGCAGGCGTACTCGTTCAACGTGCCCTCGGTCTCCGGGGCGGGGGCGGTGACGATCCAGACCGGCGCGAGGAAGGGCACGAAGGAGAAGCGGACCTTCACGCTCATCGGCGGCATGTGCCCCGAGTGCGAGGGCACCGGACGCGTCTCCGACTTCGACCTCACGGCGATCGTCGACGACGCCAAGTCACTGTCGCAGGGCGCGATCCTCGTGCCGGGCTACTCGATGGACGGCTGGTACGGGCGCATCTTCTCCGGCTACGGCTTCGACATGGACAAGCCCGTCGGCAAGTTCACGAAGGCCGAGCGCGACGACCTGCTCTACAAGGAGCCGACGAAGATCAAGGTCGAGGGCATCAACCTCACGTACGAGGGACTCATCGGTCGCATCCAGAAGTCGATGCTCAGCAAGGACCGCGAGGCGATGCAGCCGCACGTGCGGGCGTTCGTCGACCGCGCCGTCGTCTTCAAGCCGTGCCCCGCGTGCGGCGGCACCCGCCTAGCCCCGCACGCGCTGGAGTCGAGGATCGACGGGCTGAACATCGCCGACTGCTGCGCGATGCAGATCACCGACCTCGCCGCGTGGATCCGCGGGCTCGACCACCCGGAGGCCGCACCGCTGCTCGCCGGTTTGTTGCATCTACTTGATTCATTCGTCGACATCGGACTCGGGTACCTGTCCCTGGAGCGGCCCGCGGGCACGCTCTCGGGCGGCGAGGCCCAGCGCACGAAGATGATCCGCCACCTCGGGTCGTCGCTCACCGACGTCACCTACGTCTTCGACGAGCCGTCGGTCGGGCTGCACCCGCACGACATCGACCGCATGAACGAGCTGCTCGTCGCGCTGCGCGACAAGGGCAACACTGTGTTGGTCGTCGAGCACAAGCCGGAGATGATCGCGATCGCCGACCACGTCGTCGACCTCGGCCCCGGAGCCGGTGCCGGCGGCGGCACGATCTGCTTCGAGGGCACCGTCGACGGACTGCGCGCCAGCGACACGAGCACCGGCCGGCACCTCGACGACCGCGCCCGCCTCAAGGAGACGGTGCGCTCGGCGACCGGCGCCGCGCAGATCCGCGGGGCGGCCACCCACAACCTGCGCGACGTCGACGTCGACGTGCCGCTGGGGGTGCTGTGCGCGGTGACCGGGGTGGCGGGCTCTGGCAAGTCCTCCCTCATCCACGGCTCGCTCGGCAGCCGCGACGACGTCGTCGTCATCGACCAGGGCGCGATCAGGGGCTCGCGCCGCTCCAACCCGGCGACGTACACGGGCCTGCTGGAGCCGGTGCGCAAGGCGTTCGCCAAGGCCAACGGCGTCAAGCCCGCGCTGTTCTCCGCGAACTCCGAGGGCGCCTGCCCGAACTGCAAGGGCGCCGGGGTCGTGTACACCGAGCTGGGGTTCATGGACACGGTCTCCTCGCCGTGCGAGGTCTGCGAGGCGAAGGGCTTTCAGGCGCAGGTGCTCGAGTACCACCTCGGTGGGCGCGACATCGCGCAGGTGATGGCGATGTCGGTGGCGGAGGCGGTGGAGTTCTTCGGCGCCGGCGAGGCGAGGGTGCCGGCCGCGCACAAGATCCTGGTCCGGCTCGCCGACGTCGGGCTGGGCTATCTGACGATCGGGCAGCCGCTGACGACGCTGTCCGGCGGCGAACGGCAGCGGCTCAAGCTCGCGTCGCAGATGGGCGAGAAGGGCTCGATCTACGTGCTCGACGAGCCGACGACCGGCCTGCACCTGGCCGACGTGGAGAACCTCCTCGCGCTGCTCGACCGGCTCGTCGACGCCGGCACCTCGGTGATCGTCATCGAGCACCACCAGGCGGTCATGGCCCACGCCGACTGGATCATCGACCTCGGCCCCGGCGCCGGGCACGACGGGGGCCGAGTCGTTTTCGAGGGCACCCCCGCCGAGCTCGTCGAGGCTCGATCGACCCTGACCGGTGAGCACCTGGCCGCGTACGTCGGCGGGTGACCCCCGCGGCTCGTTGCCCGGCCACCGCTCGGACTATCACCGCGGAAAGCCGTTGTGTCGGTACAAGCCGCTGACCTGCGGTGACTCGAATCGGCGCCGAGAAATCGGGGCGCGGTGATAGTCCGAACGGTGGCGGCCGATCCTGACCGGAGCCGAAGAGGAGGGCAATCCGTGCCCCGGAGGCCCCCGGAGGCCCCCGGAGGCGTCCGGAGGCGTCCGGAGGCGTCCGAGGCGTCCGTGCCCGTGCGCTACGCGGGGTAGTCGATCAGCTCGGTGCGCCCGCTGGCCAGGGAGGCGGTGGCGGCCTCGGCGATGGCCTGGGCGGCCAGGCCGTCGGCCAGCGACGGTTGGATGGGGACGCCGGCCTGCAGCGAGCGCACGAAGTGCCCGATCGCGGCGGCGTAGGTCGGCTGGACGCGCTCGAACCAGCCGGGGTACAGGCCCGGTTCGGTGACGGCGCCGGGTCCGTAGCGGGCGACGGCGCCGACCCGCTGGCGGCGGGCCTCGATCATGCCGGTCGAGCCGTGCACCTCGATCTTCTCGTCGTAGCCGTACCCGGTGCGCCGGGCGCAGTCGATCTGCACGAGGGCGCCGGAGGGCAGCCGCAGCGAGGTGATGGAGGTGTCGACGTCGCCGTGCGCGGTGATCCGCGGGTCGGCCAGGGCAGAGCCCATCGCGTGCACGGCCACCGGGTCTTGACGGGTGATCCAGCGGGCCAGGTCGAAGAAGTGCACGGCCTGGTCCCGCATCTGTCCGCCGGAGACCGCGATGTACTCCAGCGGCGGCATCGACGGACCGCGGCTCGTCAGCTGGACGAGTTCGACGTCGCCGACCCCGCCGGCCGCCACCGCTGCCGTCAGCTCGGCGTAGGCGACGTCGAAGCGGCGGTTGAAGTCGACCATCGCCGTGACGCCCGCGGCCTGCGCGTGCCGCGCGGCGTCGATGGCGCGGCTCAGGTCGAGGTCGATCGGCTTCTCCAGCAGCACCGCGAGGCCGGCGTCCGCGGCACGGCGCAGGTGGGCGGCGTGCGTGTCGGTCGAGGAGGCGATGAGCACCGCGTCGACCCGCTCGGGGTCGAAGGCGACCTCCACCTCGGTCGTGCCCAGCGCGCCGTGCCGCTCGCCGAGCTGGCTCGCCCGGGAGTCGTCGATGTCGTAGACGACCGCGAAGTCGACCTCGGGGTCGGCGGCCAGGGCGGCGGCGTGCACCCCGCCGATGAAACCGGCTCCGATGAGGGCCATGCGGATCGGGTCTGCCATGTCAGGCCTCCTCGGTGTCGCTGGTGTCGCTGGAGCGGGGGCGGGGCCGGGTGGGCAACTCGACCCACCGGCCACCGCCGTCGTGCGACTGCGTGACGGCCTCGACGAACTCGACGCCGCGCAGGCCGTCGTCGCCATCGGGGAATCGCGCCTGGGGCGCCTGTGTCGCCTCGGGTGCCGCAGCGCCGTCGCGGCGGGCAATCACCACGTCGGCGACATCACGATAGAAGTTGCCGAAGGCCTCGATGAAGCCCTCGGCGTGCCCGAGTCCGACGCGGGTCAGGCGGGTCGCGTCGGCCGACAGCGTGGCCATGCCCTCGGTGAGGGTGCGGGCCTCGCCGTCGAGGCCACGCACGATGAGGCGATGCGGGTCCTCGTGCGCCCACTCCAGGCTCGCGTTCTCGCTGAAGACGCGGATGCGCAGCCCGTGCACGTGACCGGTCGCGGCCATCGAGGCCCAGATCGTCGCGGGCACGTCGCCGGTGAGGCGCGCGGTGATGTTCGCGTTGTCGAACACGCGACGCCCCGGCACGAGGGTGTCCATGCGGGCGCTGACGTGCTCGCCGTCGAGGCCGGTCACGTAGCGCGTGAGGTGGTAGGCGTGGGTGCCGAGGTCGCCGACGACGCTGGCGCGGCCCGCGATCTCGGGGTCGGTGCGCCAGCCGGCCTGCTTGTGGCCGATGCGCTCGAGGGGCGCGGCGTTCCAGCCGGAGGCGTGCTCGGCGACGACGAGACGGATCGCGCCGAGTGCCCCGGAGCGCACGAGCCAGGCCGCGTGCCGCACCATCGCGTACGCCGAATACACGTGCGGCACCGCGTAGACGAGGTTCTTCTCGTCGGCCAGGCGAGCGAGTTCGGCCGCCTCGGCGACCGTGGACGTGACCGGCTTCTCGCACACGATCGAGATGCCCGCCTCCAGGAAGGTCTTCGCGATCTCGAAGTGGCTGTCGTTCGGGGTGGCGATGACGACGACATCGCAGCCGTCCTCCCGCGCCGACTCCGCGGCGGCCATCTGCGCGTGGTCGTCGTAGACCCGATCCGGGTCGACGCCCAAGGCTGCGCCGGTCGCCCGAGAGGAGTGGGCGTCGCGGCCGAACACCCCTGCGGCCAGGACGAACCGGTCGTCCAGGCGCATCGCGAAACGGTGCGTCTTGCCGATGTCGGCACCCGCCCCGCCGCCGACCATGCCCGCGACCAACCGTCGGTCTCCCGTCCGACTCATCTCTCGTCTCCTTCGACCCCCACACCCATATGTTGGACAAGTATGGACCGGTCCAAACTAGCGGACCGTCGGGTGTCTCGGCAAGCCGACGAGGGTGACCTGTTTGACTACCCCTGCCCGCGAAGGAGGTGGAGATGGCCGGAACGCATGGTGACCGCGGCCCCACGATCCGTGACGTCGCCCAACGCGCGGGCGTGTCGAAGTCCCTCGTCTCCCTCGTCCTGCGCGACGCGCCGCACGTGAGCCCGGAACGCCGGGAGCTGGTGCAACGGGCGATGGCCGAACTCGGGTACCGGCCCAACCGCAGCGCCCGGAGTCTGTCCACGCACCGCAGCGACGTCGTCGGCGTGCTCATCAACGACCTGGCCAACCCGTGGTTCGTCGACCTGCTCGCTGGGCTGACCGCCTCCCTGCACGGGGCCGGTCTGGGCACCGTGCTCGCCGACAGCGGCACCGACGTGCGCGTCGGGCGGCGATCGGTGGAGACCCTCGTCGACCAGGGGATCGACGGACTCGTCGTCGTCGGCCAGACGGTGGAGGAGGAGGCGGTCCGTGAGGCCGCGCAGCTCGTGCCGGTCGTGGTGGCGGGCACGCGGGAGCCGGAGTTGGAGTACGGCGACATCGTCGTCGACGACGATCTCGTGGGCGGGTGCCTGGCGACCCGGCACCTGCTCGACCTGGGGCACCGGCGCATCGCCCACCTGAGTGGTCCCGGTCTCGTGGGCGAACTGCGCGCCGGCGGGTTCGACCAGACGATGCGGGAGGCGGGCCTGGAGGGCCTCGTGCTGCCCGGCGGCGCGAACGAAGACATCGCTTATCCCGTCGCGCGCCAGCTGCTCGCTCGGCGGGACCGGCCGACCGCCGTGTTCGCGTTCAACGACCTGAGCGCGGTCGCCACCCTCTCGGCCGCCGACGAGCTGGGCCTAGACGTGCCCGGCGACGTCAGCGTCGTGGGCTACGACGACACCTCGCTGGCCCGGCTCCGTCGCATCTCACTCACCTCCGTCGACAACGGCAGCCTCGCCGTCGGCGTTCAGGCCGGGCGCTACCTCATCGACCGTCTCGACAACCCACGGTTGGCGCACCGACTCCACCTCGTCGAAGCACGTCTGCACATCCGCACCTCCTCCGGCCCGCCGCCGAGCTGATGGGTCGAGGCCTTCGGGTTTACGAGTTCGCCGACCTCTGGCTCGCTCGTCATGACGCGTCTCGATGACGGCGCTGTACTTCGGTGCGCTCCCGTCGGTGATGTCCGACGCATTCCCCGTCGAGGCCCGGGCCACCGGCCTCTCGTTCAGCTACAACGCGACCGTGAGCGTCTTCGGGGGCTTCACTCCGACGATCGCAACCGCCTTGGTGACCCTCACGGGTTCCGACATCGCACCCGCCTACTACTTGCTGGTGCTGTCACTCATCAGCATCTGCGCCCTGCTGGCCGGGTTTCGGCTGCGCGGAATCCGCTGATCGGGCCGTGCGGCCGCGAGGAAGAACCAAAACGACGATCGCGATGGGGCCGTCACGGCTGGCCACATGGAAAAACTGGTGGTCACAGCGTTGACGCTGGAAAGGTGCCGCTGCCGAGAGTGTCGATATGGCGAATACCTCGCAGATGCCGATGGCCTCCCCAGCGCTCCCGGCGACCTGGTCTCCCTCGCGAGGGCCCTGACAGCGCCCGTGACACGATCGGGCGATGCCTCGTCTGCGCCGCGTCGCGGTCTTCCTCGCCTCCAGCCCGGGCGCCGATCCGGCGTGGGCTCGGCTCGCCTACGACACGGGCCGGGAGTTGGCCGAGCGGGGCATCGGACTCGTCTACGGCGGAGGCGGATTCGGCCTCATGGGCGACCTCGCCCAGGGCGCGCTCGACGCGGGCGGCGAGGTGATCGGGGTCATCCCGCGTGACATGCTGACCCGCGAGTGGGGCCGCGACGACCTCACCGAACTGCACGTCGTCGGCGGCATGCACGAGCGCAAGGCGCTCATGGCCCAGCACGCCGACGCGTTTCTCGCCCTGCCCGGCGGGCTCGGCACGCTCGAGGAGATCTTCGAGGTGTGGACGTGGCGCGTCATCGGCTACCACGACAAGCCGGTCGGGTTTCTCGACGCCGGCGGCTTCTGGGCTCCGCTGCTCGGCGCGATCCGGGGCATCGGCGACGCGGGGTTCCTGCGGCAGACGGCGATCGAGGATCTCGTCGTCGCGCCGAGTCTCGACGAGGCGCTCGCCGGGCTGGACGCCAAGCTGCCGAGCGAGCGCGAACTGCGCCCCGGCACATAGCCTGGCGAGCACGACCCCTCGACGACAGCCCTCGACGAGCTCACGACAGGGAGCACCCATGACGACGTATCGGATCGCGGTCATCCCCGGCGACGGCATCGGCACGGAGGTGGTGCCCGAGGGCGTGCGGGTGCTGCGGGCCGCCGCCGGCCGGTTCGGGTTCGACCTGGAACTCGTCGACTTCGAGTTCGCCAGCGCGAACTACTACGTCGAGCACGGCACGATGCTGCCCGACGACTGGTTCGAGGTGCTCAAGGGCTTCGACGCGATCTTCTTCGGCGCCATCGGCTGGCCCGACGTCGTGCCCGACCACGTCTCGCTGTGGGGTTCGTTGCTGCAGTTCCGGCGCCACTTCGACCAGTACGTCAACCTGCGCCCGGTCAAGCTCATGCCGGGGGTGCGCAGTCCGCTGGCCGGTCGCGAGCCCGGCGACGTCGACTTCTTCGTCGTGCGCGAGAACACCGAGGGCGAGTACTCCAACGCCGGCGGCCGGCTCTTCGAAGGAACGCATCGCGAGACCGTCATCCAGGAGACGGTGATGACCCGCGTCGGCGTCGACCGGCTCCTGCGCTACGGCTTCGAGCTAGCCCGCTCCCGCCCGACCAAGCATCTGACGTCGGCGACGAAGAGCAACGGCATCTCGATCACGATGCCGTTCTGGGACGAGCGGGTCGCGGCGATGTCGAGCGACTACCCCGACGTGCGCGTCGACAAGTTCCACATCGACATCCTCACGGCGAACTTCGTGCTGCACCCCGACTGGTTCGACGTCGTCGTGGCGAGCAACCTGTTCGGCGACATCCTCTCCGATCTCGGCCCGGCCTGCACCGGCACGATCGGCATCGCCCCGAGCGCCAACATCAACCCCGAGCGCACCTACCCGAGCCTGTTCGAGCCGGTCCACGGCTCGGCCCCCGACATCGCCGGCCAGGGCATCGCCAACCCCATCGGGCAGATCTGGTGCGCCTCGATGATGCTCGACCACCTCGGCGAGCCCGACGCCGGCGCGGCGATCCTGCAGGCCATCGAGAGCGTGCTCGCCTCCGGGGAGCACGCGACCCCCGACCTCGGGGGTTCGGCCACGACGACCCAGCTGGGGCAGGCCATCGCCGAGTCGGTCTGAAGCCGACGCCCTGGGTCGGGCGGAGCCTGTGCCGTCAGACGTCCCTGAACCTGCGCGCCAATGCGTGACACGCCTGCCGCAGCTCGCCCGGTACGTCGAGGCGCGGCCGCCGCTGGCGTGCACGGCATAGCCCAGGACGGCGCCAGTGGAGACGGTCGACGCGGCGCCCGACGACAGCACAGACTAGTGTGCGGATCGACCCCAGCGCGGGCTCCTACCAGAGGCGCGTCGCGTCGCTGCCCTCTCGGGCCAGGGCCGCGGAGACGCGCCCGAGCAGCCGCTGCAGCTCGTCGCGCTCGGCCGGTGCGAGGTCGGCGACGATCGCGGCCTCGAGCCGGTCGGCCCGTTCCTGCAGCGAGTTCAGCCGGCCCCGGCCGGAGTCGGTGAGCCGGACCCGGTGGGCGCGCCGGTCCGTCGGGTCCGGCTCCCGCTCGATCGCGCCGGCCTCCTGCAGGCCGTCGAGGAGCCCGACGATCCGGCTCGGGGGCAGGCCCAGGGCGTCGGCGACCTCGCGTTGCGAGCAGCCGGGCCGGTCTCCGAGTGCGCGCAGCACCGCGTAGTCGCGGGGGTGGGTGCCGTGCGAGGCCAGCGTGGCGTTGAAGGCCGCCGCCGCTTGGCGGCCGACCATCGCGACGAGGAAGCCGAGCGAGGAATCGGTCACGAGAGCCATCTTGCCACACACTATTTCCAGATGTAACGATTACAAAGTGAAACGGAGAGACTTTCTGCGATGGACGGGCGTCGGCGCGACCCTCGCCGCGGCGGGAGCTTGCGGCACCTCGGGCACCCCGGGCACCTCGAAGGAGCCGGCCCGGCCGGGCGGGTGGACCGACTCCCCGGCGCGTCACCGTCTGCGCATCCCGCCGCAGCTGGCGGTCGGCGCGGCGCCCGCCGAGCTGTCGCTGCGCACGGGCAGCACGGAGTTCGTCGCCGGGCATCCGACGCCCACCTGGGGGGTCAACGGCACCTATCTCGGTCCGACTCTGCGGATGACGCGGGGCGAGCCGGCGGCGCTGCGGTTGCGTAACGGCCTGCCCGAGACGACCTCCTGCACTGGCACGGCCTGCACCTGCCGGCGCGCATGGACGGCGGGCCGCATCAACCGATCACCGCCGGCGGGGTGTGGGAGCCGCGGTGGGAGGTCGGCAACGCGGCCTCGACGGCCTGGTACCACCCGCACCCGCACGGACAGACCGCCTCCCACGTGTTCCGAGGGGTCGCGGGGCTGATCGTCGTCGACGACCCGGGCGACGTAGCCGCCTCGCAGCTGCCGCGCGACTACGGGGTCGACGACATCCCGGTCATCTTGCAGGACCGCACGATCGACGCGAACGGGCAGGTCGTCTGGGACGCCGTGCCGACGTTCGGGCAGATGGGCGAGCGGATGCTCGTCAACGGCACGCTCGACGCCTTCGTCGACGTCACGACCCGGCGGGTGCGGCTGCGGCTGCTCAACGCCTCGAATGCGCGGCTGTACAACGTGTGCTTCGCCGACGCGCGCCCCTTCGCGCTCGTCGCCGCGGACCAGGGGCTGCTGCCCGCGCCGGTCGACCTGACGCGCCTGGCGCTCGGGCCCGCCGAGCGCGCCGAGATCGTCGTCGAGTGCGCCCCGGGGGAGCGGGTGGTCATGGGCACCGCCTCCGGTCCGGAGACCATCGACGAGGGCGACTTCGCGCTGCTGGAGCTGCGCGCAGCCGCCTCGCTGCGGGATTCACCGGCCGTGCCGGCCGACCTCGGCGGAGCCGGGCCGCTCGCGCCGCCCGCGCAGGCCCGGGCCCGCACGTTCCGGCTCCAGGGGCACGACGCGATCAACGACCGAGGCATGGACATGACCCGCATCGACGAGGTCGTGCCCGCCGGCGCCGTCGAGATCTGGGAGCTGGAGAACAACGTCTACTCCCACAACTTCCACATCCACGGTGTCGACTTCTCGATCCTCGACCGCGACGGCCGGCCGCTTCACGCGTGGGAGACGGGCCGCAAGGACACCGTGCACGTGCCGGAGAAATCCCGCGTGCGGCTGGCCGTGCGGTTCCCGCAGTTCACCGACCCGAGCAGCCCGTACATGTACCACTGCCACATCCTGCGGCACGAGGACGCCGGGATGATGGGCCAGTTCGTCGTCGTGGAGCCGGGCGCGGAATCCAGCGTGTCGCACACACTCGATACACGAGGCGGCGCTCACGCGGCGCACTCGGGGCGGCACTGAGTGACCGGCCCGGTCGCGCTGTCGCCTCCTGCCCAGCAGGGCGACCGCGACGACGTTCGGGTCGGCCATGTATCACCGACTCCGCCCGCCCCTCTGTGGGGTCATGGCAACGGAGAACTCCCACCGCCTGGCGTATGCCGGGCCGCGGCACCCCGAGCACGGGTTTCCGATGTGGTTCGAGGACGAGGTCGGCACGCGGCTGGACCTGGCCCTCGGCGGCGATCCGCTGGCGCCGGCGGGTGAACAGCCGCCGGCGCCCGGCGCGCCCGTGCACTTCCCGGACAACTTTCCCGAGGAGGCTTTCTACCTTTTTGCGGAGGCGGAGCTCCCGGTCGGCGGAACAGGGGCGGTCGGCCGGGCCCGCCTCGTCCTCGCGCTCGAGGCGGCCTTCGGCGGCACCGGCGAGCCGCGGGAGGGGGCCCGCATCGTGTTCGCCCGTATTCGTGTGCGAATGGATGACGTCACCCCCGGGGCGACGTACGTCGTCACACATCCCTATGGGGTCACCGAGTCCCTGACGGCCGACGAGCGGGGGCGGGTCGCGTTCACCGACGACCGTGGCGTCGCCGACGAGCGCCTCGACGAGGTGCTGCACGCCGGGCTCGTCGCCCCGTTCCTGCGCTGGGCCGACGCCCCGCCGTCCGGCTACCTCGGAGACGGTGTCACGGCCCGGCGCATCTCCGGAAGTCCGTTCGGCACCAACGTCTTCCGCGTCGACGGTCCCCGGGTCCGGGAGGCCGGCGGCCCGCCCGACCCGGCCGATCCGACCAACCCCGACCGCGTGCAGACCGACCTGTTCACCGTGCAGGGCCGCCTGGCCGGCCGGCTCGGTGTCGAGGTCACCCGCGCCACCTACGCCCGCGACGCCGCCGGAGCCGTGACCCTCGACGTGCACGCCCGCAGCGCCCCCGGCCAGAGGCTCGAACTCGGCGCGCCCCGCGTCGCCTTCGCCGCCGGCGATCGCGACTACGTGGCGCGCGCGGCCGTCGACACCGTGCCCACCACGGTCGTCGTCGTCAACGCCGGCGACACACCCGCCACCCGCGCGCAGGCGACCGTGACCGACCTCGTCACCGTCGAGCGCGCCGAATACTCGCCCGGTGCGGGCACCCTCACGGTCGCCGCACGCTCCTCGGACGCCGGGCCCGACGGCGGCCCACAGCTCAGCGTGCCCGGGCACGGCCCCCTGACCGGCGACCCCACCGTGTTCGACGGAGTGTCCGCCGTGCCCGCAACGCTGCTCGTCACCTCCGCCGCCGGAGGGTCGGGGGTCGCCCCGGTGTCGCTCACCGGCCCGCCCGGGCCGGTCCTGCCGCTGCTCGCCGACGCCGGGGCAGACCTCACAACCACCCCCGGGCGCCGCGTCGACCTCGACGGCACCTCCTCGCGCGGGGACATCGCCGCCTGGTCGTGGACCCAGGAGCCCGGCGCGGAGCCGGTGCATCTGAACGGCGCGACCACCCCGACTCCGCACCTCGACGCACCCGCCGCCGGGACGCTCGAATTCCGGCTTACCCTGACCGGCCCGGGTGGCGAATCCGCCTCGGATACGGTCTCGGTCACCGTCGTTCCGGCGCCCGTGCCGGATGAGTTGACCGTGACCCGTTGCGAGTACCGCACCTCCCGCCGGCAGTGGCGGATCGGCGGCACCCTCGCCGGGCCGCTGCCCGCCCGGGTGGTCGTCACCTGCGCCGGCGCCGAGATCGGCTCCGGGCCCGTCGATGCCACCGGTGCCTGGGACGTGCGGCGCACCCTGACCGCCGGCGACGCCGCGCTCGTGCCGACCGTCAGCTCGGCCGTCGCCGCCACCAGTGCGAACGGCGGATCCGCCTCCGCCCCCGTCAACCTGCGCAACTGACGCCCGAAAGGACGCCGACATGAATGTCAGCTACCACCTCAGCGGCACCTTCGTCGAAGCCTGCAACTGCACACTCGTCTGCCCGTGCTGGGTCGACGACGAGCCCAGCGAGGACTTCTGCGCCGGGCTCTTCGCGTGGACCTTCGCCCCCGGCTCCACCATCGAGGGCCACGACGTCGGTGACCGGCACGTCGTCTCCGCGACCGTGCACGGCGACGCCCGCCGCGGCGCCGGCAGCGAATCCGCGATCTTCGTCGACGAGCGGCTCGACCGCGCCGTCGCCGACCTGCTCGTCACTGCCTTCGCCGGGCGCGGAGGCGGGCCGCTCGCCGACCTCGCCGAGGTCACCGGCGACGTCGTGCTCGCCGGGCCGGCCGCGATCACCGTCGCCGCCGAGGGCGCCGGCTTCGGCATCCGGGTCGTCAGCGGCGGCACGCAGGTGGTCGCCGTCGACGGGCGGCCGCGCCGATTCGACTCCAGCGCCAAGCCGCTCACGCTGGCGCACACCGCCCTCTCGCACGAGCTGGGGATCGGCGACGCGGCGGTCACCGCTGCGGTGACCCGCGAGCTCGCGCTCGACGTCGCCGCTCTGCCCGGCCCCCCGATCGAGGTCGAGGGTCGCTCCGGCATGACCGGCCCCTTTCGGTACGACGCCACCGGCGCCGACGAGGCCGACGCCGACGAGCGCGATGCCGAGGCGGCCGGCGAACGGGACGATGGCCGTGCCTGAGGCGGTCGCCCCCGCGGTGGGCGCCTCGAGCCCGCGGATCGCACGGACCCGCGACGGGCAGGCGAGCCTCACCGTCGCCGTGCTCGTGCTCGCCGCCGCGGCCTGGTTCGGCCTCGCCGCCACCGGACAGCATGCACACAAGTCTGTGGAGACGGCTCGGGTGACCTCCGTCGTCGCGCCGGCGGCCGGGCACGACCACCGCGGAACCGCGCCGGTCGCGACCGCGCCGGTCGCGACTGCACCCGCCCGGCCGGCCCCGGCACC
>NZ_BCNQ01000008.1 GCF_001515525.1 Piscicoccus intestinalis NBRC 104926 | reverse complement strand
GGTCAGAAGTCGGTGTGCGCGCCGCGGCGGAACTGCCCGGGGGTCTGCCCGGTGAGCCGGGCGAACGTGCGTGAGAAGGCCGCCTGGTCGGAGAAGCCGCAGTCGAGGGCGATCTGCGCCAGCGGTTCAGGGGTCTGGGTGAGCAGCGTGCGGGCGTGGTCGATGCGCGCGGTCAGCACGAGCTGGCCGGGGGAGCGGTGGAACGCCCGGCGCACCCGTCGTTCGAGGGCATCGACCCCGCAGCCCGCCACCCGGGCGAGTTCGGCCACCCGAATCGGGCGGTTCAGGTGCGCGTCGATGTGGTCGACGACCCGCCCGAGGCTGTGCATGTCGACGTCGTCGACGCTGTCGTTGCCGAGGTCCTGGGAGATCGACACGAGCCCGACCGCGCGCCCCTCATGCAGCAGCGGGTGCTTGGCGGTGAGGTACCAGCGGGCCACCCCGCCGGGCGGCCGGATGAGTTCGAGCTCGTTGCGCAGCGGGCGGCCGGTGGCGAGCACCTGCCCGTCCTGCTCCTCGTAGCGCTCGGCGAGCTCGCGGACGAACAGCTCCGGGGCCGTGCGGCCGAGCACCGCCCGAGCGGAGCGCTCGTTGGTGCGCTGCACGAACGTCGGGTTGACCGCGACATACCGCCCGTCGGCGTCCTTGAGGCAGAACATCGTCGAGGTCAGCTCGTCGACGAGGGCCAACATCGCCCGAGGCAGCGCGGCCGCGATGGGGCCGCTCAGCGCGCTGTCGGCGACCCGGCGCTCGCTGTCGGCGATGCGGCGCTCGCTGTCGTCGGGCATCGGCTCTCCTCCCGCGCACGTCCGTCGGGTCGCGGGAGCGCCGGGTCTCCCGCGAGGCGCCGCTCGGCGCTGGCCCAGTATGTCGCCGAGGCCGGTCGCGCGACCACCCCGCGACGCGAGCCGGCCCAGCCGCCCGAGCCGCCCACGCCTGCCCGCCCGTGCGAGCCGGGGCGGTTGACCCGGTGCGGGCTCCGGGGCGCGCCGATTCGACAAGACCGCCCGCCGCCGCAGCCGGGATACTCGTGCCTATGACCGAACCCCGCGAGCACTCCGACACGCCGTTTCCCCCGCCGAGCGACAACACGGACGCCCCCGCGTTCGCCCCGTCGCAGGGCCGCGTGGGCGAGCCTGCCGCGGGCCCGCTGACCGACGGCCCCAAGGCCGCCTCCGACCCGAGCGCCGGTGCGACAGCTGACCCGAGCGCCGGTTCGGGCGGGCCGGACACGAGCGGCACCGGCTCTGCGGCGTACGCCCCCCTCGTCGAGGAGGCGGTCGCGCTGGCCCAGGAGTGGACGCGCGCCACCGAGCGCGGTCAGACCCGCTCCGAGCGGGCGACGACCGGGCAGCTCGCGGCGCTCGTGCGCGACGAGGCCGGCCTCGATCTCGGCGTGCGCTTCGTCGACCGCGTCGCCCGGCCCGAGGATTCGGGGGTCGCGGCCCGCGAACTGAGCCGCCTGACGACCGGCGACGCGTCCGGCTTCCTCGGCGGCATCGACCGCACGATGCTGCAACTCGGCTCGTTCGTCGCGCCGCTCGCCCCGCCGGTCGTCGTGCCGTTGGCCCGAAAGCGGCTGCGCCAGATCATCGGTCATCTCGTCGTCGACGCCGAAGACCCGGCGCTGGGCAAGCACCTGGCGAAGGCGCGCGACGACGGCTTCCGCCTCAACGTCAACCTCCTCGGCGAGGCGGTGCTCGGCGAGGACGAGGCCGCCTCCCGCACCGAGCGCGTCGACGACCTGCTCGCCCGCCCCGACGTCGACTACGTCTCGATCAAGGTGTCCTCCCTCGTCTCCCAGATCACCACCTGGGATCAGGAGGGCACCGTGCAGCGCTGCCTCGACCGCCTGCGGCCGCTGTATCGCACCGCGAAGACGAAGTCGCCGCACGCGTTCGTCAACCTCGACATGGAGGAGTACCGCGACCTCGACCTGACGATGGAGCTGTTCCAGCGGCTGCTCTCGGAGGAGGAGTTCCGCGACCTCGAGGCCGGAATCGTGCTGCAGGCCTACCTGCCCGACGCGCTGCCCGCGATGGAAGAACTCATCGAGTTCGCCCAGAAACGTGTGGAAGGGGGCGGCGCGGGCATCAAGATCCGTCTCGTCAAGGGCGCCAACCTCGCGATGGAGCACGTCGAGTCCGCGCTGCACGGCTGGACCCCCGCGCCCTACGACAGCAAGCCCGAGGTCGACGCCAACTACCTGCGCTGCGTCGAGCGGGCGCTGCGCCCCGAGCTCTCCGGCGTCGTGCGACTCGGGGTCGCCAGCCACAACCTCTACGACGTCGCCGCCGCGCATCTGCTCGCGCGCTCCCGCGGCGTCACCGACTCCCTCGACATCGAGATGCTCCAGGGCATGGCGCCCGCCCAAGCCCGCGCGGTCAAGGCCGACGTCGGCACCGTGCTGCTCTACACCCCGGTTGTGGCGCCGAAGGACTTCGACGTCGCCGTCTCCTACCTCATCCGGCGCCTGGAGGAGAACGCGCAGTCGGAGAACTTCCTGCACGCGATCTTCTCCGGCGACGCCGGTGTCGCCGAGCCCGACAGCCCCGCGATGACCGACCAGGAGAGCCGGTTCCGCGCGTCGGTCGCGGCGATCGAGAGCACGCCGGTCGGGCCGCGCCGCGTCGCCGGTCCGGCCACGATCGGCGCCGAGTTCGACAACACCCCCGACCGCGACCCGGCGCTGCCCGACAACCGGGCCTGGGCCGCCGAACGCCTTGCGGCGCAACCGGCCCCGCTGACGAGTCCCGAACTCGACCGCGTCGAGCAGGTCGAGGAGGTCGTCGCCCGCGGCGTGGCGGCGCACGAGGCGTGGGCCGCGCTGCCCGCCTCCCGGCGCGCGTACGTGTTGCTGGAGGCGGCCCGCGGCCTCGAGCGCCGCCGCGGCGAACTCGTCACGGTCGCCGCGGCCGAGGGCGGCAAGACCATCGAGCAGTCCGACCCGGAGGTCTCCGAGGCCATCGACTTCGCGCGGTACTACGCCGAGCGCGCGATCGAACTGGAGCCAGGCGCGAGCCTGCACACCGACGGCGCCCGGTTCACCCCCGACCGGCTCGTGCTCATCACCCCGCCGTGGAACTTCCCGATCGCCATCCCGATCGGCGGCGTGCTCGCCGGGCTCGCGGCCGGGGCCGCGGTGATCATCAAGCCGGCCCCACCGACTCCGGGGTGCGTCGAGGTCGTCGCGGAGGCGGTCTTCGAGGCCCTCGACACCGCCGGCCTGCCGCGCGACGTGCTGCAGGTCGTGCGGGTCGCGGAGAACGACGCCGGCCGGGCGCTCGTCGCGCACGACGACGTCGACACCGTCGTGCTCACCGGCGCGAGCGACACCGCAAAGCTGTTCTCCGGCTGGCGCGCCGGCCGCCCCGGCGGCGCCCGCGTGTACGGCGAGACCTCGGGCAAGAACTCGCTGATCGTCACCCCCGCCGCGGACCTCGACCTGGCCGTGGCCGACCTGGTGAAGTCGGCCTTCGGGCACGCCGGGCAGAAGTGTTCGGCGGCCTCGCTGGGCATCCTCGTCGGCTCGGTCGGCACCTCCGACCGGTTCCGTCGCCAGCTCATCGACGCCGTGCGGTCGCTGCGGGTCGGTTGGCCCAGCGACATCGGCGTGACGATGGGCCCGGTCATCGAGCCGCCCAGCGGCAAGCTGCTGCGCGCCCTGACCACCCTGGAGCCGGGCGAGACCTGGCTCGTGGAGCCCCGGCAGCTCGACGACACCGGCCGGCTCTGGTCGCCGGGCCTGAAGGACAACGTGGCCCCCGGCTCCTTCTTCCACCTCACCGAGGTGTTCGGGCCGGTGCTCGGCCTCATGCGCGCCGACAGCCTGGACGAGGCGATCGACCTGCAGAACGCCACCGCCTACGGCCTCACCGGCGGGCTGCACAGCCTCGACGAGGAGGAGATCGAGCGCTGGCTCAACCGCGTCGAGGTGGGCAACGCCTACGTCAACCGGCACATCACCGGCGCGATCGTGCGGCGGCAGAGCTTCGGCGGCTGGAAGTCGTCGGTGGTCGGCCCCGGCGCCAAGGCCGGCGGCCCCAACTACGTTGCGCTGCTGGGTCACTGGGCCTCCGACGGGCTGCCCACGCAGCTCGGGGAGCCGGCCCGGGCCGCGCGCGCGTTCCTGCGCGCGGTGCTGCCGCTCATCGGCGACCGCAGCGAGCGCACCTGGCTGCGCGCGGCCGTGGCCAGCGACGCTCTCGCGTGGGAGAGCGAACTCGGCCGCGAGACCGACGAGTCGGGCCTGGTCGTCGAGGCCAACGTGTTCCGCTACCGCCCCCACCCGCAGGTGTGGATCCGCACGACGCCGTCGGCGCGGATGGCCCAGGTGCTGCGGCTCGTGCTCGCCGGCATCACCGCCGGCGCGACTGTGCGGGTCAGCCTCGACCCCGCGACGAGTGCCGAGCTCAAGGCCGACGGCCGCACCGAGGAGACGTCGGCCGGCCTGCGGGCCTTCGCCGCCCACGTCGACCGCGCTGAGACCGACGAGGACTTCCTCGTGCGCGTCGAGCGCGGCGACATCACCGGGCGGGTGCGGCTCGTCGGTGAGAACCCCACCCTCGCAGCGGCCCTCGCCGAGGAGGCCGCCGGACTGGACATCACGCTGTTCACGCAGGAGGTGCTGGCCACCGGTCGCCGCGAACTGCTGACGATGCTGCGCGAGCAGGCCTACAGCCGCACGATGCACCGCTTCGGTCACCTGCCGCCGGCGCGCTGAGCGCTGTGCCGGGGCGCGCTCTCGTTGAGCGTGCCCCGGCTCCGCGCGCCCGGAGGAGGACAATGCCCGGGTGAGCAGCGAGCCGGACTTCGAGCGCCTCTACGCCGGCGACCCCGACCCCTGGCGGGTGGCGACGAGTTGGTACGAGCGCCGCAAGACGCAGATCGTGCTCGCCTGCCTGCGCCGCGAAAAGTACCGCTGCATCTGGGATATCGGTTGCGGCACCGGCGAACTCACGGCACACCTGGCGGGGCGCGCGGACCGGGTCGTGGCCGTCGACAGCGCTCGCCGGGCTTGCGAGCTGACCCGCGCCCGGTGCCGCGAGATTCCTGGGGTGATCGTCGAACGCGCCGCGGCCCCAACGGTTCCCGACGCCCTGCAGGGGGAGCCGGTGGTGGACCTCGTCGTGCTCTCCGAGATCCTCTACTACCTCAAGGCCCCCGCGCGGCGCGCGACGACGGAGGCGGTGCTCGGGCGCTGCGCGCCGGCGGCCGACATCCTGGCCGTGCACTGGACGGCGCGCCCCGACGACGCCCGGGTCTCCGGCCTGAAGGTGCACCGCGAACTCGACGAGGTGCTCCTGGGCAGCGGCTGGGGACGTCTCCTCGCGCACCGCGACATCGAGTTCACGCTGACGATGTGGTCGCGCGACGTGCCCGACACGATGGGCCGGTGATCCCGGCTGCCAGGCCCGTCGGTAACAGTCGCGGGGCGTTGTCGACAGGGCAACTTGTTGCATGTTGTCGCGACGGTGTCCTAGGTTGGCGACGTCGCGACCCGTTGATGTGACAGCCACCTCGAAGGGTTGCGACAACGGCGGATTCGCGAGAGGTTCGACTCTGGCGGCAACCGACGTAGCCGATTGCTACTCGTGTCGTGACCTGCGCTAATACCCGATGGCCTCGCGCCGAAAGGACGGGGTGGGCAGACCGCTCGGTTTTCGCTACGATCCGGTTCACTTCCAGGTGTGCCCAACCGCACGAGAGATTCGTGCCGACGGGCAGTCAAGGGCGACGAGAGGCAGACATGACCTTCGACCGGGGATCGACCGCCACACTCGATACCTCCTGTGATTACGCGTCCGCGACAGGTCTGGGGGGTGACCGCGGGCCCACGGCGACCGTGACCGCGGTCGCGCCTCGAGCGCAACGTGGCCCGTGTCAAGGAGACGGCACCCGCAGCATCCGACTAGCCCACACGCTGGTCGCGGTCCGTGAGTCCCGCGAGACCCTCGTCAGCGACCTGCGCGAGCGCGGCGTCAGCGCCCCCGTCATCGACGAGGCCGAGTCGGTCGTCGCCGAACTCGTCGCCAACGCCGTCCGGCACGCCCGCGCGCTTCCGGACGGCTGCGTCCGAATCCGCTGGAAGGTCAAGGCCGGTGCCGTCGAAGTCGAAGTCCGCGACGGAGGCGGGGAGACCAACCCCCGACCGGTGCGCACCTCCCCGCTGGCGGCCCGCGGCCGCGGGCTGCGCATCGTGCGCAGCATGGCCCACGAGTGGGGCGTGCTGGAGGAGTCCAATGGGCGCACCGTCTGGGCCGCCCTCGGCGGGCCCTCGCGCCGCCGCGCGGGCTGACCGCCGACCACACCGCACCACAACACGACTCGGACCGGTTCCCGCTGGGGGCCGGTCCTTTCGTGTCCGTGCCTCGACCGTGTCTCACCGGGGCCTTACCTGTGCCTCGCCCACGACACGCCCACGTCTCGCCCACGACACGCCCACGACGCGCCGGAGCCTTGCCGCGACACCCCACCGGCCCGGCTCCGGACGAGAGCGCGGGGCATCTAGGGTCGGGTGTCATGGGTAAGGCTTCGCGTCGAGCGCGCAAGAACCAGTCCGGCCAGTCCGGCCAGTCCGGCCAGTCCGGAGCGCCGAAGGTGCTGCCCGCTCCCTTCGTGGCGCGGCCCTTCGAGGGGCTGCCCGGCGAGCCCGACTGGGTGGCGATGCGTGAGATCGTCCCCGCGGCCACCGCCACCGTGCGCCTCAGAGACGACGCGCCCGCGCTGCGCGCGGCGCTGGCCGACTCCGCCGACTCGACCGACTCCACGGAGGGATCGCCCGATCTCGCTGTGCCGCAGGAACTGACGATCACCACCGTGCTGCCGATGACATGGCCGGGGCTGCACCGCGCCGATGGCACTCGCTTCGTCGCGCTGCAATCGGTGCCCACCCGCGGTGACGCCTCGCGCGACCTCGTGCAGGTCGTGCTCGCGCTGCTGGCGACCCCGGCGGGGCAGCCGGTCGGCACCGTTTCCCCGGCCACCTTCGACACCCCGCGGCTGCAGGACATTCTCGACGTCGATGCGCCCTTCGAGGTCACCGTGCATGAGGGCTTCGACTACTGGATCGCGCCCGATGTCGACCTCGACGCCGAGGGTCAGGCGTCCCTGCGGCAGGCCAACGAGTCGGCGATCCCGACGACCAAGCTGGCGTCCGCGCCCGCCGCGTACTGGTGCCGAGTGGGCGAACGCACCCACCTGCGCTGGGCGCTGCCGGACGACGAGGACGACGCCACGGCCGCCCTGGCCCGGCTGCACGCGTCCGGTGCCCTCGCCGGGCCGAACGGGCTCGGGGAGTCGACGAGGTTCCTCGGGGCGTTTCGCGCCGACGGGCTGCTCGTGCCCGTCTGGGATCTCGACCCGGCGCTGGAGGCCGACGCCTACGAAGACGGGCTCGCCGCCCTCGCCGAGCGCTACGCCGCTGCCCTGGCCGCCACCGACCCGCTGACCGCGCAGGAGCGCCGCGCTCGCGCCGGGCTGCTCAGCCGACAGCTCACGCTGCGCTGATGGCGACGCAGGCGATGCAGACGATGCGCCGGATCGGATTCCTCGGGCCGCGTGGCACCTTCAGCGAGGTCGCGCTGCGCTCGCGCCCGGAGTCGGAGCACGCGGAGGCGGTGCCGTACCTGTCGGTCGACGCGGCCCTGGGCGCGTTGCGCTCGGGCGAGGTCGACGCGGCGGTCGTCCCGATCGAGAACTCCGTCGAGGGCGGCGTGCCCGCCACGCTGGACTCCCTCGCGCACGGCGACCCGCTGCGGGTCGTCGGCGAGATGATCGTGCCGGTGACCTTCGTGCTCGCGGCGCGCCCAGACACCGCCTTCGCAGACGTGCGCGCGGTGAGCACGCACCCGCACGCGTGGGCGCAGGTGCGGGCCTTCGTCGCACGTGAGCTGCCCACGGCCCGTTACGTGCCCGCGAGTTCGACGGCGGCGTCGGCGGTCGACCTGGCCGGTGGCGCCGACACCTGGCACGAGGCGACCGCCTACCAGGCCGCGGTTTGCCACGAGATGGTCGCCCGCGACCACGGCCTGACCGTGCTCGCGCACGACATCGGCGACAACACCGAGGCGGTCACCCGCTTCGTGCTCGTCGCCCGCCCCGGCCCGGTACCGGCTCCGACCGGCTCCGACAAGACGACCGTCGTGCTCTTTCAGAAGATCGACTACCCCGGCGGGTTGCTCGGCCTGCTCGAGCAGTTCGCGGTGCGCGGGATCAACCTGACCCGGCTGGAGTCGCGCCCGACCGGCGAATCCCTGGGGCAGTACTGCTTCTCGATCGACCTCGAGGGGCACCTGCACGAGGCGCGGGTGACCGAGGCGCTCATGGGGCTGCATCGCGTGTGCGCCCAGGTGCGCTTCCTCGGCAGCTACCCCAAAGCCGACGCGTCGGCGGTCACCGTCTCACCGGCGCACGCCGACCGGGCCTACGAGCAGGCCCGGCAATGGCGGGAATCGCTCGAGTCGTTCGAGTCGTTCGAGTCGCCGGAGCGCTGACCGCCGCCCGCGGGCAGGGTCAGACCCGGCGACGGGCCGGGGTGAGTCCGTCGAGCAGCATGGAGATGATCGACAGCACGATCGCGCCGAGCACCGCGTCCCACCAGAAGTGGTCGATCGAGAACGCGAGCCCGAGGGCGGCGGAGAGCCAGGCGGTGATTCCGAGCATCGCCGCGTTGACGACGATGAGGAACAGCCCCAGGGTCAGCACGATGAACGGCACCGAGAAGAACGTGACGATCGGTTTCATGAGGGAGTTCACGAGTCCGAAGACGACCGCGACGAGCAGGATCGTCACGAGGCGGCTGCCCGTGGGTTCTCCAGTGTCACCGAGGTGGATGCCCGGCACGATCAGCGCGGTGAGCCACAGACCGACGGCGTTGAGCAGGATACGGATGGCGAGGTTGCCCATGGCGTCATGCTGTCACGGCTCCCAGGGCGCCGACTGGGTGCCGACTGGGCCCCGGCGGTGTCGCTCCTGTGCGGTCGCCGCGGGCGGCATCGGGCTGCGTAGAGTCGGGCCATGACTGACGCCCCCACCGGCCGACCGTCCGCCGCCAGCACCTCGAAGGGCAGTTCCACCGGCGCATCCACCGGCGCGGGACCGGGCGCGGGACCGGGCTCGGAACCGGGCTCGGAACCGAGTGCGGGCTCGGGCCGGCGCGTGCGGC
Organism: Piscicoccus intestinalis NBRC 104926; assembly: GCF_001515525.1. Taxonomy (GTDB): domain Bacteria; phylum Actinomycetota; class Actinomycetes; order Actinomycetales; family Dermatophilaceae; genus Kineosphaera; species Kineosphaera intestinalis. The sequence continues at coordinate 66,074 of NZ_BCNQ01000008.1, read as the reverse complement.
TGCGGACCGCGCTGGGCTGTGTGGCGCCGTACCGCCCCGGCAAGCCACCGACTCCGGCCGAGGGCGTGCGCCAGTTCAAGATCAGCAGCAACGAGAACCCCTACCCGCCGCTGCCGTCGGTGCTCGACGCGATCGGGCAGGCGGCGACGCACCTCAACCGGTACCCCGAGCCCGCCGTGCACGCGCTGCGCGAACGGCTCGCCGCCGACCTCGAGGTGGGCATCGACGAGGTGGCGGTCGGCGCCGGAAGTTCCGCGCTGTTCTCCCAGATCGTCGACATCAGCGTCGATCCCGGCGACGAGGTCGTCTACGCCTGGCGTTCCTTCGAGCTGTACCCGGTACGCGTCGCGGAGGCCGGTGGACGGTCGGTTCAGGTGCCGGTCACGGCCGACGGGCGCCACGACCTGCCGGCGATGGCCGCCGCGGTCCGGCGCGCGACCAAGCTCGTCATCGTCTGCAGCCCGAACAACCCCACCGGGCCGTCGGTCGGCGCCGCCGAGCTCGAGGAGTTTCTCCAGCGCGTGCCCGGCGACGTGCTCGTGCTCATCGACCAGGCGTACACCGAGTTCGACACCGACGCCGAGATCGACGCCCTCGACATCTACCGTCGCCACCCGAACGTCGTTGTGCTGCGCACGTTCTCGAAGGCGTACGGGCTCGCGGGGCTGCGCGTGGGCTATGCGATCGCCCACCCGCCGGTGGCGGCCGCGATGGCCAAGGTCGCGCACCCCTTCGCGGTGACCGATCTGGCTCAGGCCGCGGCGATGGCCAGCCTGGATGCCCGTGAGGAACTGGGCGTGCGGGTCAAGTCGGTGATCGCCGAGCGTGACCGCGTGGTCGCCGAGCTCTCTTCGCAGGGGTGGCAGCTGCCCGACACCCAGGCGAACTTCGTGTGGCTGCCGCTGGGGCCGGATTCGTTGGCGTTCGCGGCCCTCGCCGACTCCGCGGGGCTCGCCGTGCGCCCCTTCGACGGAGACGGGGTGCGCTGCACGATCGGCGAACCCGAGGCCAACGCCGAGCTCGTTCGCGTGTGTGGGCGGTTCCTCGCGGGGGAACGTGCCGGCGACGCCGGCGCCCGCACGCCCGAACCGTGACCGGGTCGGTCCGGGAGCTCGGTGCGTGACGGGTCAGCTCTCGGGTCGGTCCTCACGGCCCCGCGGGAGCGGCGGGCCGGTGTGGCGCCTCGACGGGTCGTCTTCGGGGTCACCGCCGTCATAGGGCGCGGTGTCGTGCTCGAGCACCTTGCGCCACCAGCCGATCGCGTACGTGGTGAAGGCGATCGCGAGGACGACCAGGAGCGCGGCATCGGCGATCGGGCGCCAGCCGCCGATGCCGACCGTGCCGTCGTCCTTCTGCACGACCGGCGCCTCGTCGCCCGGGGCCAGCGCGAACAGGCCAGGGTCGGTCAGGGCCACCGAGCGGTCGCCGGAGGGGCCGGTGACCTCGACGACACACGGTCCCGTCATGCCCAGCGCGCGGGAACATTCGGTGACGACGGCCGGCGTCGTCTCCCGCGGCCAGGCGTGTCCGATCGCATAGCCGGTGAGGCGGATGCCGAACTGCCACAACAGGATCGCCATCGATGAGATGACCATGAGGGCGATCACCTTGAACGCCAGGGTCTCGACGATCCGGGCGGGGCTGCTGGTCCCTGAGCGCCCGGCGGAACGGCGATCGGGTCGGGCGGCGCGTGACATCACCCCTCCCTATCGACCAGCACCCGCGCCGATTCAACCGCCGCGCAGACGTCGTTCGCCTCAGCGCCCGCCACCGCCCGCCAGCGCCCCTCACCGCCCGCCAGTGCCCGCCCGCGCACCTCCCCACCTTGGCCGAAGGCTGCCCTTTCGGTCGGGGGCTAGGACTCTAGTACGAGCCTCGACCGATAAGGCAGCCTTCGACCGTCTGGGGGTGGCCGTCAGAGCCCCGTCAGAGTCTCGTCAGAGTCCCGTCAGAGACAGTCAGCGCCCGTGGCCCTCGTCGGCCCAGGGTGTGCAGGGCCGCGAGTGCGCGCTCGGCATCGGGGCCGCTGATGCCCGCCGTGAGCTCGTCGCCCTGCCGGGCCCCCAGGGTCGTCAACAGCAGCATGCTGCCGGCGTCCACCGGTCCGCGGCCGTTCGTCGCATCGGCGATGAGCACGGTGACGTCGAGATCCTGCACCGCCTGCGCGAGTCGGGCCGCGGGGCGAGCGTGCAGACCGTCCGGCGCGGTGAGGGTGACCGCCCAGGTCAGCCCGTCGGGTTCGGCTGCCGCGTCGGGCTCCGGATCGGCGGTCGCCTCGGGAGCGGCTGTCGGTTCGTTCGGGTCGCCGGGTGCGTCGGCGACCGGATCGGCCGAGAGCTGCTCGCGTTTGCCGACCAGCCCGTTCTCGGCGTCGGCGGCGACGGCGTCGAGTCCGGAACCCCCGGAGGCGGTGACATAGGCGGCGATGAGCCCTTCGACCAGCGGCGCCGGCGAGAGCCGCACGGGCGGCCCGTCGTCGATGAACTCCAGCGCCATCTCGGCGGAGAGGATCGCGCTGCCGAGGTCGAGGAGCACGAGCACGCCGTCGGTCTGCGTGCGCAGGCCGTCGATGGCGCGGGCGATGGCCTGCGCGTCGGTGCCGAACGCGTCGTCGTCGAGGCCGGCGGCGATCGCGATCGGGGGCCGTCGCGGCGGCGGCACCATCTCCTGCGCGAGTTCCACCGCGGCCCGGGCCAGCGCCCGGGAGTGCGAGACGACGACGATGCCGATCACGCGGTCCCCTTCCATCGTTCGCGCACCGACCCTACTGACCTCTCGCCGAAGGTTTCGCCATATCGACTATCGCGATCCGGGGCCGATCCTGGCCCCGACGCTCTGACCTGCGCTTTCCGGTGGCAGGCGCGGCCGGTGGCGCCATCGCGATCGTCGATATGGCGAATCCCCGGCGCCTCACCCCAGCGTGCGGGCGGCGCTGTCGAGGAGCATCGTCAGGCTCGTGGCGCCCGGGTCCTGGGTGCCCCGGCTGCGTTCGCCCAGGTAGGAGGCCCGGCCCTTGCGAGCGACGAGGTCGATCGTCGCGTCCCGACCCCGCGCGGCACCGTCGGCGGCGGCCCGCAGCGCCGCCGCCACGTCGGCCCCGTCCGCGACCGCGGCGTCGTACGCCTCCAGCGCGGGGGTCAGGGCGTCGACCATCGTCTTGTCACCGACGCTGGCCTTGCCGCGGTCGATGATGCCCTGCAGACCGGCCCGCAGCGCGGTGCCCCATTGCGCGGCGTCGATGTCGCCGTCCGCCGGCAGCGCCTTGGCCAGGCGCAGGAAGAACGTGCCGTACAGCGGCCCGGACGCCCCGCCAACGGTGTTCACCAGCGTCATGCCCGCCTTCTTCAGCAGCGCCGCGGCGTCGTCGAAGTCGTCGGCGGCCAGCGCGGCGACGGCGCTCATGCCGCGGTGCATGTTCGAGCCGTGGTCGGCGTCGCCGATGCGCCGGTCGAGATCGGTGAGCAGGTCGGCGTTCTGCGCGACGACCTGCGCGTAGTCCGCGAGCCACGCAGCCGCGACGGCGGGCGAGAGGGCGGCCATCAGCAGCCCCACCGCAGGCCCGGGGTGTTCACCGGGGCGTCCCACAGCCGCACGAGTTCGTCGTCGGCGCGCAGCACGGTCAGCGAGCAGCCGGCCATCTCCAGGGAGGTGATGTAGTTGCCGACGAGGCAGCGTGCGACCCGCACCCCGGACTTCTCGAGGATCGCCGCGACCTCGCCGTACATGAGGTACAGCTCGAGCAGGGGGGTGCCGCCCATGCCGTTGAGCATGACGATCGCGTCGCCGACTCCGGAGCCGGAGGCTTGCCCGGAGAGGTCGGTGAGCACCGGCTCGACGAGCATGGCCGCGAGTTCCCGGGCGGGCGCGAGCGGTCGGCGTTCGCGGCCCGGCTCCCCGTGGATGCCGATGCCGAGTTCGAACTCCGCCTCGCCGAGGTCGAACGTGGGCCGTCCGGCGGCGGGCACGGTGCACGACGTGAGCGCGAGCCCCATCGAGCGGCCGTGGCCGTTGATCCGGCGGGCCAGCCAGACCAGCGCGTCGAGGTCGCGGCCCTCCTCGGCGGCGGCGCCGACGAGCTTCTCCAGCAGCACGGTGACGCCGACGCCGCGGCGTCCGGCCGTGTAGAGGGAGTCGGTGACGGCTACGTCGTCGTCGGTGATCACCGTCTCCACGCGGATGTCGGATTCGGCGGCCAGCTCGGCGGCCATCTCGAAGTTCATGACGTCGCCGGTGTAGTTCTTGACAATGTGGAGCACGCCGGCGCCGCCGTCGACGGCCTCGGTGGCGACCTGCATTTGCTCGGGCACGGGGGAGGTGAACACCTCGCCGGCGCAGGCGGCGTCGAGCATCCCGGGCCCGACGAAGCCGCCGTGCAGGGGTTCGTGGCCCGACCCGCCTCCGGAGACCAGGCCCACCTTGCCCCGCACGGGCGCGCCGGCGCGGTAGACGATCCGGTGCTCCAGGTCGACCCGCAGCCGATCGGGGTGCGCGGCGGCGACGCCCCGCAGCGCGTCGGCGACCACGGAACCGGCGTCGTTGATGAGCTTCTTCATCCCCCCAGTCAACCGCCACCTCCCTCTCCCCGCCCTCTTCCTGGGCGCAAACTTCCCGGCCGAAGGCTGCCCTTTCGGTCGAGGGCCAGGGCTGGAGTACGAGCCCTCGACCGACAGGGCAGCCTTCAGCCGTCTGGGGGGGCCGAGCTAACGGGCCGAATCTGGGGGTCGGCAAGGGGGCGCGGAGACGGTACTGTGGGGGGACCTCCGCGTACCCGCCACGACGGAACCGGAGGCCACGACCCGGCTCCGGCACACCTGGCTCGGCGCGGGTCGCGTCACCGACAACGCACCGGCTCCGGCGATCCCGGGCGTGCGATGAGTGAAGGAGAAGTCGTGAGCGACAACGATGTCGTCAGCCACGAGGCCGTGGCACGCAAGGCCGCTGACGCGTTCGGCGTGGATCACCACGAGAGCGTCATCGGGCGGCCCAAGATCATGCTCGACGGTGGGCCGGAGACGATCCGGTTCATCGACAAGGACGGGCGGCGCATCCGCAACGAGGTCAACCTCCCCTACGACCCGTACGTCGATGCCCTCACCGAGGACGACGGCCAATACCTCTACCGCGACATGGCGCTCGTGCGCCGCTTCGACAAGGAGGCCACCGCGCTGCAGCGGCAGGGGCAGCTCGGGCTGTGGCCCGGCCTGCTCGGCCAGGAGGCCGCGCAGATCGGTATCGGGCGCGCGATGCAACCGCACGACTACGCCTTTCCCAGCTATCGCGAACACGGCGTCGCGTGGTGTCGCGGCGTCGACCCGCTGCACCTGCTCGCGATGTTCCGCGGCGTCGACAACGGCGCCTGGGACCCGGCGGAGAAGAACTTCCACCTCTACACGATCGTCATCGGCAACCAGGCCCTGCACGCGGTCGGCTACGCGATGGGCGTGCAGCGCGACGGCGCGTACGGCACCGGCGATCCCGCGCGCGACACCGCGGTGGTCACCTTCTTCGGAGACGGTGCCACGAGCCAGGGCGACATCAACGAGTCGTTCGTCTTCGCCGCGGTCAACCAGAGTCCGATTGTGTTCTTCTGTCAGAACAACCAGTGGGCGATCAGCGAGCCCAACGAGCGGCAGAGCCGCATCCCGCTCTACCAACGCGCCCGCGGCTTCGGCTTCCCCGGTGTGCGCGTCGACGGCAACGACGTGCTGGCCTGCTACGCGGTCGGCATGCACGCGCTCGAGCACGCCCGCAGCGGCCAGGGCCCCTTCCTCATCGAGGCGTTCACGTACCGGATGGGTGCGCACACCACCTCCGACGACCCGACGAAGTACCGCGACTCCGCCGAGGTCGACCTGTGGGGCGAGCGCGACCCGCTGTACCGGCTCAAGGCCTTCCTGCTGAGCCTGCACGACACCAAGCAGGAGTTCTTCGACGAGGTCGACGCGGAGGCCGACGCGCTCGCCGCGCGCATCCGCAAGGCCTGCGAGGAGATGCCCGACCCGCCACGGGAGAACCTCTTCAACCACGTCTACGTCGAGGAGCACCCGGGCCTGGCCCGTGAGCGCGACGAATTCGTCGAATATCAGGCCGGTTTCGCCGACGCCGACGCTGACACGGCGGGCGAGGGGGTGGCCCGATGACGCGTCTCACGCTGGCCAAGGGCATCACCGCGGGGCTGCGCCGCGCGATGGAGGACGACCCGAAGGTGCTCGTCATGGGCGAGGACGTGGGCCGGCTCGGCGGCGTCTTCCGCGTCACCGAGGGGCTGCAGAAGGACTTCGGCGAAGACCGGGTCATCGACACCCCGCTCGCGGAGTCGGGCATCGTCGGCACCGCGATCGGGCTCGCCCTGCGCGGCTACCGCCCGGTCGTCGAGATCCAGTTCGATGGGTTCGTCTACCCGGCGTTCGACCACATCACCAGCCAGGTCGCGAAGATGTACGCGCGCTCGCTCGGCAAGGTGCGCCTGCCGATGGTCATCCGCATCCCGTGCGGCGGCGGCATCGGCGCGGTCGAGCACCACAGCGAGAGCAACGAGGCATACTTCCTGCACAGCGCGGGCCTGAAGATCGTCGCCTGCAGCAACGCCGAAGACTCCTACTGGATGATCCAGCAGGCGATCGCCACCGACGACCCGGTGATCTTCTTCGAGCCCAAGCGGCGCTACCACGAACGCATGGAGGTCGACGAAACCGCCACAGCGGCATCGCGGTCGCTGTACGAGGCGGTGGTCGTGCGGGAGGGCACCGACGCGACGCTCGCCTGCTACGGGCCGATGGTCAAGACGTGCCTGCAGGCCGCGGAGGCGGCCGCGACCGAGGGTCGCTCGCTCGAGGTCGTCGACCTGCGCGGGCTCAACCCGCTCGACACCGAGACGTTGTTCGCGTCGGCGAAGAAGACCGGCCGGCTCGTCGTCGTGCACGAGGCCAGCAGCTTCATGGGCTTCGGCGCGGAGATCGCCGCGCAGGCGATGACCGAGTGCTTCTACCACCTGGAGGCGCCGGTCATCCGCGTCACCGGCTATTCGATCCCGTACCCGCCGAGCAAGCTCGAAGAGGACTTCCTGCCCGACCTCGACCGGGTGCTCGACGGCGTCGACCGGGCGCTGGCCTACTGAGAGGGGAGTGGACATGGGACTCAAGACGTTCAACCTGCCCGACCCCGGCGAGGGCCTGACCGAGGCCGAGATCGTTACGTGGATGGTCAAACCCGGCGACGCGGTGAAGGTCAACGACGTCGTCGTCGAGATCGAGACGAGCAAGTCGCTCGTCGAGCTGCCGATTCCGTGGGAGGGCACCGTCGGGGAGCTGCTCGTCGCCGAGGGCCAGGAGGTGCCCGTCGGCGCGCCGATCATCACCATCGAGGTCGCCGGGGTCGACGACGAGCCGGCCCCCGCGCAGGCCCCCGACCCGGCTCCCGAGGAGCCCGAGCCCGCACCGGCCCAAGCCGATTCACCGTCGACCCCGGATGGTTGGGCCGGTGCTGCCGACGATGCCGGAGCCGGTGACACCGACGGCTCGGGCTCCTCGGGCTCCTCGGGGCGCACCCCGAACCTCGTCGGCTACGGCGCGATCGGCGGGTCCACCACGCGGCGGGCGCGCAAGAACCGGGCGCCGGGCGTGGCCGCCTCGGCCGATGGCGCCGGTAGCGGCCCTGTTAGCGGCCCTGCCCGCCCGCTGGCCAAGCCGCCGGTGCGCAAGTACGCCAAGGATCAGGGGGTCGACCTCGCGGAGGTCACCGGCTCCGGCGAGGGCGGCATCATCGACCGCGCCGACGTCGACGCCCACCTTGCGTCCGGCGGCACCGACTCCACTCGCACGAGCGTGGCACGAGAGGAGCGCATCACGGTCAAGGGCGTGCGCAAGATGACCGCCGCGGCCATGACCGGCTCGGCGTTCGGCGCCCCGCACGTCACGGAGTTCGTGACGATCGACATGACCGCCTCGATGGAGCTGCTCGACCGGCTCAAGGCCGACCGGGAGTTCCGCGACGTCAAGGTGACGCCGCTCCTACTCGTCGCCAAGGCGCTGCTGCTCGCGTGCCGCCGCAACCCCGGCGTCAACGCGACCTGGGAGGAGGCGGGCGACCAGGCGAGCATCGTGCTGAAGAACTACGTCAATCTCGGCATCGCCGCGGCCACCCCGCGCGGGCTCATCGTGCCGAACGTCAAGGACGCCGACGCGATGTCGCTGCGCGAGCTGGCCGACGCGCTGACCGTGCTCGTGGAGACGGCCCGCGCGGGCCGCACGCAACCGGCGGACATGTCCGGCGGCACGATCACGATCACCAACGTCGGCGTCTTCGGCGTCGACACCGGCACCCCGATCATCAACCCCGGGGAGTCGGCGATCCTCGCGTTCGGCGCGGTCCGCCGCATGCCATGGGTCGTGGGGTCGGGCGCGCAGGAGCGGATCGAGCCGCGCTGGGTCACCCAACTCGCGCTGAGCTTCGACCACCGCCTCATCGACGGTGACCTCGGCTCCCGCTTCCTGTCCGACATCGCCGCCATCCTGCAGGATCCCGCCCGCGCCCTCCTCTGGGCCTGACCCACGCCCCAACGTCCGTGAGAACTGCGCGGCCAGAACTGCTGTTCGTGCCGCAGCTCCGACCGTGACCCGCAGTCCTCACGGACGTAGAGGGCCGGTGACTGACCGACCTGAACTGCATCACATGCCGTAGCATCTGATGCATGCGCACGACGCTGACCATCGACGACGACGTCCTGCGCGTCGTTCAGGAGCGGGCCCGTCGAGAGCGTCGCACGGCGGGCCAGGTGCTCTCGGACCTCGCGAGGCAGGCGCTGGCGGGCCCCCGCGCCGAAGCGGCCCCGACCCGAAACGGCTTTCCGGTTCTGCTCGGCTCCGGATGCCCGGTCAGTGACTCGACCGTCGAGGAACTCCGCGAGCAGGAGGGTGTGTGACCCGGGCGCTGCTCGACGTCAACGTGTGGCTGGCGCTCGTCGACCCCGACCACGAGGCGCACCAGCGGGTTCATGCGTGGCTTGAGCAGTGGCTGGCGCGACCCGACCCCGACGGATGGGCGTCGTGCGCGATCACCCAGAACGGCTTCGCTCGGATCATCAGCTCGTCCGGGTACCCGAACGCCGTGAGCCCGCGACAGGCAGTTGAACTGCTGGCGACGGCGACCTCCGCGCGCGAACACGAGTTCTGGCCGTGTGACGCGCAACTGGGCGACGTCGTGGACGTCACCCATCTCGTTGGGCCTCGCCAGATCACGGACGCCTACTTGCTTGCGCTCGCGGTGGCACGCGACGGCACGCTCGTCACGCTCGACCGGTCGATCCCGTTGCGGCTGGTGCGCGGCGCGCGGGAGCGGCACCTGACATCCCTCTGAGCCTGCGTCGCCACCGGGCCCCCCGTCCCTATAGAAAGAGGCGGATCGGATGATGGGCGGCGGAGTGCGCGTACGCGCCGGAATGAGGGGGAGAACGCGTGAAGTGGGCGATCGTGTGCTGCGTCGGCGTGCTGCTGGCGTGGGCGCTGGTGGCGGGCCGGCTGGGGCGCTGGCGCATCACGGCGCCGATGGTCATGGTGCTCGGCGGCATGATCATCGGCCTGGCCGGGCTGGCCGTGCAGGCGGGCGCGGTCGGGGCGGTCGCCAGCGGCGGTGATCAACTCCCGGAGACGGTCGACCTCGCGATCGTCACCACCGTGCTCAACAATCCGGTCACCGAACGCATCGCCGAACTCATCCTCGCGCTCGTCCTGTTCGTCGACTCCTTCGAGATCCGCCGCGGCGTGCTCGGCCACGAGCCGGTGCTCGCGGCGCGGCTGCTCGCGCTCGCCCTGCCCGTCAGTCTGTTCCTCGGGTTCGCCCTGGGCCTGTTGCTCTTCCGAACGTCGCCCCGGCCGTCGTGCTCGTGCTCGTCTGCGCGGTCATGCCGATCGACCTGGCGCCCGCCGCCGGCGTGCTGCGCGACGAGCGCCTGCCCGAACGCGTGCGCAACGTGCTCAACGTCGAGAGCGGCTACAACGACGGGTTCGTCGCCCCCGTCTTCGTCTTCGCGATCACCCTCGCCGGCAGCACCTCGCATGCCAATTCGCCGGAGGCGGCCCTCTCGGAGGCGGTGCCCGCCTCCCTCATCGCGATCGGCGTCGGCGCGGCGGTCGGCGGCATCGCGGGTCTGCTCATGCGGGCGTGCGCCGCCCGCGACCTGACGACGACCCACGCCCTGCGCTTCGGTGTCGTGTGCATCCCGCTGCTCACCTACGCCCTCGCGGCGCTGGCGCACGGCAACGGCTTCGTCGCGGCCTTCGTCGCCGGCATCGCCTTCCGCGCCGCCCGCGGCGAGGTCGCGCACCGCGAGGTCGCGCTCAGCGAAGACGTCGCCGCGCTCGCCTCCTACGTCATGTGGTTCGTGCTCGGCGTCTGCGCGGTGCTCGTCATCGGGCTCACCACGTGGCAGGCGTGGGTGTTCGGGCTCGCCGCGCTCACCGTGCTGCGGATCGTGCCCGTGCTCGGCGCTCTGCTCGGCTCGACGCTGACCTGGCCCGATCGGTGGCTCGTCGCGCTGCTCGGCCCGCGCGGCATCGCGACGATCGTGTTCGCGCTGCTGGCGTTCTACGACGTCAGCGGCGAGGCGGAGCAGATGCTCGCGCTGTCGACGATGACCGTCGCTGTCATCGGCAGTTTCCTGCTGCACGGCCTCGGCTCCGGGTTCGTCGCCGAGCGGTACGCCCGGCGCGCGGCACGGACCGGGGCTGCCGAGAAGGCGTCCACGACGGTTGCTCCCGACTAAACCGCTCCTGGGCGGGCGCTCGGGGGCGGTCTTGCGGCCGCATGTCGTCCGCACCGACTCGTACGCTCGGGCGACGACCGAGTTACGGCCCGAAGGGAATCCGGATGCCTGCCAAGAGCGTGACCCCGGTGCGGCACGTCGACGACGCCGAACGCCGCGCCCGGCTCGCCCGGCGGCACGGGCTCGCCTCCGAGCACTACGTCGATTCCGTCGAGTCCGCGGCGCGCGCCGTCGTCGCGCTGCACGCCACCGAACCCGCCAGCGTGCACCTGTCCTGCCGCGCCCGGATGCCTCACGTGCGCGTCGCCGACGTCGACCGCGCGCTCTACCGTGACCGCACGCTCGTCACCCAGCTGTGCATGCGCCGCACGCTGTTCGTGCTCGAACGCGGCCTGCTGCCGGCGGTGCTCGGCTCGATCGGAGCCAGGATGGCCGACCGGGCGCACACCGAGCTGCTGCGCGCGGTGTGCACCTGGGACGCCGATCTCGACGCCGCCGCCTGGATCGAGCGGGCGCAGGAGGCGGTGCTCGCCGAACTCGAGCGCGGCGAGGCGCTGACGACGCGGCAGGTGCGCGAACGGGTCCCGGAGGCCGCCGGTCAGTACGCGCAGGGCGCCGGCACCTCGTGGGAATCGACGGTCCGGCTGACGCCGAAGGTGCTGGCGCTCATGCAGCTTCGCGGGCTCATCGGCCGGGAGGCCAACGACGCCGACTGGCGCGCCAGCCTGCCGCGCTGGAGCCCGATGACGCGCCTGCTCGGCGAATCCCCGGAGCCGGTCGACCCCCGCGCCGGCTACGAGCGGCTGACCCGGAGCTGGCTGGCGGCCAACGGGCCCGGCACGGTCGAGGACCTCGCCTGGTGGCTCGGCGCGACGAAGGCCGACGTGCGCCGCGGGCTCACCGACGTCGACGCCGTGCCCGTCAGCCTCGACGGGGGTGCCACCGGCTGGCTGCTGCCCGACGACGTCGACCCGGTCGCCGCCCCGGGCCCTGGGTCGCGCTGCTGCCCCTGCTCGACCCGAGCGTCATGGGCTGGCGCGACCGCGCGTTCATCCTCGGCCCCGACCCCGGCCCGCTGTTCGACTCCGTCGGCAACGCCGGCACCACCGCCTGGGCCGACGGCTGCGTCGTCGGAGTCTGGGTGCAGGACAACGCCGGTCGCGTGCACGTCGCCCTGCGGGAACAGGTGACGTCGGCCGCCCGCCGCGCCCTCGACGCCGCGGCCCGCGACCTGACCGACTGGCTCGACGGTCAGCGCGTCTTCCCCGTCTACCCGTCGGCGGCGATGCGCGCGGCCGCCGCCTCGCTCTAACGCGCGAACAGCGTGTCCGGCAGGTCCTCGTCGACGGCCTCGATCCGCACGAGCAGCGTGTCGCCCATCCGGGCCCGCGAGGCGTCCAGCGGCTCGGCGAACACGCAGATGCCGGTGCCGCGGTCGAGGCGCACCCGGAACGTGCGCGCGTCCGGCGCGGCGCCCGGCTCCGAGAAGCCCGGCAGCGGACCGCCGTACGCCCCGGACTCCAGCGCGTAGGCGACCGCGCCGTTGAGCAGCGGGCAACAGCTGCACCGCGGCTCGTACTCCGGCAGGGTGCGCACGACCGCCTCCAGCGCCGGGCGGCCATGATGCTGCACCGCACTCAGCTCCCCGACGTCGAGGGCGGGCGGAGGCGGGCCGGCGAGCTCGTCAGCCACCCCGGCCTCCCCGGCCTCCCCGGCCTCCCCGGCCTCCCCGGCCTCCCCGGCCTCGTCGGCCGCCTCGGCCTCCTCGGCCGCGTACGGGTCGCCGTCGGCCAGCTCGACCGGGTCGAGCATCGCGACGAAGCGGTAGTTCTCGACCATCGGCACGGAGTCGGTCCAACGGTCGGCCAGCCGCGCGACCAGCCCGTCGGCGCGCAGCACGACACCCGGCGCCGCGACCGCCGCCAGCGCCTCCTGCGCGGTGCGCGGCTCCATGCACGCGCCGTCCTGCGACCAGCCGAAGACGGTGCGCGGCACCGGGTCCCGATAGCTGGCGCTGGGCACCACGCGCCGACCATCCGACTCCTCGATGACGACCCAATTGCCGACCGCGGTCACCGGCGGGCCGTCCTGCCCGCAGGAGACCAGCCGCCCGTCGAGGTCCTCGACCCGGTAGGCGCCCGGGCGCCGCACCCAGACCCGCCGCCACGCGGAGCCGGGCTCGTCGCGCATGGTGAATCGCACGCTGCGCCACAGCACCCGCGACGAGCGGGCCAGCGCCCGGAAATCCTCGACCTCGACCATGCCCTCCAGGGTGCCGCTCGCTTCGGCGTCGGCCCAACCCTTTTCCGAGCCGGGCCGCCACACCAGTCCCTGGCGCCGCACCCGGCGCGAGCCGCGGCGCCTAGCCTGGCGGGGTGAGCGAACAGGGCATCGGGCGCGGCGACGTCGAGGCGGCCTGGGAACGGGTGCGGCCGGTCGTGCGGCGCACCCCCGTGCTGGGGCCCGAGCCCGGCGTGAGCGAGGGCCTCGGCGCGCTCACCCTCAAGCTCGAATTCCTCCAGCACACGGGCACGTTCAAGGCTCGCGGCGCCGCGAACCGGGTGCTCGCCGCGCAGGCCGACGGCAGCCTCGACCCGCGCGTCGGCATCGTCGTCGCCTCCGGCGGCAACGCGGGCCTGGCCAACGCGTGGGTCGCAGCCCGGCTCGGGGTGCCCGCGATCGTGTTCGTGCCGACGACCGCGCCGCCGGTCAAGGTCGCGCTGCTGGAGTCGTACGGCGCGACGGTCGTGCGGGCCGGGCTCGAATACGCCGCCGCGTTCGAGGCCGCCCAGGAGCACGTCGCCCGCACCGGCGCCGTCTACTGCCACGCCTACGACCAGCCGCAGATCGCCGCCGGCGCAGGCACGCTCGCGCTCGAACTCATCGAGCAGGCGCGCGTCGACACCATCGTCGTCGCCGTCGGCGGAGGCGGTCTGCTCGCCGGGGTCGCCGCCGCCGTCGAGGGCCTGCCGATCGGTGTCGTCGGCGCCGAGCCGGTCACCTCGTGCGCGCTGCACGCCGCGCTGGCCGCGGGGGAGCCGGTCGACGTCACCGTCTCCGGGGTGGCGGCCGACTCGCTCGGCGCCCGCCGCGTCGGCGACATCGCGTTCGCCGTGGCCCGCCGCACGGGGGTGCGCAGCGTGCTCGTCGACGACGAGGCGATCGTCGCGGCCCGGGCGTTGGCGTGGGCCCGCTGGCGCGTCGTCATCGAACACGGCGCCGCGACCGCGCGCTCGCCGCGATCACCGCCGGCGCCTACCGACCGGCACCGGACGAGCGGGTCGCCGTCGTGCTCTGCGGAGCGAATACGCATCCCCCCGACCTGTGATTCCGGACCGGAAGCGGGCACGATGGACGGGCCGCGCCGAGACGTCGGGCGAGGCCCCGTTCACCGTCGAAGGGATGAGCTCATGACCATGGAATTCGCGCACCGCCGCCCGCCGGGCTCGCCGCTGCCGGGTTCGCCGCAGCACTTCTTCCTCGGCAACGACGAGGGCGAGTTCGCGCACCTGTTCGACTCCCTCGTCACCGTCAAGCTCACCGGCGACGAAACCGACGGCCAGTTCGGGGTGTTCACGCTCGAGGCACCGAAGGGCGACACGATCCCGGCGCACGCCCACGCCGACGTGCACGAGATCTTCTACGTGCTCAACGGGGCCGCGCACGTGTGGATCCAGGACGGCGAGGGCGTCGTGCACGACCGCGTGCTGCGCCCGGGCGACTTCGGCTACGTGCCCGCCGGGCTGCCGCACACCTTCCGGGTCGAGGCCGACGAGACGAAGATCTTCGGCGTCTGCTCCGGCGGGTTCGAGCGCTTCTTCGCCGCCGCCGGCCGGCAGGCCGAAGAGCCGGTGCTGCCGGACCCGCCGTACGTGCCGTCGACGGAGCAGCTCATGGCCGCGGGCAAGGAGTTCCGCAACCAGTTCATGCCGCACCTGCGCCTCGACCAGCGGTGAGCCGGGTCCGGCGGAGCCAGGCGATCCCGTTCGCGGAGCCGGAGGGGTACCGCCCCCTCGAACTCGACCTGTACCGGCCCGACGGCGACGGCCCGTGGCCCCTCGTCGTCTTCCTCCACGGCGGCGGGTGGCGCCGGGGGAGTCGGCGCTCGTTCGGTCCCGCGTTCGGCGACCGCCTGTTCGGGCGGGTCGCGCAGCTGGGCTACGTCGTCGCCAGCCTCGACTACCGGCTCACCGGGGAGGCGGTGTTCCCGGCCCAGCTCGACGACGTGCACGCCGGCCTGGACCATCTCGCGCGGCACGGCGGCGAGTACGGCGCCGACGGCCGCGCGGTGCTGTGGGGCGAGTCCGCGGGCGGGCACCTCGCCGCACTCGCCGCATTGACCGCGCTGACCCCGGCGGCGAGCGCGCTGCGCGTCGTCGGCGTCATCGACTGGTACGGCCCGGCCGACCTGCGCACGATGGGGCAGCAGGCGCGGCCGGATGCTCTCGCCAGCGCCGACAACCCCGACTCCCGGGAGGCGCAGCTGCTCGGCGGGCCGGTGGCCGCGGACGAGGCGCTCGCCACGCAGGCGAGCCCGGTGGCGCACGCGCACGCGGACGCCCCGCCGTTCCTGCTCGTGCACGGCACGGCCGACCGGCTCGTGCCCGTCCAGCAGAGCGAGCAACTGCACGCGGCGTTGCGGGCGGCCGGTGTCGACGCGCGGCTCGAACTCGTCGACGGCGCCGACCACATGTGGGCCGGCGTCGACCCCGAACAGGTGCTCACCGCCTCCCTCGACTTCCTCGCCGAGGTCACCCGCCCCCGCCCCTGAGAACTGCGTGTCGCGGTGAGAACTGCGGCACGGACTGCAGTTCTCACCACGACACGCAGTTCTCAGCGATGTGGGGGGCGAGGCGGTTACGGGGTGATGACGAGGTTCTCGAGGACGTCGTGGGCGACCTGGTCGTCGCCGAGCACCGTGTAGTGCAGCTCGTCGACGCTGCGGCGGCCGGCGGCGCGGCGGGCGAAGGCCTCCGTCGACAGCTGGATGCTCGTGGTGCGCCCGATCGCGGGGATCGGGCCGGTCTCGTCGGCGCCACCGGCGAACATGAGCTTGCCGACCGTCTCGCCCTCCGGCGAGGTCTCGACGCGCACGCCGGTGCGCGCGACGACGGGGCCGGTCAGCTCGATCATGACGACCTTGCCCGGCTCCACGCCCACCTTGTCGACGACGATCGACGGCAGCGAGTCCATCGCCCGCTGGCAGAAGGTGGCCGCGGCGGCCGAGTCGAGGCTGCCGGGCCGGTTGAGCGCCGTGCGCACGTCCTGCTCGTGCACCCACACGTCGGCCACGCGACGCCGCATCAGGTCACCCAACGTCATCGTGCCCATCGGCGACTCCACCTCGGTCGACTCGTCGAGGTCGGTGTCGCGCAGCCGGCCCAGGCGCGCGGAGACGACCCGGTGCAGTTCCTGCGCGACCTCCTTGCCGGGGCGGTCGCGGCGCAGCTCGACCCCGGCCTCGATGGCGCGGCCACGCTCGTGCCGCACGTGCTCGTAGTCGGGAACCTCGACGGCCGGGTCGGGGCGACCGAGGAGCGCCGACTCGAGGGAGACCACGTGGGAGATCTGGTCTTTCACGCTCCAGCCGGGGCAGTCCGTGGGTTTGGCGAAGTCGTCGTCGCTACAGGTGATCGCCAGGTCGACAAGCGCCTGGGAGGTCTGCGCGAACGCCGCGACGAGGCCGGGTAGGTCGTCTGGGGCGGCCGGGTGCATGGGCATGCGGTCACCCTATCTAGGCTGGCCGACATGACCACCCGGAGTCGCGTGAACCCTTCGGCCACGGCCTTGGGAGTGCTGCTGTGTTCCGGTGTGGTTGCCATGGCCCTGGCGGGCCTGTCGACCGGGGCGTTCACCGCGCTGACGGGGTTCGACGACGGGGGTGCCGTGGCCCGCTGGGGCATCCCGCTGTTCCGCACGGTCCACGATCTGGCGGCCGCGACCACGCTCGGCCTCCTGCTCCTGGCCGGCACGATCGTGCCGGAGCGGGCGTCGACCGACCGGCGCGGACGGGCCTGTCGGATCGCGGTGATCACCGGCGCCACCTGGACCGTCGCCGCCGTGCTCGTGCTGCTCCTCGTCGTCTCCAACGTCAGCGGCATCTCGATCGGCAGCCCCGACTACCTGCCTCAGCTGTCCCAGGTGTGGAGCATCGAACTCTTCCGGGTGCTGCTCATCGACGCCTGCCTGGCCGCCGTCGTCACCGTCGGCGCCGCCCTCTCCCGCAGCACCGTGGCCATGACCTGGTTCGCGGCGATCAGCCTCCTCGCGCAGGCGGTGCTCGCCCTCATCGGGCACGCCGCCGGGGCGGCCGCGCACGACGCCGCGGTCAACTCCCTGGCGCTGCACCTGCTCGGCGCGACGACCTGGCTCGGCGCCCTCGCCGCGATCCTGCTGCTGTGGCCGGCCCTCGGCGAGGCCCTGCCGGTCACCGTGCGTCGTTGCTCGGTGCTGTTCGCCTGGTGCTTCACCGCGGTCGCCGGCTCCGGCGTGCTCAACGCGACGATCCGGCTCGGTTCACCGGACGGGTTGACCACCCCCTACGGCGCCCTCGTCGTCATCAAGGCCGTGCTGCTCGTCGCCCTCGGCATCGCCGGCTGGGGCATGCGGGCCCGCATCATCTCGCGGCTCGAGACCGCCCGTGCGAGCGCCGAGATCCGCGGAGGCGGTGACACCCGCGGGGCCTTCGTCGGCCTGGCCCTCGTCGAACTCGGTCTCATGGGCGCGGCCGTGGGCATCGGCGTCGCGATGTCGCGCTCGGCGCCCCCGCTGCCGCAGGAGGTCGCCGACGACATCGTCGTGGCCGTCACCGGTTACCCGGCGCCGGCGGTGCCACCGGAGGGCTGGAACTGGTTCACGACGCTGCGCGTCGACTGGCTCTGGCTGCTCGTCGCGCTGCTCGCCATGGGCCTGTACCTCGCCGCCGTCGTGCGACTGCACCGGCGCGGCGACGCGTGGCCGTGGATGCGCACCGCCTGGTGGATCATCGGCTGGCTCGGCTTCCTGTGGGCCACCAACGGCGCCCCCGGCGTGTACGGGCGGCTCATGTTCTCGGCGCACATGCTCATGCACATGCTGCTCGCGATGGCGGTGCCCCTCGTGTTGTGCCTCGGCGCCCCGCTGACGCTGGCCGCCCGCGCCCTGCCGGCCCGGCGCGACAAGACGCTCGGCCCCCGCGAACTGATGCTCGCGACCGCGCACTCGCGGTGGATGAACTTCTGGGCCAACCCGGTCATCGCGGGCGTCAACTTCGCCGGTTCGCTCTACCTCTTCTACTTCACGCCGCTGTTCGAGCTGGCGCTGCGCACCCACACCGGGCACGTGCTCATGGTCACCCACTTCATGCTGGCCGGGTACGTCTTCGGCTGGGCCCTCGTCGGTGCCGACCCGGGCCCGAAGCGGTGGCCGCCGTCGCTGCGGCTGCTGCTGCTGTTCGTCACGATGAGTTTCCACGCGTTCTTCGGGGTCGCCCTGCTGAGCACCGCCGACGTGCTCGCGGGCGACTACTTCGGCCAACTCACCCTGCCGTGGCCGGTCGACCTGCACGCCGACCAGGTCGCCGGGGGCGCGCTGACGTGGGGCTTCGGCGAGGGGCCGATGTTGCTGCTGGCCATCTCGGTGGCCTACGTGTGGATGCGCAGCGACGAACACGAGGCCCGCCGGCGCGACCGGCAGGCCGCGCGGGACCACGACGCCGAGCTGGAGGCCTACAACGCCGAGCTCGCCCGTCTCGCGCAGCGAGATCGTCAGGAGCGCTAGGGAGTCCGCCCGTCCGGTCGCCCGCCGGCGCCGTCGCGGGGTCGACCGGGCCGCCCCGAACTGGCTCGTCTCGATGGGCGATACGCCCGTCTCGCTGTGCGTTCACTCGTTCGCAAAGAACCCTGTGGCTAATTTGGGGGTTCCGGCCCGCGTCGAGTCATGTCATCATGTGCGCAGCATGGGTCACTACGCCCGGCCGCGACCGACACGACGCGCACCACGCCCGCGCCCGTGCAGCTCGATGAGGAGATGCCCTGTGACCGCACAGCCGACGCTCTGGATGCGCCACGAAAGCCGCTTCCGCGAGAGGCGCGCGCCGCTGACCCCAGCCGATGCCGCGGCCCTCGTCGCCGACGGCATGCGTGTCGTCGTCGAGGAGTCACCGGCCAGAGTCTTCACCGACGAGGAGTACGAGGCCGCCGGCTGTCTCATCGCGCCGGCCGAGAGCTGGCCCGACGCCCCGGAGGGCGCCATCGTGCTCGGGCTGAAGGAGTTGCCGCCCGGCGAGACGCCCCTGCGCGACCACATCTTCTTCGGTGAGGCCTTCGACAGCGAGAAGGGCTCGGACCGCCTCCTACGTCGGTTCAGCACCGGTGGCGGCACGCTCTACGACCTCGAGACCCTCGTCGACGCCGACGGTCGCCGCCTCGCCTCGTTCAGCTACTGGGGCGGCTACCTCAGCGCCGCGCTCGCCGTCTTCGAGGCACGCCGCGAACTTCCCCGCGCGCTCCGCCCGACCGACCGGGCCAGCCTCGACCACGCCCTGGCGACCGGGGCGGGAGACGGGCTGCGTGCCGTCGTCACCGGCGCCAAGGGCCGCTCGGGCCGGGGTGCCTGCGACGCGCTCGCGGTCGCCGGCGTCGCCACGACCCGCTGGGATGTGGACGAAACCCGCGACATCGACACGGCGGCCCTGCTCGACCACGACATCCTCGTCAACGCCGCTCGGCCCACCGGTCCCTGCCAGCCCTTCCTCGTCGGCGACGACCTCGACCGGCCGGATCGGCGCCTGTCGGTGATCAGCGAGGCGCTCCCCACGGTGAGCCGGCGCTACGGCCTCGTGCCGCTGTATCACGAGCTGACGACCTGCGACTCCCCGGTGCGCGAGCTGCGCGGGGGAAGTCGCCCGGTGCGGCTCATCGCCGTCGACAACCTCGTCACGCTGCTGCCCCGCGAGGCCTCCACCGACTACTCCGCCGAACTGCGCCCGCTGCTCGCCACCCTGCCCGACGGCCAGGTCTGGCAGCGAGCCCGCGAGGAGTTCTGGCGCCACGCGCCGTCGCTGCTCGCGGTCTGAGCGCCCCGCAGCCGCACCGCCCGCACACACGTAGGGCCCGCCGATCGTTCGCATCGGCGGGCCCTTCGCAGCGGCGGGTCTTTCGCGGTGGCGAGCCCCTTGCCGGGGCGAGCCCTTTGCCGGCGCGGGCCCTGCGCGGCGGCGGGAGCGACGCTACTGCGCCGAGCGCGGAGCCAGCTGCGGAGCCGGCATCGCCCCCCACTCCTGCGCCAACAGCTCGTAGGAGCGCCGCCGCAACTGCGGGTCCCACGTGTAGGTGGTGGTGATCACCTCGTCGAGGTCGTGTTCGGCGACGAACGCCTCGATGCCGGCGACCACCTCGCCGGGGGTGCCCACGGCCCGCACCGCCTGGAAGGTGTCGGCGAACTGGAGGACCCGCGGGTCGAGGCTGTCGAGCACGCGCTCGTCCGGAGGCAGCAGCGGGCCCGGGTTGCCGCTGCGGATCTGAGCGGTCATGGCGATCGAGGAGGTGCGCAGGAGCTCCGCCTCCCGCGTGGTGGGGGCGGCGATGACGTTGATGCCGGCCATGACGTACGGCCGGTCGACCTGCGCGGTCGGGGCGTCGGCGTCGAAGTGCTCGCGGTAGTACGCCAGCGCCTGCCCGAGCTGCTCCGGCGCGAAGTGGCTCGCGAACGAGAACGGCAGGCCGAGGGCCGCGGCGACGCTCGCCCCGCCGAGGGAGGAGCCGAGCATCCACAGCGGCACGCGGGTGCCCTCGCCCGGCAGCGCCCGCACCCGCAGGTCGGGGGTCTGCTCGGCGGGCTGGAACCAGTCGTAGAGGTCGGTGACGTCCTTGGCGAACGAGTCGAGCTGGCCGGTGCTGCGGCGCAGGGCCGCCGCGGTCATCGGGTCGGTGCCGGGCGCGCGGCCCAGGCCGAGGTCGATGCGCGGTCCGTAGAGGGTGGCCAGCGTGCCGTAGTACTCGGCGACCATGAGCGGCGCGTGGTTCGGGAGCATGACTCCGCCCGATCCCACCCGGATGCGCGAGGTGGCGTTCGCGACGTGGGCCAACAGCACGGCCGTCGCCGAGCTCGCGAACGTGCGGCTGCCGTGGTGCTCGGCCATCCAGAACCGCGCGTACCCGAGGTCGTCGGCGAGGCGGGCCAGCTCGGTGGAGTCACGCAACGCCTGGGCCGCGTCGCTGCCCTGCGACACCGGCGCGAGATCGAGGATCGACAGGGGAACCCGACGGGTGCCGCTGCGGGACGTGGGGGAGGCGGGGGGCTGCGAACTCATGTCGACTGCAAC
This sequence comes from Piscicoccus intestinalis NBRC 104926, assembly GCF_001515525.1. Lineage (GTDB taxonomy): Bacteria > Actinomycetota > Actinomycetes > Actinomycetales > Dermatophilaceae > Kineosphaera > Kineosphaera intestinalis. Next base: position 45,012 of record NZ_BCNQ01000008.1, on the reverse strand, counting down.
CGGGCGAGCCCCTCGGATATGCCGTCGGTGATTGTCCCCCGGCGCGGGTCCCGCTGGCGTTCCGGGCCAGTCGGAGGCGGCGCACCGCCTCGAATTGCGGACGAATTCGACTGATGTGCGCGGGGCCTCGGTCGATAGGAGGGCGTCTGTGCCGCGCCGTCGATCGCCCCCTTGGAGGTGTCATGTCCATCGGAGTGGGAGTCTTCCTCCTCGCCGCCGGTGCCATCCTGTCGTTCGCCGTGCGCGACGGCGTGCCCGGCATCGACCTGGTCACCATCGGCTACATCCTCATGGCCGCCGGGGTGCTGACGATCGTGCTGTCGTTCGTCCTCGCCGCCCAGAGCCGCCGTCGCCTCAGCCGCCCCGACGACCCCTACACCCGCCCCTGACCCGCCCCACCCCCTTCCTTCTCCCGGCCGAAGGCTGCCCTTTCGGTCGAGGGCTCGGGTTACAACAGCAGCCCTCGACCGAAAGGGCAGCCTTCGGCCAGGAAAAAGGGGGGGCGTGGCAGCATGCGGGGGTGAGTTCGCGTGAACCCGCCTATCTCGTGGGGTTGCACCTGATCGGCCGTCGCGTGGTGGTCATCGGCGGCGGGCATGTCGTCGCCCGGCGGCTGCGCACGCTGCTCGCTTCCGGGGCCCGCGTGCACGTCGTCTCGCCGCGGCTCGAACCCGCCGTCGAGGCCGCCGCCCGCGCGGGAGAAATCACCTGGGAGCCGCGCGAATACCGAGGCGGCGACCTCGCTGACGCGTGGTACGCGATGGCGGCCACCGACTCCCCGGCGGTCAACGCGGCGGTCGTCGCGGAGGCCGAGACGCACCGGACCTTCTGCGTGCGCGCCGACGACGGCGACCTCGGGCAGGCCGTCACCCCCGCCACCGGCCGGCGCGGCGACGTGCAGATCGCGGTCGTGACCGGAGGCGACTTCCGGCTCTCGCGGCGGCTGCGGGACGAACTCGTCGACCGGCTCCCGCCGGAAGAAGCCCGCTGAGCCGGTGACTCGTCGGTAGCCCCAGGCAGCGGTACGCCCGGGTCGCGCGCGAGAATCGACCGAGTGAACGACGAGCCGATCGAGACGCAAGAGCCGACCGAGCCGCACGCGACCGGGCGGCTTGCGACCGAGTCGAACGGGGCCGAGTCGAACGTGACGGGGCAGCCGACCTTCCGGCCGCCGTGCGGACCCGTCGCCGGGTGGGCCGACGGCGACGTGCACCGGGCCACCGGCATCCCGTACGCGGCCGCCGACCGCTTCGAGCTGCCTGTGCCGCTGCCGGATCGGCGCAACACCGAGCCCCTGCAGGCGACGCAGTGGTCACCGCCGTGCCCGCAAGCTCCGGTGCCGTTTCTCGACGAGGTGCTCGGCGGCTGGGCCGTCGCGGAGTCGACGCGCACCGATGAGCACTGCCAGCGGTTGTCGATCACCATGCCCGCCGATCGCGGCGCGGGCGAACAGCTGCCGGTTCTCGTGTGGATCCACGGCGGCGCCTACGTCTCCGGCGCCGGCGACCTGCGCAACTGCGACCCCCGCGCCCTCGTGGCCGAGCAGCGCGTCATCGTCGTGACGGTCACTTACCGGCTCGGGCTGTTCGGCTATCTCGGCGGCGCGTACGGACGGCCGGCCAACCTCGGCCTGTTCGACCAGCTCGAGGCGGTGCGCTGGGTGCATCGCAACATCGCCGCGTTCGGCGGCGACCCGGCGCGCGTCACGCTCGTCGGGCAGTCGGCCGGAGGGGACGCCGTCGCCCACCTCATGGCTGTGCCGGGCGCGACCGGGCTCTTCGCCCGCGCGATCATCCAGAGTGCTCCGCTCGGCATCTCCCGCGGCCGCGCGGCGATGACGCAGGCGATGCAGTCGGCGCCGGGGCCGCTCGACCCGCAGGCCTCGACCGACGAACTCGTCGCCCGCCAGGAGGCGGTGTCACGCGCCGCCGCCCGGCACGGGCTGCGCTCGGCGATGCCGTTCGGACCGCAGTACGGCCACCCGCCGCTGCCCGCGGAGCGCGGAATCGACGCGGCCTGGGACGAGGTCGCGCCCCGGGTTCCGGTGCTCATCGGGTACACCAGCGAGGAGGCCCGGCTCTTCGTGCCGCGCATCGAGGCCCTGCAAAGCGCTCTGAGCCGGCCGCGCCTAGGCCCCGCCTTGCGCCGTGGGCTCGTGGGTGCCGCCACGGAGGCGGTGTACGGGCGGGCCGCCCGACGCTTCGCCCGCCGGCACGCGGCCGCGGGGGGCCAGGCGTGGCGGTATGTCATCGATTTCGGCGCCGACAACGCCGACAACGCCGACGATGCCGGCCACGCCGGCCACGCCGACAACGAGTGGGGCGCCGCGCACACCATCGACCTGCCGCTGCTCTTCGGCGGCGAACCGGCCTGGCGCACAGCGGCGCTCCTGACCGGGGTCGACTGGGCCGAGGTGGACCGGGCCGGGCGCGGGCTGCGCGCGATGTGGGCGGCCTTCGCTCGCGGCGAGGATCTGGGCGATCGCGGCGGCGTCGAAGCCGCCCTGCGGTACCGCCGCGTCGGGCGCTCCGGCCGCCGCGTCGGTCGATCCGGCGGTCGCGGAGGTCGATCCGGCGGCCGCCGCACGGGCCGGCCGCTCGACCGATCCGTCGGTCGCCGCATCGAGCACAGCACCGGCCGGCCTGGTGGGCCCGGTGGGCCCGGTGGGCCCGGTGTGCCCGGTGGCGCCCGAGTCGGCTGAGCACGGGGCGACCGATCCGTGGACACCTGGGCGAACCGTCTCCGCGCGTATATAAGCTCGCGGTATGGCCATCACAACCGAGGATTATGCGAAGCGCGAGGGTGCGCCCGCCGATCGCGGCGCTCGTCCCCGCCGCGGATCCGGCCGCCAGCCCCGACCCGAAGGACAGTGGGCGCTGGGGCAGCGCGACCCGTTGAACCACAACGAGGAATTCAAGCGCGACGACAACCCGCTCAACGTGCGCGCCCGCATCCTCGAGCAGTACGCCGTGCAGGGGTTCGACTCGATCCCCAGCGACGACCTGCGGGGGCGCTTTCGCTGGATGGGCCTGTACACGCAGCGTAAGCCCGGCATCGACGGTGGCCGCACCGCTCAGCTGGAGCCCGAGGAGCTCGACGACGTGCACTTCATGATGCGCGTGCGCGTCGACGGCGGCGCGCTGAGCCTGGCGCAGCTGGAGACGATCGCCGGCATCTCCACGGAGTTCGCGCGCGACAGCGCCGACATCACCGACCGGCAGAACATCCAGCTGCACTGGGTGCGCATCGAGGACGTCCCGGTCATCTGGGAGCGTCTGGCTGCGGTCGGCCTCGACACCACCGAGGCGTGCGGTGACTGCCCCCGCGTCATCCTCGGCTCACCGGTCGCCGGCGTGGCCGCGAACGAGGTCATCGACGCCGCCCCGGCGATCGCCCAGATCAAGGAGCGGTTCATCGGCGACCCGACGCTGTCGAACCTGCCGCGCAAGTACAAGACGAGCGTGAGCTGGTCCTGGGACGCGGTGCCCGAGATCAACGACATCAGCTTCGTCGGGGTCGAGCACCCCGAGTACGGCCCCGGCTTCGACGTGCTCGTCGGCGGCGGCCTGAGCACCAGCGCGCACCTGGCCGTGCGCCTGGGCGCCTGGGTGTCGCTGGAGGAGATCCCCGAGGTCTGGCACGCGGTCACGGCGTTCTTCCGCGACTACGGCTACCGTCGCCTGCGCAACAAGGCGCGTCTGAAGTACCTGGTACAAGACATCGGCGCCGAGAAGGTCCGCGAGATCCTCGAAACCGAGTACCTCGAGCGTGAATTCAAGAACGGCCCCGCCGCGCAGGCGCCGGCCGAGCCGCTCGACTACGTCGGCGTGCACGAGCAGAACGACGGCAACCGCATCGTCGGGTTCTCCCCGATCGCCGGGCGTGTCAGCGGCTCGATCCTGCAGCAGGTGGCCGACGCCGCCCGCGCCGCGGGGTCGGAGCGCATCCGCCTGACCCCGCTGCAGAAGCTTCTCGTGCTCGATGTCGCCCCGGAGAAGGTCGACGAGCTCATCGCCGCCGTCGAGCCGCTGGGCCTGCTGGCACGCGCCTCGACGTGGCGCCGCGGCACGCTGGCCTGCACGGGCCTGGAGTACTGCAAGCTCGCGATCGTCGAGACCAAGGGCCGCGCGGCCACCCTCGTCGGTGAGCTGGAGTCGCGGCTGCGCGACGTCGACCTGGAGAACCCGGTCAACGTCGGCCTCAACGGCTGTCCGAACAGCTGCGCCCGCATCCAGACCAGCGACATCGGCCTCAAGGGCCAGATCGTCACCGACGACGACGGCAACCAGGTCGAGGGCTTCCAGGTGCACCTCGGCGGCGGCCTCGGCCTCGACGCCGGATATGGGCGAAAGCTGCGCGGGCACAAGGTGACCGCGGCCGAGCTGCCGGAATATGTCGAGCGCGTCGTGCGTCATTACGCACAGGGCCACACCCCGGGCGAGCGATTCGCCCAGTGGGCACAGCGCGCCCCCGAGGACCAGCTCGTCTGAGGCGTCCTCGACCAGCCTTCGTAAGGACCGGCTCGCATCGCGCGACGCCAAGGAGACAAGCATGACTGCACAGATCAGTGGGCGACCTGTGCTGCGTTCGGCCGACGAACTGCAGCGGATCGTCGACGAGGGGATCGCCGAACTCGGCATCAGCGAGGGGCACGACGCCGACGCCCGCGACGTCATCGCATGGGCGGCGCGCACCTTCGGCAGCAAGTGGGCGCTGACCGCCTCCATGCAGGACACCGTGCTCGCGCACCTCGTCTCGCAGGTCGCGCCCGGCACCGACGTGCTCTTCCTGGAGACGGGGTACCACTTCCCGGAGACGCTGGCCACGCGCGACGCCGTGCGGGAGCGCTACGACGTCAACGTCGTCGACCTCGTGCCCGAGCAGACGCCCGCGCAGCAGGACGAGACGTACGGCAAGGACCTGTTCGGTACCAACCCCGACTTGTGCTGCCTCCTGCGCAAGGAGGCGCCGCTGGACGAGGCGATGGAGCGCTACGAGGCGTGGGGCAGCGGCATGCGCCGCGCGGAGGCCGTGACCCGCACGGGCGCCCCGCAGATCTCGTTCGACCTGCGGCGGCGCCGGGTGAAGGTCGCGCCGCTCGCGGCGTGGTCGGACGCCGACGTCGAGGCCTACGTCAAGGAGCACGACGTGATCATGAACCCGCTGCTCTCCCAGGGCTACCCGTCGATCGGGTGCGCGACCTGCACCCGCAAGGTGGCCCCCGGTGAAGACCCGCGCTCGGGCCGCTGGGCCGGCACGGGCAAGATCGAGTGCGGGATCAACCTGTGAGCGCGCCCGCCACCTCGGCTGCCGAGCGGACCACCGAGCGGACCACCGAGCGGACCACCGAGCGGACCACCGCGCCGAGCGTCCCGGGCGTGACGATCTGGCTCACCGGGCTGTCCGGTGCCGGCAAGTCGACGATCGCGTACGCGCTGGCCGACGAGCTGCGCGGGCGCGGCCGGCGCGTCGAGGTGCTCGACGGGGACGAGCTGCGCGAGGCCCTCTCGCCCGGGCTCGGCTTCAGCCGCGCCGACCGCGACGCCCACGTGGGGCGCGTCGGTTACCTCGCCCGCATGCTCGCCAAGCACGGCGTCATCGCCCTCGTGCCGGTCATCGCGCCCTATGAGGAGACCCGCGCCGCGGTGCGGGCCGGCCACGAATCTGATGGCACCGCCTACCTCGAGGTGCACGTGGCCACCCCCGTCGACGAATGTGCCCGGCGCGACGTCAAGGCGCTGTACGCCAAGCACGCCGCCGGTGAGGTCTCCTCGCTGACCGGGGTCGACGACCCCTACGAAGCCCCGACCGACCCCGACCTGCGACTCGACACGACCGGCACCGATCTGGCCGCCGACGTCGAGACGCTGCTGACCCTCCTGGCAGAAAGGCACCTGCTGTGACGCTGACAGCCGACCCGCAGACCAGCGGCGACGACGCGACCGCCGCGCCCACGCTGGACTATTCACTGCGCATGCTGGAGGCCGAGGGCATCCAGATCGTGCGCGACGTCGTCGCGGAGTTCGACCGGCCCGCGCTGCTGTTCTCCGGCGGCAAGGATTCGGCGGTCCTGCTGCACCTGGCCCGCAAGGCCCTGGCGCCGGCTCCGCTGCCGATCACGCTCGTGCACGTCGACACCGGGCACAACCTGCCCGAGGTCATCGAGTACCGCGACCGCGTTGTCGCAGAGGGTGGACACAACCTCGTCGTCGCCCACGTCGAGGACTGGATCGCCGACGGCCGCCTCGTCGAGCGCCCCGACGGCACCCGCAACCCGCTGCAGACCGTGCCGCTGCTTGACACGATCGTGCAGCACAAGTTCGACGCCGTGCTCGGCGGCGCGCGCCGCGACGAGGACCGGGCTCGCGCCAAGGAACGGGTGTTCTCGATCCGCGACGCGTTCGGCAGCTGGGACCCGCGCAATCAGCGCCCCGAGCTGTGGACGCTGTACAACGGCCGGCACGCCCCCGGCGAACACACCCGCGTGTTCCCGATGAGCAACTGGACCGAGCTCGACGTGTGGCGCTACATCGCCCAGGACAACGTGGAGCTGCCGAGCATCTACTACGCGCACCAGCGCGAGGTCTTCCTGCGCGACGGCATGTGGCTGACCCCGGGCCCGTGGTTCGGGCCCCGCGACGACGAGCGGCTGGAGACGCGCACGGTGCGTTACCGCACCGTCGGAGACGGGTCGTGCACCGGCGCCGTCGACTCCACCGCCACGACCCTCGACGACGTCATCGCCGAGATCTCGGTGAGCCGGCTCACCGAGCGTGGCGCCACGCGCGCCGACGACCGCCTCTCCGAGGCCGCCATGGAGGACCGCAAGCGAGAGGGCTACTTCTGATGAGCACCATCACCGCCGAGGCGGGTGCGACGGCGCCCGCGCAGGCCCGGCGCGAACTGCGCCTGGTCGTCGCGGGCTCGGTCGACGACGGAAAGTCGACGCTGGTCGGGCGGCTGTTGTTCGACACCAAGTCGATCCTGGCCGACCAGTACGAGGCGATCGAGAGCGCGAGCCGCCGCCGCGGCAGCGAGGACGTCGACCTCGCGCTGCTGACCGACGGTCTGCGCGCCGAGCGCGAGCAGGGCATCACCATCGATGTCGCGTACCGCTACTTCTCGACGCCCAAGCGCAGCTTCGTGCTCGCCGACACCCCCGGCCACACGCAGTACACCCGCAACACGGTGACCGGCGCGTCGACGGCGCAGGCAGCGCTCGTGCTCGTCGACGCCCGCAACGGCGTGCTCGTGCAGACCCGTCGCCACCTGGCGGTCATGGCGCTGCTGCGGGTGCCGAACGTCATCGTCGCCGTCAACAAGATGGACGCGGTCGACTGGAGCCAGGAGCGTTTCGACGAGGTCGCCCGCGACGTCGTCGAGGTGGCCGAGTCGCTCGGCCTGAGCAACCTGCAGGTGCTGGCCGTCTCGGCGCTGACCGGTGAGGGCGTCGTCGAGCCGGGCCCGTCGTGGAGCGACGAGCCGCCGCTGCTGCAGATCCTCGAGGATCTCGACGTGCGCACCGAGGAGCTGCCGCTGCGGCTGCCGGTGCAGCTGGTCGTCCGGCCGCGCACCGCGGAGCACCCCGATTACCGAGGGCTGGCCGGCCGGATCGCCTCCGGCGCGGTGGCGGTCGGGGAGGACGTGCTGGTCACCCCCGGCGGGCTGCGTTCGCGGGTCACCGGCATCGACACGCCGTGGGGCCCGGTGGAGCGGGCCAGTTCGGGCGATTCGGTGACCGTGCTGCTCGCCGACGAGCTCGACGTGGGCCGCGGTCAGGTGCTCAGCCACGTCAAGGGCGTGCCGCAGGAGGTGCGGGAGATTTCCGGCACCGTCGCGTGGCTCGCCGAGCGGCAGGGCGTTGCGGGCGCGCGTGTGCTCGCCAAGGTCGGGACCGCGACCGTGCGGGCCATCGTCCGCGAGGTCGGGGCGCACTGGGATCTGGACGCCTCGGCGTGGGTCTCCCACGGGCGCCCGATCGGGCTCAACGACATCGCCCGCGTCGAGGTGCAGCTGGCCGAGCCGGTCGCGGTCGACGACTACGTGCGGCTGCGCGAGACCGGCGCGTTCATCCTCATCGACCCGAACACCGGGGCCACCCTGGCCGCCGGCATGGCTGGCCCGCCCGGGTTCGGCATCCTGCCCAAGGACCAGGAGGACGACGAGTGGCTCAGCCCGTGACGTCGAGCCGCCCCGCCCGCTCGACGCGCCCGACGCTGCTGCTCGTCGGGCACGGCAGTCGCGACCCGCGTTCGGCGCAGGCCCTGCGTGACCTGCGCGAACGGGTGGCCGCGCGGGCAGGGGGCCGTGTCGAGCTCGCCTTCCTGGAGCTGTCCGAACCGCTGCTGGAAGACGTGCTCGCCGGGTTGCGCGGCGAGGTGCGCATCGTGCCGCTGCTGCTGGGCACCGCGTTCCACGCCACCGACGACCTGCCGGGGCGCGTGCAGGAGGCGCTCGCCGGCCGCCGCGACGTCAGCGTGGGGATCGGGAACGCGCTCGGCCCGCATCCGCTGCTCGACGCCGCCGTCGCCGCCCGCGCCCGCGACCTCGTGGCGCAGGGGCACGAGGGCGTCGTGCTGCTCGGCACCGGCTCCTCGCACGAGTCGGCGAACCGCGAGGTGCACGCCGTGGCCGAGCGGATCCAGCGCGCACTGGGCGTGCCGGTGCGGGCCGCCTTCGTCACCCGGGGCGCCAGCCTGGAGACCGTCGTGGAGTCGGTGCGCTCGCGCGGCGCGAGCCGCCTCGCGGTCGTGCCGTGGTTCCTCGCGCCGGGCCGGCTGCTCGATGCCGGCGCCCGGCGCGCGAGTGCGGCGGGGGTGGACGCCCTGGCGCCACCGCTGGCCGACGACGACCGCCTCGTCGACGTCGTGTTGTCGCGTGCCGCCGTCTCCCTGACTCTGGCGGCGTGACTCTGGCGGCCTGACGCTCGGCACTCTGTCTCCAGCCCCCGTTATCCACAGGCCTGTGGATAACGGGGGCTGAGTGTGTCGTGGGCGCGGCATCGTGGGGGCATGAGTTTTCAGGATCTTCCTCCCGGATGGGCCGAGCGCCCGATCAGTGACCCCGACATCCTCGCCGACGTCGTCGACCTGTGCGCGAGCATGGAAAGCCGGTTCAGCGGCGCCCTGTACCTGCTGCTGTGCGGGCCCGACGGGCGGATGCACCAGCCCATCGCGATCGACCGGTGGGATTTCGACGAGCCGTCACCGACGCAACGCGCGACGCTGGCTCCGCTACTGGAGGGCGTCGCGCAGGCTCGCGTCGCGCCGCGGTTGGTGGCGGTCATCGCCCACCGCGGCCGCCCCGAGCCGACCGGCAACGACCTGCAGTTCGCGGCGGTGCTGCGCGAACAGGTGGCCGCGGCCGGTCTCCGGCTCGACGGGCTCGCGATCGCGACCCCGCTGGGCATCTGGCTGTTCCGGCGCGACGCGCTCTCCGCCGCCGCCTGAGCCGTCCCGCGCCGGTCGCTCCCGGGCTTCGAGGGTTCCTCCCCGGGCCGCGCCGGTCGCTCCCGGGCCGCGCCGGGTCGTTCGCGGTCCGAGCCAGGCCCGGTTCGCGGGCTGAGACGGGACACCGGCGGGCTCTCTGGACACGCCTGACTCGACCGAACACCTGCGATCGCCGGTGTCCCGTCGACGAGCCGGTGTCCGGTCGGGGAGCCGGTGTCCCGTCGACGAGCCGGTGTCCGGTCGACGAGCCGGTGTCCCGTCGTGGAGCCGGTGTCCTGTCGGCGGCCGGACCCTGACGGCGCCGTCGGGGCGGCCGACAGTAGCCTTCGGGCTATGTCGATGACGCCAACCCCGACCCCCGCCTACTCCATTCACATGCGGGTGCGCATGGTCAACCGGCCCGGCACGCTCGGGCGCCTCGCCGTGGCGATCGGCGAGGTCGGCGCGAACATCACGGGGCTGGAGGGATTCGTCGTCAAGACCTCGCACCTCACCGACGACCTCGTCGTCTACTGCGGCAGCGAGGCCCACCAGCGGCAGGTGCGCGCGGCGATCGAGGCGCTCGACGGCGTGGAGATCCTGGAGTGGAACGACCGCACCTTCCGGATGCACGAGGGCGGCAAGATCGAGGTCTCGGGCACCTCGCCGCTGGTCGACATGGACGACCTCGCGATGGCCTACACGCCCGGCGTGGCCCGCGTGTGCATGGAGATCGCAGAGAACGAGGAGTCGTCGCACGACTTCACGATCCGGCGCAACACGGTCGCGATCGTCTCCGACGGCACGGCGGTGCTCGGGCTCGGCGACATCGGTCCGCACGCCGCGATGCCGGTGATGGAGGGCAAGGCGATGCTCTTCAAGCACTTCGGCGGCGTCGACGCGTTCCCGCTGTGCGTCGACACCAAGAGCCCCGACGAGATCGTCGATCTCGTCACCAAGGTGGCGCCGACGTTCGGCGGCATCAACCTCGAGGACATCGCGGCACCGGGCGCGTTCGAGATCGAGGAGCGGCTCATCGAGGCGCTCGACATCCCGGTCTTCCACGACGACCAGCACGGTACGGCGATCGTCGCGGTCGCGGCGCTGCACAACGCGCTGCGGCTCGTCGGCAAGCGGCACGAGGATCTCAAGGTCGTCGTCGCCGGAGTCGGTGCGGCCGGGGTCGCGGTGAGCAAGATGCTCATGGCGGCCGGGGTCCGCAACATCATCGGTGTCGACCGGCAGGGCGCGGTGCACACCGGCCGGGAGGACCTCAACGCCAGCAAGCAGTGGTTCGCCGGCAACACGAATCCGAACCGGCTCGCGGGCACGATCACCGACGTCATCGCCGGCGCCGACGCGTTCGTCGGGCTCGCCGGCCCGAACCTGCTGACGGTCGAGGACGTGCGCTCGATGACCGACGACCCGATCGTCTTCGCGATGGCCAACCCCAACCCGGAGATCCGTCCGGAGCTCATTGCCGACATCGCCGCCGTCATCGCGACGGGTCGCAGCGACTTCCCGAACCAGATCAACAACGTGCTCGCGTTCCCCGGCGTGTTCCGCGGCGCCTTCGACGCGAGGGCGCGGCGCATCACCGAGAACATGAAGTCGGCCGCGGCCGCTGCGATCGCCGGCGTCGTCGGCGACGACCTGGCGCCCGACTACATCGTGCCCTCGGCGTTCGACGAGCGCGTCGCGCCCGCCGTGTCCGCCGCCGTCGCGCAGGCAGCCCGCCAAGACGGCGTCTGCCGCCCCTGACCGCCGCGACCGCCAGTGCGTTCACCGTTTCGGTGGGGGCGAGCCCGTGACGCCACGCTCGATCTTCGCCAGCGTGAGTTCGCAGGCGGGGTGGCGAACTCAGCCTCCGGTCGGATCGCTGGCGTGCTCGGCGGTCCAGGCGTTGTAGCCGCCGAGCAGGTGCCGCACGTCGATGTACCCGTGCGCCAGGAGGTGGTCGAGCACCTGGCCGGAGCGGGCGCCAGCGGCGCAGTGCAGCAGGAGCGGCCGGTCGCGGGGGAGTTCGACGGCGCCGGAAAGGATCTCGTCCTTGGGCACGAGCCGGGCGCCGTCGATGTGGCCGAGGTCCCACTCGACCTGTTCGCGCACGTCGACGAGGTCGACGGAGTTCTCGCCGCGCGCGCGGGCCGCGAGCAGCTCGTCGAACGCGGCGACGTCGAGTTCCGAGCCCAAGGGGCGCTCCGGCCCGCTATCGGTGGGCGCCGAGCCCGGCACCGCGCAGTAGTCGCCGACCGCGACGAGTTCGCGCACCGGCTCCCGCGCCGGGTCGGGGCGGATCGCCAGGTCGTGCCAGGTCGCGTCGAGGGCGTCGTAGATGAGCAGCCGCCCGACGAGGGTGCGCCCGACGCCGGTGATGAGCTTGACCGCCTCCGTGCCCATCGCCGCGCCGATCGCCGCGCACAGCACCCCGAACACCCCCGCCTCCGCGCACGACGGCACGAGCGCCGGATCGGGCGGGTCGGGAAAGACGTCGCGGTACACCGGCCCGCGGCCCGGCCAGAACACGCTGACCTGACCGTCGAAGCGCAGGATCGACCCCCACACGCACGGCGTGCCGGTGATCTCGCAGGCGTCGGCGACGAGGTAGCGGGTCGCGAAGTTGTCCGCGCCGTCGAGCACGAGGTCGTAGCCGGAGACGATGTCCAGCGCGTTCTGCACCGTCAACCGCTCCTGGTGGGTGATGACCTCGATCGCCGGGTCCAGCCGTCCGATCGCGTCGCGGGCCGACTCCACCTTGGGGCGGCCGACGTCGCCGACGCCGTGCACCACCTGGCGTTGCAGGTTCGACTCCTCGACCACGTCGTCGTCGATGACCCCGATCGTGCCGACCCCGGCCGCCGACAGGTACAGCAGCGCGGGCGATCCCAGCCCTCCCGCGCCGATGATCAGCACCTTCGCGGCGAGCAGTCGGCGCTGCCCCTCGATGCCGATGCCCGGCAGGATCGCGTGCCGCGAATAGCGGCGGGCCTGCTCGGGAGTCAGCTGCGGGCCCGGCTCCACGAGCGCGGGCAGCGTCGGCGGCGTCCAGCGCGCGGAGGCCGGGGCGGGGGTCCTCGCGCTCACAGGTCGGGCCGCCCGTCCATCGGCGACGACGCCAGCGCGTGTTCCCGCTTGGGGATGCGCCCCGCGTGCCGCGCCAGCCAGCCCGCCGCGACCGCGTGCCGGAACGCCGCACCCATCCGGCCCGGGTCGTGCGCCCGGGTCACCGCGGTCGCCAACAGCACCGCGTCGCACCCGAGTTCCATCGCCAGGGCCGCGTCGGAGGCGGTGCCGATGCCCGCGTCGAGCACGATCGGCACCTGCGCCCGCGACACGATGAGTTCGATGTTGTGCGGGTTGAGGATGCCGAGCCCGGTGCCGATCGGCGCGCCGAGCGGCATGACCGCCACGCACCCCAGCTCCTCGAGGCGCAGCGCGGTGACCGGGTCGTCGTTGGTGTAGGCGAAGACCTTGAAGTCCTTGGCGACGAGTTGCTCGGCGGCCTCGAGCAGCTCCGGCGCGTCGGGCAGCAGCGTCGTCTCGTCGGCGATGACCTCGAGCTTGACCCAGTCGGTCTCCAGCGCCTCGCGCGCCAGCTCGGCGGTCAGCACCGCCTCGCGGGCCGTGAAGCAGCCGGCGGTGTTCGGCAGGATGCGGATGCCGCGGTCGGTCAGCAGCTCGAAGAGCGAGCCCGCCTGGCTCGGGGTGTAGCGGCGCATCGCGACGGTCGTCAGCTCGGTGCCCGATGAGTCGAGCGCGGCGGCCAGCGCGTCGAGACTGGGAATGCCGCCGGTTCCGAGGATGAGCCGGGAGGTCAGGGTGATGTCGTCGACGACGAGCGGCTCGACGTCGACGTCGGCGGGGGCGGTCAGGCTCACGTCAGCCTCCCTGCACGGCGGTGACGACCTCGACGGCCTGGCCCGCCTCGAGCGGAGTGGAGCTCCAGGAGGCGCGGGGGACGAGCGCTCCGTCAACGGCGAGCGCGATGCCCAGGCCCGCGCCCTGCGTGGGCCGTCCGTCGGCGCCGACCTCACGGCCGGTGAGCTGCTGCACGAGGTCGCGGCAGGTGGCGCCGGCCGGCAGCGTGCGGGACTCCTCGTTGACGGTGATCCTGACGTCGGTGGCAGTGTTCACGCGGACTCCTTCGTCTGTCTCTCGCGCGGTCGGGTGAAGCGGGTGGGGTCGAACGGGCTCAGGTCGGGCAGCGGCGACTCGACGTCGAGCCGGAGCAGGTGGGCGACGGCGTCGGCGACGGCCGGAGCGAGCAGGATGCCGTTGCGGTACGTGCCGGTGGCGGCGACGAGGCCGGGCACCGGCAGGGGCCCGAGCAGGGGCGCGTTGTCGGGGGTTCCGGGGCGGGCCCGGGCCACGGTCTCCACGAGGGCGAACTCGGCGAGCGCGGGCAGCAGCCGGATCGCGTCGCGCAGCAACTCGTGCACGCCGCCCGCGCTGACCCGGGGGTTGCCGTCTTCTCGGCTCGTCGCGCCGAGCACGAGCGAGCCGTCGGCGCGCGGCACGAGGTAGGCGGGCTTGCCGGCGACCAGCGCTCGGATCGTGCCGGTGACCTGGCCGCGCAGGCTGGCCGGGGCGTCGAGCCGCAGCACGTCACCGTAGATCGGGCGCAGCGCCCCCCGCAGGTCGACGCCGGTGTCGGCGACGTCGCGGGCGCCGACGCCGGCGGTGAGCACGACCCGGTCGGCGTTCAGGTGTGTGCCGTCGTCCAGCTGCACCCCGCTGACGGCGCCCGTGGAGGCGGTGACCGCGGCCGCCCGCCGCTCGACGAACTCGACGCCGGCTCCCCGCAGGGCCTGCAGCAGGGCCTGCGCGAGCACGCGCGGGTCGACCTGGTGGTCGCCCTCGACGAGAAACGCACAGGACAGTGTGGGGGACAGGAGCGGTTCGAGCCGGCGCGCCTGCCGGGTCGTCAACCGCTCCATGCTCAGCCCGAGGCCGATCGTCAGGTCGAACAGGTCGCCCAGGCTGCCGCGGTCGGCGGCGTCGGCACCGACGACGAGCGTGCGGGTGTCGCGATAACCGACCTCGCCGCGATCGCGGCCCAGGGCCGCGGCGACCTCGTCGACGAACGCCGGATACCGGGTGGCCGACGCGAGCCCGAGGCGCCCGAGGGCCTCCTCGCGGTAATACGTCTCGGCGACCGGCGCGAGCATCCCCGCGGCGGCGTGGGTGGCCCCGCTGGCCGGAGCCGGGTCGACCACCGTGACCTCGGCGCCCGCGGCGCGCAGCCGCCAGGCCGTCGCGAGCCCGACGAGACCGGCCCCGATGACGATGGTGCGCATCCACCCTCCCTTCGCCGGCATGATCCGGGCAGGTTCGAGCGGTCGGCGCCCGCCGGGCGCCCTCTCAGCCACCGGGCCGGTCACATCGACCGCGCGTCGTGGCTCCCGCGGATGTTCCACCGTATCGCCGCCCGCGGCTCGCGGCAGCACCGACCCGGAGCCGGGCCGCCCTCAGGTTGCTTGCGTGGAACCTCCCGGGTGTTTTGGGGCTCGCCGTCGTCGTCGGGGCGTGTCCGACACACCTGCAGGCCGAGGTGCCCCGCCGAGGATTCGCCAGATCGACTATCGCGACATCGGCCCGAGCTGCCTTCCACAGCGAAAGCGCAGGTCACAGCATCGGCCTGCGCGGCCGCCTCGGAGCGCGGTAGTCGAAACGGCGAATCCCGACGGAGCCCGCCGTCGTACAGTGCCAGGGTTGGCGAAGGACGCGACGAAAGGAGGCAGCCCTGATGACGGCATTCGAGGAGGCGGGCCCGGCCACGAACGCCCTCCGCGACCGGCTGGCGCAGGCGCACCTGTACCTGTGCACCGACGCGCGCGAGGCCCGCGGCGACTTCGACGCCTTCGTCGCGGCCTGCTTCGCCGGCGGCGTCGACATCATCCAGCTGCGCGACAAGTCGCTGGAGGCCGCCCGCGAGCTGGAACTGCTCGAGGTGCTCGCCCGCCGCGCGCGGGAGGCGGGCGCGCTGTTCAGCGTCAACGACCGCGCCGACCTCGCCGTGCTCGCCGGCGCCGACGTGCTGCACGTCGGGCAGGGCGACCTCACCCCCGCCCAGTGCCGCCGCCTGGCGCCCGGTGCTCTCGTCGGCCGCTCCACCCACGACGAGACGCAGCTGGCCGCCGCCCGCGACGACGCCGACGTCGACTACTTCTGCGCCGGCCCGGTGTGGGCCACCCCCACCAAGCCGGGGCGTCCCGGGGTCGGACTCGAGCTCGTGCGCGCGGCGGCCCGCCCGGGCGCCGGCTCGGGAGCCGGTGCCGGACCCGGCGTCGCCGTGAAGCCGTGGTTCGCCATCGGGGGTATCGACGAGACGAACCTGGGCCAGGTCGTCGACGCCGGAGCCACCCGCGCGGTCGTCGTCCGCGTGCTCACCGAGGCCGACGACCCGCAGGCCGTGGCAACCCGGCTCCGGGGTCGTCTGACGAGCTGAATCTGTCCGCCGATTGGACTTATCCGTCGTTCAGGGTTCCTGTGCGACAGGATCATTGGGTAGCCGGCGTCCTCGGGGGGCGCCGGCTCCCTTGTATCAGGCGGTTGCTGCACCGGCCGGTCGCGACCGACGCCCCCACGAGCGCCCGTCGGATCAGAAGGCCGCCTCGGGCAGGTCCATGAGCGCGTTGTCGGTGTGGGTGGCGATGTCGCGCTCGCCGGCGATGAGCGGCAGGACGGTGCGGGCGAAGAAGCGGGCCGCGGCGACCTTGCCGGTGTAGAAGTTGCGGTCGGCCTCCGAGATCTGGTCGCGGCCCAGGGCCGCCAGCGCCACCTGCGCCTGGCGCAGCAGCAGCCAGCCGATCATCACGTCGCCCGCGGTCATCAGCAGGCGGGTGGTGTTCTGCCCGACCTTGTAGAGGTTGCGCGGGTCGTTGTCCTCGCCGGTGCGCGGGTCGGACTTCATGAGCTCGCCGACCATGAACCCGAGGATGGCCTGCACGTCTTCGCCGGCGCGGCCGAGCAGCTTACGCTCGGTAGCCAGTTCGGCGGGACCATCGGTGACGAACGCCTGGATCTGCTCGGCGACGTGCCCGAGAGCCCCGCCCTTGTCGCGCACGATCTTGCGGAAGAAGAAGTCCATGCCCTGGATCGCGGTCGTGCCCTCGTAGAGGGTGTCGATCTTGGCGTCGCGCACGTACTGCTCGATCGGGTGGTCCTGCAGGAAGCCCGAGCCGCCGAGGGTCTGCAGCGACTCGGTGCCGAGCAGCACCCACGCCCGCTCCGACCCGACTCCCTTGACGATCGGCAGCAGCAGGTCGTTGACCCGCATCGCCATGTCGACCTCGGAGCCGGGCTCGGCGTCCATACCGGGCTCGGTGTGCACACCCTCGCTCGACATCTCGTGCCGGGCGATGAGGTCCTGCAGGGAGGCGGTGTACAGCACGAGCGCGCGCATTCCCTCGGCGTAGGCCTTCTGCAGCATGAGCGAGCGACGCACGTCGGGGTGGTGGGTGATCGTCACGCGCGGCGCGGACTTGTCGGCCATCTGCACGAGGTCGGCGCCTTGCACCCGCTCCTTGGCGTACTCCAGCGCGTTGAGGTAACCGGTCGACAGGGTGGCGATCGCCTTGGTGCCCACCATCATCCGGGCGTACTCGATGACCCGGAACATCTGGGCGATGCCGTCGTGCACGTCGCCGACGAGGGTGCCGATCGCCGGCTCCTTCTCGCCGAAGTGCAGTTCGCACGTCGTGGAGACCTTCAGGCCCATCTTGTGCTCGACGTTTGTCACATACACGCCGTTGCGCTCACCGAGCTCGCCGGTCTCGGGGTCGACGTGGAACTTCGGCACGTAGAACAGCGACAGGCCCTTCGTGCCGCCGCTCGCGCCCTCCGGGCGGGCCAGCACGAGGTGGATGATGTTGTCACTCATGTCGTGTTCGGCGCTCGTGATGAAGCGCTTGACGCCGGTGATGTGCCACGTGCCGTCGGGCTGCTGCACCGCCTTGGTGCGGCCGGCGCCGACATCGGAGCCCGCCTCCGGCTCGGTGAGCACCATCGTCGAGCCCCACTGCTTCTCGACCATGTGGGCGGCGATCTTCTTCTGCTCCTCGTTGCCGAGTTCGTAGAGGATCGAAGCGAATCCGAAGCCGGCCGTGTACATGTACAGGGCGGGGTTGGCGCCGAGAACGAGTTCGGCCACGGCCCAGCGCAGCGACGGCGGGGCGACCGTGCCGCCGAGGTCGCCGTGCACGTTGAGCATGCCCCAGCCCGCGTCGACGTACGCCTTGTAGGAGCGCTTGAACGACTCCGGAAGCGTGACCGTGCCGGTCTCGCGGTCGAAGACCGGGGGGTTGCGGTCGGAGTCGAGCAGGCTGTCGCCCAGCTCGTTCTCCGCGAGCCGGGCCACCTCGCCGAGGATCTCGCGGGCCACGTCGCCGTCGACCTCGCTGAAGGGCCCGTGCCCGAGAAACTCGTCGCGGCCCAGCACCTCGAACAGGTTGAAGGTCAGGTCGCGGACGTTGCTCTTGTAGTGGCTCACGGGCACCCCTTCGTCACGGCACGGCGCCGCCCGGCGCCTGTGTTACTCGTCAGTAACTTGATTGTGCACACCGAGCGGGCTCCGGGCAAGCCGGGTGGTGTGGATCACGGACCGGACCGCGTTCATCGGGGCGGACCAACGACCGGGACGGGCGCGAGGCCCGTTCGTAGAATGGGCGGATGGGTGAATCCGCGCTGGAGACCGAGCTGAAGTTCGACCTGCCCGCGGGTGCCAGGTTGCCGCGGTTCAAGGGATCCGGGCCGATCGCCGAGGTGTCGTCGGCGCGGCGCATGACCCAGACCGCCGTGTACTACGACACCCCCGACCTCGCGCTGCTCGACGCGAAGCACACGCTGCGTCGGCGCACCGGCGGCACCGACTCCGGCTGGCACCTCAAGACGCCCGGCGGCACCGGGGAGGGCGGCGTGCTGCTGCGGCGCGAGTTCCACGAGCCCGCCGGCTCGGCGCGCAGCCCGATCCCGAGCACCCTGCGGGCTGCGGTCGCCCCGATCATCGACCGCGAGGTGCTGCTGCCGGTGTGCGTGCTGCGCACCGTGCGCGTGCGGCGCCGCCTGCTCGACGCCGACGGCACGCTGCTGGCGCTCGTCGAGGACGACACCGTCGAGGCCTGGCGGCCGACGGACCTGCGCGGATCGGCGGGGGAGGGCGGCACCGTCTCCTGGCGCGAGGTCGAGGTCGAACTCGCCGATCCTGCCGCGCCCGGCACCCTGGAGGCGGTGCGCTCGGCCTTCGCCCGCGCCGGACTGCAGCCCTCGCCGGCGCCGTCGAAGCTGGCCCGTGCCCTCGACGAACTCGGGCTGCGACCCGGGCCCTCGGTGGCGGTGCCGCCGCAGGTGTCGCTCGAGGCCGACCCCAGCGGCGCCCGGCTCGCCGTGTGGCGTTACGCCGCAGCGCAACTCGGCGTCGTGCAGGCGCTCACGGAGCCGGTGCTGCAGGACGCCCCGGACGCCGTGCACAAGATGCGCGTGGCCACCCGCCGCCTGCGCGCGACGCTGCGCACGATCCGGCCGTGGCTCGACCGCGACGCCACGCAGCGCGTGCGACGTCAGGTGCGGTGGCTGACGCGGGTGCTGGCGGGCGCGCGCGACGGCGAGGTGGTGCGCGAACGCATTCTGTCCGAGCTCGATGAGCTGCCGCGCCGCGACGTGCGCGCCGGGGTGCGCCGGCGGCTGCGGCGGGAGCTGGACGCGACCCACGCCGCCGCGCACGCGGAGGCGGTCGACGCGCTCGAAAGCGCCCGGTACGCGCGGCTGCTCGCGACCGTCGCCGACTTTCTGCTGGACCTGCCGTGGCGACGCCGGTCGAAGCGTTCGCTGCACGACCTGCTCATGCGGGCGACCCAGCGCGTGGAAGCGCGCGCGCTGCTCGCCGACGCCGCGGAGACCCCGGTCGAGCGGGAGTTCGAGCTGCACGAGGTGCGCAAGAAGGGCAAGGCCGCGCGGTACGCCGTCGAGGCCGCGACGAAGTGGGCGCCCGAGGAGGCCGATCCCGGGGAGCCAGAGGAGAACGAGAACGTCGAGGACAGCGAGGCGAACGCCGGGCCGGAACAGGCCGGGGAGAGCGGCCAGGCCGGCGAGGCGAATGCCGGGGCGGCCGAGCCGCAGCCCGCCGATGACCCTGCCTCGGAACTCGCGGCCTGGGTCGACCTGCAGGAGCTGCTCGGCGACTACCAGGACGCGGTCGTCGCTCGGGAGGTGTTGCGCCGGTACGCCAAGGCGGCTCAGTCCGACGGGCAGGACACCTACACCTACGGCGTGCTCGTGGGCCGGGAGACCCAGCGCCTCCTGGACAGCCAGGCCCGCGTGGACAAGGCCCTGCGCCGCGCGCTCGGCGCCCGGGAGTCCGCGGGCGGCGGCGCGGCGTAGCGCGGCGAGGAGAAGCGCCTCGCCCCGACGAGATGCGAACGGCCCCGATCCGCGTAGATCGGGGCCGTTCGTCGTGCCTGGAGCGAGCGACGGGAATCGAACCCGCGTATTCAGCTTGGGAAGCTGATGTTCTACCATTGAACTACGCTCGCATCGCCGCAGACCAGAGGCGCTTTTCGAACTCGTGCGCGACTCCGGGAGGCCAGCGAGATCGACGCTTCCGCGGGCCTTGATCCGTGGTCACGCTGATCGCCGGTGAGTCTACCCGACCGTCACCGCACCCCGCGCCCGACCCGGCCGCAACCGGGCGTCGACCCGGCGTCCGCCCCGGCTGCAACCTGGCTCGATCCCGCTCCGACCCGCCTCCGGGAGCGCCGCGGGACTCGCGGGCCTACAGCTTGCAGCCGACGGTGCTCGTGGCGAGCGTGTCGAGGGCGCCGCGCACCGAATCGGCCCGCGTGTCACCGTTCTCCAGGAACGCGAAGATCCGGGTGCGGCCGTCGACGCCGCGGGCAATGCCGGCGAGCGTGATCGCGTCGCTGAGCGTGCCGGTCTTGGCGGAGACCCGTCCGGCCGCGCACCGGTGCGCGGGGGACTTGAAGCGTCCGCCGAGGGTGCCGGTCTGGCCCGCCACGGGCATCGCGGTGGGCACGAACACGACCGCGCGGTCCGCGGCGCTGGCGTTGAGCTTGGCGAGCACCCGCACGAGCGTGCGCACCGGCATCCGGTTGGTGCGCGACAGGCCCGAGCCATCGCGCGCGACGTAACCGGCCGTCGGCACCCCGTGGGTGTCCAGCACGCTCTTGGAGTGGGCGAGCGCACCGTTCCACGTGCCGGGCTTGCCGGCCATCACCGCCGACATGCGCAGGATCGCCTCGGCGTAGTCGTTGTCGCTGTGGCTGAGCATGTGCCCGAGCATGGCCTTGACCGGCACCGACGGGCTCGTCGCCAGCGTCGCGCGGGCCGCCGGGGCCTTGCCGCGGCCGTAGCGCACCACGGTGATGCCCTGCCGGGCCAGTTGGGCACGCACGACGTTGCCGGCGGCGATCGTGCCGTCCGGGCCGCGGTAGCCCGTCAGGGTCAGGCTCCGCACGAGTTGCGCGTTCTTGACGAGGTAGTCGTTGCGCCACCCGCTGGCGAGCGTGGCCGGCCCGAAGAGCGAGTCGTCGAGATACAGGTTGACCTTCGTGCGCTTCTGGGCCTGCAGCGTTTTCGCCGTCCGCTGCGCCATGGCCGTCAGCCGGCCCGGGGTCAGCGTCGGATCGCCCGCGCCCACCACGTAGACGTTGGCCGGGTTGTCCTTGGACTGCGCTGTGCGCGTGACGATCTGGTAGTTCGGGTCCATCGACCGGAGGGCCACGAAGGCCGTGACGATCTTCTGCGTCGAGGCCGGCATGCGGGTGGTCGCGGCCTTGCTCGCCCAGACCACGGAGCCGGTGCCGCCGTCGACCACATAGCCGCTGAATCCCTTACGCAGGAACTGGCTTCGGGACGCGGCCGTCAGCGATCGGGAGACCTTGAGCTCCATCGCCGTGGCGGCCGGTGCCGCCTGGGGTGCGACCGCGGGGGCGGCCATCGTCGCCGCGTTGCTCAGCGTCGTGGTCGCGACCTGTTCGACCGCCGCGCCGGGCAGCAGGTCCGTCTCGTGCACCACCACGGCGGCGCCGGGCAGCACGAGCCCGACTGCGCAGGCGGCCGAGAGCACGCGGCGATGACTCATGGCGGCGGTCCTGTCGTCGAGGCGGATCTGCAGGACGAGAGCTCCCCCGGACCGGTCGGTGGAGCGCCCAAGGCGGCCGACGCCCCTCCGACGCCGGCCGCCATGGCCGCTCCACGTTCCGTTGCGCTCGTGACCCCCTCTTCGGCCTGCCTCGACGCGGGCTGAGTCGACTTTGAGCAAAAACTGGGTATAGCGAGAACCGCCTCGCGGCCAACGGATTCCATGTCGGACGCCGGTGGGCGTCGCCGTCGGCGTCAGGCGAGGGCTGCAGTTCGTGATAGAAGGGGCGGCGCCGGGGCGGTGGGCGGCTCGACAGAAAAGATGCGTCGCCGGGGCGGTGGGCCGGCTGCGCGGCGCGGCGCGGGTAGCCTGAGCGCCGTGCTCCTGTCAGACCGCGACATCCAGGCCGAGGTGAGCGCCGGGCGCGTGCGCCTCGACCCCTTCGACCCGGCGATGATCCAGCCGTCCAGCATCGACGTGCGGCTCGACCGCTACTTCCGGCTGTTCGACAACCACAAATACGCGGTCATCGACCCGGCCCAGGAACAACCCGAGCTGACCCGGCTCGTCGAGGTCGACCCGCAGGAGTGCTTCGTGCTCCACCCCGGTGAGTTCGTGCTCGGCTCCACCTACGAGGCGGTCACCCTGCCCGACGACGTCGCGGCCCGGGTCGAGGGCAAGTCCTCCCTCGGGCGCCTCGGCCTCCTCACGCACGCGACCGCCGGGTTCGTCGACCCGGGCTTTTCCGGTCACGTGACGCTGGAGCTGAGCAACGTCGCCACGTTGCCGATCAAGCTGTGGCCGGGTATGAAGATCGGCCAGCTGTGCTTCTTCCGGCTCAGCAGCGCCGCCGAGCATCCGTACGGCAGCGCGGCGCGCGGGTCGCACTACCAGGGGCAGCGGGGCCCGACGGCCAGCCGCTCGCACGCCGGCTTCCACCGCAGCCGCGTCTGACTCACGCCCCCGAGCATCGCCGCGGCGCCGTGGCCTGCTCCGGAGCCGGGGGCCGGCCCGTCGGGTCTACGCTGAGCCCGTGCGGCCCACCGGCGATCCGCCACCCGCGACCGACCGGCCGCACGTGTGGCTCGAACCCTCCGACACGCCTTCGGACGCCGTGGTCGTGCTGCTCCACGGCGGGCCCGAGCGCGGTTTCCGGCAGGCGCCCCGCTGGGGCGCCCCTTACCTGCGGATGCTGCCGTTCGGCCGCGTCGTGCGGGAACGCTCCGGTGACCGGATCGCCGTGGTGCGGGTGCGGCACCGGCACAACGGCTGGAACGGTCGGCGGGAGACCACCGCCGTCGAGGCGACGCACGTGCTCGACCGCATCGCCGCGCAGGCCCCGGGCGTGCCGGTCGGTCTCCTGGGGCACTCCCTGGGCGGTCGCACTGCGGTGCGCGTCGCCGGGCACCCGTGCGTGCGTAGCGTCGTCGGCCTCGCGCCGTGGCTGCCGCCGGGCGAGGACCCCACCCCGTTGCGCGGCCGGGAGACGCTGCTCGTGCACGGCACCCGCGACCTGGTCTGCGACCCCGCCGAGACCGAACAGTTCGTCGCCGCCGCGACCGCGGCGGGCATCGACGTGCGGCTCGAGCGCCTCGCCGGGGTCGGGCACCTCATGGTGCGGCACGCCCGCCTGTGGCACGAGCTGGCCGCCGAGCACCTCGTGCGCACGCTCCTCGATCAGACCCCGGGAGCGACCGACAACGATTTTTGAGTGAGCGCTCACTCAACCTATTCTGGTCGGCGTGAAATCCCGACGTTCGGCGCCGCTGAGCCCGCACGACCGCCGCCGCGAGCTCGTCGACGTCACCGTTCAGCTCGTGCGTGAGCGGCACGAGGTGCCGAGCACCCGAGACATCGCCGCGGCCGCCGGCATCGCCGAGGGCACGATCTTCCGCGCGTTCGACACCAAGGACGCGCTGCTCGCGGCGGTCGTCGGCGCCGTCGCCTGCCCGGTGCCGTTGCGTCGCGCGCTCGAGGGCGTCGATCCGCAGCTGCCGCTGCGCGAGCGCACCGAGCTCGCGGCGCGGCTGCTCATGCGCCGGTTCGCCGAGCTGTTCGACCTGCTCGGCCCGCTCGGCGTCATGGGGCCGCCGCCGCACCACCCGCATCCCGACTGCCCCGAACCCGAGGCGCGCATCCCGGCCGCGGCGCCGAGCGAGACCGCTCTGGCGCGGCTGTTCGCCGCCGACGCCGACCGGCTCCGGCTGCCGCCGAGCGAGTTCGCGCACGCGCTGAGGCTGCTCGCGTTCGCGGGCGGCTCCCGGCACGTCGCCGAGGCGGCGCTGACCCCGGAGTCGGTCCGCGATCTGCTGCTCGACGGGGCGCTGCTGCGCGAGGGCGCACCCCCGCTGGGCGCCGCGATCGCCCCCACCTGCTGCGCCGGCCCGGCGCCGACGACATCCCCGTCCCACCCGAAGGAGAACCCGTGCTGAGCCGACTGTTGCGCACCTACCTGGCGCGCTATCGGGGGGCGCTCATGGCGGTGCTCGTCCTGCAACTCATCGCCGGCATCGCCGGCCTGTTCCTGCCGAGCCTGAACGCCGACATCATCGACAACGGCGTGGCCGTCGGCGACACCGCGCACATCTGGTCGGTCTCCGTGTGGATGCTCGGCTTCAGCCTGCTGCAGGTGATCACCCAGATCGGCGCGGTGCGCGCCGGGGCCCACGCCGCGATGGGCCTGGGCGCCGACGTGCGCTCGGCGCTGTTCCGGCGGGTCATGAGCTTCTCCGCGCGCGAGGTTGCCTACTTCGGGGCGCCGTCGCTGATCACCCGCAACACCAACGACGTGCAGCAGCTCCAGCAGCTGGTCGTCATGGGCTGCATCATGCTCGTCGCCGCACCGATCACCATGGTCGGCGGCGTCGTCATGGCGCTGCGCGAGGACGTCGGGCTGTCGTGGCTCGTCGCCGTCTCCGTGCCGGTGCTGCTCGTCGCGGTGCTGCTCATCATCCGGCGCATGGTGCCGCTGTTCCGGCTCGCCCAGCGCCGCCTCGACGCCGTCAACCGCGTGCTGCGCGAACAGATCACGGGCATCCGCGTGGTGCGGGCTTTCGTGCGCGAGCAGCACGAGCGCGAGCGGTTCGCGGTGGCCAACGACGAACTGACCGACACCCAGCTGGGGGTCGGGCGGCTCATGGTGCTGATGTTCCCGATCGTCATGTTCGTCATGAACGCCTCGACGGTCGCCGTGCTGTGGTTCGGCGCGCAGCGCGTCGACGCCGCGCAGATGCAGGTCGGGGCGCTGTTCGCCTACATCAGCTACCTCATCCAGATCCTCATGAGCGTGATGATGGCGACGATGGTCGCCACGATGATCCCGCGCGCCTCGGTCTCCGCGGAACGCATCATGGAGGTGCTCGACACCCGCACCACCGTCGTGCCGCCGGAACATCCGACGCCGATCGGCGCCGCCCGGGGGCTGCTCGAGCTCGACGACGTGTCGTTCACCTACCCCGGCGCGCAGTCGCCGGTGCTGTGCGACATCTCGTTCACGGCCCGGCCCGGCACGGTCACCGCGATCATCGGCTCCACCGGTTCCGGCAAGACGACCCTGATCAACCTGCTGCCGAGGCTGTTCGACGCCACCGGCGGCGCGGTGCGCCTGGACGGCGTGGACGTGCGTGACATCGAGCCCGAACAGCTGTGGAGCCGGGTCGGTCTCGTGCCGCAGCGCCCGTACCTGTTCAGCGGCACGGTGGGCAGCAACCTGCGCTACGGCAACCCCGACGCCACCGACGAGCAGCTGTGGGAGGCCCTCGAGGTCGCCCAGGCCGCGCCGTTCGTGCGGGCCATGGAGGGCGGTCTGGAGGCCCACATCGCGCAGGGCGGCACGAACGTCTCCGGCGGGCAGCGGCAGCGGCTGTGCATCGCCCGGGCGCTCGTGGCCCGGCCCGAGCTGTACCTCTTCGACGACTCGTTCTCCGCGCTCGACCTCGCCACCGACTCCCGGCTGCGGGCCGCGATGCGCCCGTACACGCGGGAGTCGACGGTCGTCATCGTCGCCCAGCGGGTGTCGACGATCGTCGATGCCGACCAGATCGTCGTGCTCGACGCCGGCCGCATCGTCGGCCTCGGCAGGCACGAGGAGCTGCTGGAGTCGTGCCCGACGTACGTCGAGATCGTCAAGTCGCAGCTGGCGGTGACCGCATGAGCACCGACACCCGTTCGCGCCGGCCCGCGCCCGGTCAGCGTCGCGGCCCCGGCGGCGGCCCGGGCATGGCGATGCCCGTGGAGAAGTCGCTGAACTTCTGGGGTTCCAGCGCCCGGCTGCTGCGCCGGCTCGCGCCGCTGCGCACCTCGCTCATCGGCGGCCTCGCGCTGACGATCGTCTCGGTGATCCTCTCGACGCTCGGACCGCGGGTGCTCGGGTGGGGCACCGACCTCATCTTCGCCGGGTTCATCGGCTCCCGGCTGCCCGCGGGCGTGAGCAAGGAGCAGGTCGTCACGCAGCTGCGGGCCTCCGGCGAGACGACGATGGCCGACATGATCTCGGGCATGAACGTCGTGCCCGGGCAGGGCATCGACTTCGCGGCCCTGGGGCGCATCCTGCTCATCGTCATCGCCCTGTACGTCGTCGCGTCGCTGCTCATGTGGGCCGCGGGGCGCGCCTTCAACTACGTGGCGATGAGCGCGATGCGCCGGCTGCGCGCCGACGTCGAGGACAAGCTGCACCGGCTCCCGCTGAGCTACTTCGACACGCGGCCGCGCGGCGAGCTGCTGAGCCGGGTCACCAACGACATCGACAATCTCGGGCAGAGCCTGCAGCAGACCTTCGGGCAGCTGCTGAACTCGCTCGTGCAGGTCGTCGCGATCCTCGTGCTCATGCTGTGGATCTCGCCGCTGCTCACGCTCATCGCGCTGATCTCGATCCCGCTGTCGGTCGGGGTCACCGCGCTCGTCGCGCGCCGCAGCCAGAAGCTGTTCATCCGGCAGTGGGACCGCACCGGCGAACTCGGCGGCCAGGTCGAGGAGGCGTTCACCGGGCACGAGCTCGTCACGGTCTTCGGGCGGCGCGAGGAGGTCATCGCGCAGGTCGAGAGCACCAACCGGGAGCTGCAGAAGGCGGCCTTCGGGGCGCAGGCGGTCAGCGGCATGATCATGCCGATCATGTTCTTCGTCGGCAACCTCTCGTACGTGCTCGTCGCGGTCGTCGGCGGGCTGCGCATCACGGCCGGTGCTCTGACGCTCGGCGACGTGCAGGCCTTCATCCAGTACTCCCGCCAGTTCACGCAGCCGCTGACGCAGGTGGCCTCGATGGCCAACCTGCTGCAGTCGGGCGTGGCGTCGGCGGAGCGGGTGTTCGAGCTGCTCGACGCCGACGAGCAGGTGCCCGACGTCGCCGGGCCCGCGGTCGAGGGCTCGCGCGGGCGCATCGCGTTCGAGCACGTGAGCTTCGCCTACGACCCGGCCAAGCCGCTCATCGAAGACCTGTCGCTGGTGGCGGAGCCGGGCCAGACCGTCGCGATCGTCGGCCCGACCGGAGCCGGTAAGACGACGCTGGTCAACCTCATCATGCGGTTCTACGAGCTCGACGCCGGGCGGATCACCCTCGACGGGGTCGACATCACCGACCTGTCCCGGCACGAGCTGCGCGACGAGATCGGCATGGTGCTGCAGGACGCGTGGCTGTTCAAGGGCACGATCCGCGACAACATCGCCTACGGGCGGCCGGGCGCCACCCAGGAGGAGATCCTGGAGGCGGCCCGCGCCACCTACGTGGACCGGTTCGTCGCGCACCTGCCCGACGGCTACGACACGGTCATCGACGACGACGGCACGAACGTCTCGGCCGGCGAGCGGCAGCTCATCACGATCGCGCGGGCGTTCCTGTCGCAGCCCTCGCTGCTCATCCTCGACGAGGCGACGAGCTCGGTCGACACCCGCACCGAACTGCTGCTGCAGCAGGCGATGGCGGCCCTGCGCAGCGACCGGACGAGTTTCGTCATCGCCCACCGGCTCTCGACGATCCGCGACGCCGACCTCATCCTCGTCATGCAGGCCGGCCACATCGTCGAGCAGGGCAGCCACGAGGAGCTGCTCGCCCGCGACGGTGCCTACGCCCGGCTGTACAACGCGCAGTTCGCCGGGGCGATGGTCGACGAGGAGGGGTCCGCGAGCTGACCGAGCGACCTCGGCCGGAGCCGGTCAGCTCGGCGGGTGCCGGTCTCCTCGCCGGAGGCCGGTCACCTCGCCGGGGCTGGTCTCGCCTCGCCGGAGGCCGGTCTCCTCGCCCGGAGCCCGGCCTCCTCGCCCGGCTCGGTCGATCGATCAGGCGGGCTGCCAGGGCTGGATGAAGGGGTTGCCGGGCCGGCCGGTGACGGCGAGGTCGAGGCCTCCGGCGCTCGCCCCGTCGAGCTGCTCGCGGATGATGTCGGCGTGGCCGGCGTGCCGGGCGAACTCCTCGACCTGGTGGAGCAGGGCGTACCGCACCCGGGTGGGCGTGGGCTGGGGGCGGTCGTCCCAGGGGGCGGCCGGCTCGTACAGGGTGTCGTTGGGGTCGAGGCGGCCCAGCTCCTCCAGGAGCCGGGAGGTGGCCGCGTCGAAGTCGGCGAGCGCGCCTGCGAGGGTTTCATCGTCGGTGAGCGCGAAGCTGGCGTTGAAGGCCTTCGCGTGCTCGGCGAAGGCCTCCGGGCTCGGCGGGCCCTGGGTCGCGGCCCGAGACCGCCGACTCCAGCCGCCGGCCACGTAAGCGCAGTGTTTGAGGATTCCGCCGATCGACAGGGCGCTCGCGCACGGGGTCGCGCGGGCCTGCTGTTCGGTGAGTCCGTGCGCGCTGTTGCGGATCGCCTGTATCTCGTGGGCGACGTAGGCGACGAGCTCGTCGATCTCGGTGCGGACGGTGGGGGTGACCATGAGAGCCATCGGGAACTCCTTGCCTGGCGGGTTCGATGACCTCACCATGGCTGGTGCTGCGGACGGATCCCGGCCGCTGGTTCGCGGGGCTCAGTGGTCGAGGCCGCGGTGCACGGTCTCCCGGACGGCGAGCGCGCAGGCCAGCGAGATGACGCCGACGGCCGCGACGTACAGCCCGACGGCGGTGGAACCGTAGGCGGCCTGCAGGGCGGTGGCGACCAGCGGCGGCAACGAGCCACCGAGGATGCCGCCGATGGAGTACGCCATGCCGGCTCCGCTGTACCGGAATCGGGTGGGGAACAGCTCGGGCAGGAACGCGGCCATGGGGCCGAAGCACAGGCCCATGATGCCGAGCGCCCCGGCCAGCGCGAGCCAGATGAGGGCGAGGTTGCCGGTGTTCATCAGCGGGAACATCGCCGGGCCCCAGACGATCGAGGCCGCGCACGCGGTGACGATGACCTTCTTGCGTCCGACGCGGTCGCTCAGCGGTGAACTGACGATGGTGCCGGCGGCGAGCGCGAGCACGGCGAGCATGGTGAGGGTGAGCATCGTCGTCTGCGGGATGCGCAGGGTGCGGGTGCCGTAGGCCAGGCAGTAGGTCGTGGCCGTGTAGAAGAGCGTGTACTGGATCGTCATGACACCGGCTCCGAGGAGCAGGTGGCGCCATTCGTGCCGGAAGACGTCGAGAACGGGGATGCGGGCCTGGTCCTGGGCGTCCATGACCCGCTGGAAGACGGGGGTCTCGGAGATCTTCACGCGGATCCACAGGCCGATGAGCACGAGCACGATGCTGCTGACGAACGGCACGCGCCAGCCCCAGGCGGCGAACGTCGCCGCGTCCTGGTTGAGGCGCACGACGAGGAAGACCGCGTTGGCGGCGATGAATCCGACCGCCGGGCCGAGCTGGGGGAACATGCCGTAGAAGCCGCGCTTGCCCTCCGGGGCGTGCTCGGTGGCCAGGAGCGCGGCGCCGCCCCATTCGCCGCCGAGGCCGATGCCCTGCAGCACACGGAGCACGACGAGGATGACGGCGGCCGCCAGCCCGATGCTGCCGTAGTCGGGCACCAGGCCGATCGCGACCGTCGACAGGCCCATGAGCAGCAGCGAGACGATGAGCACCGACTTGCGGCCGATGCGGTCGCCGAAGTGCCCGAACAGCATGGAGCCGATGGGGCGGGCGAGGAAGGCGACGGCGAACGTCGAGAACGCCGCGAGGGTGCCGGCCGTCTCGGACAGCTCCGGGAAGAACACGGTGTTGAGCACGAGGGCGGCGGCGATGCCGTAGGCGTAGAAGTCGAAGAACTCGATCGTCGTGCCGATGAGGCTGGCGACCGCGACGCGGCCCATCGGTTCCTGTCGCGCCGCGGGGGCGTGGGCGTCGTGCGTCATTGCTGCCTCGTGCTTCGTCGCGTGGGTTCACAGCGCCGGCGGGTGGCGGCGAAACGTGTGACGCCCCACGTGATCCCACTGGCAAGCGAGAGGTATACCACGCGGTGCGGAGCCGGTTCGCGGCGGTCGCACACGAGTCTCTTGCGAATTGGTGGTCTCACGCAGCAGGGGCCGGACACATGCTCGATGTGCCCGGCCCCGTCCGCGTTCGCGCGCTCAGTCGCCCTTGAGGATCTTCAACGCCTCCGACGCGGCGATCGTCTTTCCGTCCGCCGCCTCGAGGAGGCGCTGCCACGCCGCGTTGCCTGCGTTGCCTGCCTTGCCTGGCGATCCGGCCTGCTGCGCCTCCTGCGCCGCCGGAGCCGCCTCGACCCCGTCGCGCGCAGGTTCGGCAACCGCAGGCGCCTCAGGCTCAGCCTGGGCGTCGGACTCGGACTCGGCTTCGGGATCCGACGCTTGTGCTGCAGCCTCCGGCTCCACTGCGGCCGCCGGCTCAGAGGGCGATTCGGACGCCGGCTCCGGAGCCGGTTCGGCCGGCGCAGATTCCTCGGCCTCGGCGGTGTCCGTACGGGCCTCTGCGGGCTCCGCGGCCTCAGCGGCCTCAGCGGCCTCAGCGGCCTCAGCGGCGTCGGGGACCTGGGCTCCGTCGGACGACTGGGCGGCGTCGGGGGCGTCCGAGGGCTGATCACCCGTCGTGCCGAGGAAGCCTGCGAGGGCCTCTCGGGCGGTGGGCACACCCTCGGGCTTCGGCAGGGCGTCGGCCGGAGGCTCCGGTGCGGGCGCCTGCGGACGGCGCTCCTGCGCAGCCTCCGGCTCGGGCGCTTCGGCTGCGGACGCTTCCTGCGGATCGGGTTGCTTTGTCGCAACTGCCTCCGGCTCCGACGGCTCAGCCTCCGTCGACTCGGTCGTCTCTTCCGCCTGGGGCGCCTCGAGCGCTTCGGCGTCGCGTGCCTGCGGCTCCTCGGGCGTCTCGACAGCCTCCGCCGTCTCGGCGGGCTGCACGGCTTCCGGCTGCTGGGGCTCTTCGGGCGCTGCCGCGCCGCCGCCGGCGGCGTACTCCCGCAGCATCACGAGGGCCTCCGACGCGGGGATGATCCGACCGTCGCCGCTGGGGAACGGAGCCCGTCTGGTCGACGTCGCCGACGCAGCGGGTGCGCTCGCCGCGGGTGCCGACGGTGCCGCGGGTGCCGACGGGGCATCCGAGGTAGCCGGGGCGTCGGTCGGCGCCTCAGCCGCGGCCTCAGCAGGCGCAGACTCACTAGCGACCGGTTCGGCAACGGAGGCTTCCGGCTCCCCGGCCTCGTCCGGCGTCGGCTCCGCAGCCTTCTCCGCCTCGGCGGCCTGCGCAGACTCCTCAGTCTCTGCCTGCGTCTCAGCCGTGACCGGCTCTTCGGCCTGCGCGGGCTTCTCGGCCTCCGCAGGCGCCTGCCCCGCCGGAGCGCCCGACTGGGCGCGCAGCATCGCCAACGCATCGGTAGCCGACATGGGCTTGCCGTCGCCTCGCGGCGCAACAGGTGCCGCCGGAGCCGCGGGCTCAGCGGTCTTCTCGGCCGCGGGTGCCGCCTGCGCGTCCGGCTCGGGCTCAGCCTTCGTGTCGGCCGCGGGTGCCGCCTGCGCTTCCGGCTCGGGCTCAGCCGCTGGGGCTTGCTCCGCCTCTGGCTGCGCATCGGCAGACTTCGCTCGCATCATGGCGAGCGCGTCGGAAGCGGACATGGCCTTGCCACCACCGCCGGCAGCCGCGGCCTTGGGGGCCTGCGTCGACTCCGCGGCTTGCGACGGGGCCTTCGGCGCCGGCTGCTCCACCTGAGGCTCGGGCTGTGCGTCGGTGTTCGCCTCGGCGACACCGGCGCCGTCGGCGCCGAGCGCCTCGTCGGCCTCGGTGGGAGTACGGTCGTCGACGTCTCCAGCGGCCGCGGACGTGCCGGCCGCCGCGGCAGCCGCCGAACGCTCCTCGGTGCGTGTGGCCGCCGACAGCCGCTCCCCTCCGGCCGGCGCGGCGGGCTGCGCCTCGCGCTCGACCTCGGCGTTCTCGTCGAGACGGGCACCGGGCACCTCTGCCGTTTCGCCGGCGCCATCGGTCAGCGCGGTCGCGCCCGACGATCCGCCCGCGGCCGGTGCGGGCTCTTCGGTCTTCTCCGGTGCCCGCACCGCGGCGAGCAGCATCTGCGCGACGTCGACGACCTCGACGTTGCCGGGTGCGGACCCGTCGGCCTGGGCCGCGGTCAGCCCGTCGGAGAGCATCACCCGGCAGAACGGGCAGCCGATCGCGATGCGCTCGGCGCCCGTGGCCACCGCCTCCGCGGTGCGGTTGTTGTTGATGCGGGTGCCGAGCTTCTCCTCCATCCACATGCGCGCGCCGCCGGCGCCGCAGCAGAACGACTTCATGCCCGAACGCGGCATCTCACGCAGCTCGACGCCCGGGAGCGCGCCGAGCAGCTCGCGCGGCGGAGCGTAGACGTTGTTGTGCCGACCGAGGTAGCACGGGTCGTGGTAGGTGACCGTCTCCGCGGTGGACGCGACGTCTTTGGCGGAGGCGTTCCACGGCCGCGACACCGGCACGAGCTTCTTGTCGCGCACGAGCCGGTTCAGCAGCTGGGTGTGGTGCACGACCTCGAAGTTGCCGCCCACCTGCGGGTACTCGTTGCGGATCGTGTTGAAGCAGTGGGCGCAGGTGACGACGATCTTCGTCGCACCCGCCTCCTTGAGGGTCTCGACGTTCTGGGCGGCGAGCATCTGGAAGAGGATCTCGTTGCCGGCTCGCCGGGCCGAGTCGCCGGTGCAGGCCTCACCCTCACCGAGCACCGCGAACGAGACGCCGGCGGTGTGCAGCAACTCCGCCACCGCCCGCGTCGTCTTCTTCGCCCGGTCTTCGTACGCGCCGGCACACCCCACCCAGAAGAGGTAGTCGACCTCGGACAGCGACTCGACGTCGGAGCCGACGATCGGCACGTCGAAGTCGAGGCCCTTGGCCCAGTCCAAGCGCAGCTTGCTCGCCATGCCCCACGGGTTCTGACGCGACTCCATGTTCTTGAACAGGCCGCCGAGTTCGGCCGGGAACGCCGAGTCGATGAGCACCTTGTGGCGACGCATGTCGACGATCGCGTCGACGTGCTCGATGTCGACGGGGCACTGCTCGACACACGCGCCGCACGAGGTGCACGACCACAGCACGTCGTCGTCGATGATCGCGTCCGGCCCGTACGCGTCGTAGGCCGTGAGCGGGTGGTCGCCGCTGTAACCGGTGGAGCCGACCAGCTGGGCGCCCGCCAGGGCGCGGGTGTGCTCCGGGAGGGCGGCCCGCTCCTCCTCGGTCGCCTGCAGGTACGGCGCCTTGGCGTGCGCGTGGTCGCGCAGCGTCATGACGAGGAGCTTGGGGGAGAGCGGCTTGTCGGTGTTCCAGGCCGGGCACTGGCTCTGGCAGCGGCCGCATTCGGTGCAGGTCGTGAAGTCGAGCAGGCCCTTCCAGGTGAACTGCTCGACCCGGCCCACGCCCATGGCGACGTCGGCGTCCTCGTCTTCGGCCATCTTGTCCATGACCTCTTCGAGGTTCTCGGCGGTGACCTTCTGGCCATCGACGACCATCGGCTGCAGCTCGCCGAGCGAGGTGCGCCCGTCGGCGTGCCGCTTGAACCAGATGTTGAAGAATGCGAGGAAACGGTGCCAGGCGACACCCATCGTCGGGGTCAGGGCCACCGTGATCATCCACGCGAAGGACACGATGATCTTCAACATGGCGAACAGGTAGATCGCCTCGCGGATGCCCTGCTCGCCCAGGCCCATCCACAGCCCCGACAGCCAACCGGTGAGCGGGAAGTGCAGCGCGATGTTCAGCTGCGGCTCGACGATCCGCATGAGCGCCGCTTCGAGACTGCGCAGCACGAGGATGCAGAAACCGACCGCGGCGATCGTGAACTCGACGTAGTAGGCCTGCCACCAGGTCGACCCGAAGAAGCGGCTGCGCCGAGGCGGCATGGTGTTGCGCGGGTGCCGCTGCTGGCGCACGACGACGAGGTAGCCGATGGCGAAGACCGTGGTCCACGCGAGCAACTCGACGATCCACTCGAAGGGCGGGAAGTGCCCGATGATCGGCAGCACCGCCTCGGCCTGGAACAGCTGGAGGAAGGCGTTGACCAGCGTGGCGAACAGCACGATGAAGGCGATGGCCGTGATCCAGTGCGCCACCGCGACCGCGGGTAGTCGAGCCATGCGGGTGTGACCGAGGAACTCCCGCAACAACGTGACCGTGCGGGTAGTGGGTTGATCCGTGCGCGACGCATCGACTGCGCCCAGACGGAACACCCGCACGTACCGGAAGATCGCGCGGAAGAAGAGCACCCATCCGACGGTTCCGATGGTGAAGCTCAGGAGGATCGCAACCAGCTGCAAGGCCGACATGGGTGAAGCATACGGATGGGGTAGGACAAGACGCTCGCGGATCGGTGATTCGCTGGTGAGGCGACGTTTCGACGAGCGGAGGCGGTCCCTGCAGTCATCCGAGACACGCCCCCGCCCGCGCCACCCTCGCGGCCCCCTCGCACGCCCTCGACGGCCCGCGTCGATCGGGCTCCGGCCGAACCTCGCAGCGAGCCCCGGCCCGGAAACCGGCTCCGGAGTCGATTCCATTGACGCGCTGCCGAATTCGCCCGAACTGAGGCCGAAGGGAGCCTGTCCGAATCCCGCGTGGCCCCGCTCACCTGCGACAGCGACGTTCGACACCTGAGACCGCGGCACCGTTCCGCACCGAGGTGGCATAAGTTGATCTTGGAATATTCATAACGCGCTGGTGGGTTGTCCGTGAGGACAACGCATCGACACGGTCGATCGGCGGCGGGGCTACAGAGGGTCACGACCGGCGAGCCGGACACCCGGCGGACCGTCCACTACATCGAAAGGTTCTGGCAGTGCCCATCTACGACGATGTGACCGCTCTCATCGGACGCACCCCGCTCGTGCGGATCAACCGGATCATCGAGTCCGACGCCACGGTCGCGGCGAAGCTCGAGTTCTACAACCCCGCGAACTCGGTCAAGGACCGCATCGGCGTCGCGATCATCGACGCCGCCGAGGCCGGCGGCAAGCTCAAGCCGGGTGGCACGGTCGTGGAGGCCACGAGCGGTAACACCGGTATCGCGCTCGCCATGGTCGGCGCGGCCCGTGGCTACAAGGTCGTGCTGACCATGCCCGACACGATGAGCAAGGAGCGTCGGGCGCTGCTCAAGGCCTACGGCGCCGAGCTCGTCCTCACCCCCGGCTCCGAGGGCATGAAGGGCGCGGTGAACAAGGCCGAGGAGATCGGCGCTTCGGACAACGCGGTGCTCGCGCGCCAGTTCAGCAACGCGGCCAACCCCAAGATCCACCGTGAGACCACCGCGGAGGAGATCTGGAGCGACACCGACGGCAAGGTCGACATCGTCGTCGGTGGCATCGGCACCGGCGGCACGATCGCCGGCGTCGGCCAGGTGCTCAAGGAGCGCAAGCCCGAGGTCAAGATCGTGGCGGTCGAGCCTGCGGAGAGCCCGATCCTCAACGGCGGCCAGCCCGGACCGCACAAGATCCAGGGCATCGGCGCGAACTTCGTGCCCGAGAACTACGACGCGAACGTCGTCGACGAGGTCATCGACATCGACGCCGGCACCTCCGTGGAGTGGGCCCGCAACGCCGCCACGCAGGAGGGCCTGCTCGTCGGCATCTCCTCCGGGGCCGCCCTCGCCGCCGCCGCGCAGGTGGCCGCCCGCCCCGAGAACGCGGGCAAGCTCATCGTCGTCATCATCCCGTCGTTCGGCGAGCGTTACCTGTCCACGATCCTGTTCGAGGGCATCGTCGACTGACGTACGTCGAGTACCCCGCGCTCCCGGCGGACCCTTCGTCCGCCGGGAGCCGCGGCGCTCGAACCCCTCCCACATGTCTCGAATTGCGCACCCCGCGAGCCGTTCTCGTCTAAGGAGATGACCACGTGTCCCAGGCTCAGCAGTTGCAGACCACCGATACAAGTGCCCCCCGCACGGGCCCCGCGCTGCGGCTGGTTCGCCAGGCCCGCAGCGTGATCCCGACCAGTACGAGTGGCCGGGACTCCGCGAACGGCTCGCTCGAAGAGCGCACCGTCGGCGTCGACGGCGCCGAACTGTCGCACCGCTGTGCCAGCGAAGAGGTGTCCGGACCGCGACGGCTGTGGCGGCGCGTGCGAGACACCGTCGTCGAGGACCTCGACGCGGCCGTGGCTCGCGATCCCGCCTCGACGTCGCGGACGCAGATGGCGATCGTCAGCCCCGGCCTGCACGCGATCTGGGGGCACCGCGTGGCGCACAAGATGTGGGAGCACGAGCGGCTGAGGCTGCCGGCTCGCGTGCTGTCGAACGTCATGCGCGCCACCACCGGTGTGGAGATCCACCCCGGTGCCACGATCGGTCGTCGCTTCTTCATCGACCACGGCATGGGTGTGGTCATCGGCGAAACGAGCGAGATCGGTGACGACGTGATGCTCTACAACGGCATCAACCTCGGCGGGCGCACCCTGGAGAAGGGCAAGCGCCACCCGACGATCGGTAACGGGGTCACCATCGGTGCCGGCGCCAAGGTGCTGGGCAACATCGAGATCGGTGAGCACGCGCAGATCGGGGCCAACTCCGTCGTCGTCAAGCCGGTCCCGGCTCACTCCGTGGCCACTGGCATCCCCGCCAAGCACCGCCCGCTGGGCCGCCGCGAAGACCCCTACGAGGCGATGTTCGCCGAGCCCGAGCTGTGGATCTGAGCCCGCACACCGACTCCGAACACACGGCTGCGCCGCCGTCCCCGCACCGGGGGCGGCGGCGCGTCGTCATCTCCTACTGCACGCAGTGCCGCTGGATGCTGCGTGCCACCTGGATGGCACAAGAGCTGCTGACCACCTTCGCCGACGACCTCGAAGAGGTGACCCTGGCCCCCGGGCGCGGCGGGATCTTCCGCATCGACGCCGGCGCCGACGACAGCCTGGAGCCGGTGTGGAACCGCAAGCGCGACGGCGGTTTTCCCGAGATCGGCGAGCTGAAGCGGCGGGTGCGCGACGTCATCGCCCCCGACAAGAGCCTGGGCCACCACGACCGCGTCGGGCGGTCGACGCCTCCGGGCGCGGCCACCGGCGACGGCGCGTGAGCGCTCGCGCTTTGACGCCCGTGCCGACCGGCTAGCCGCTGGCGTTCGCCGCCGCGCCCGGGTGACTCGCGGGGACCGCTGAGAGGCTGGACGACGGGCCTCGGCACGGCGCTGCGGGCGTCACGCCGCTGCGCGCTTACGCAGCCCCGACACACGGCCAGGAGGGCGCCCCACGGATGGGGCGCCCTCCTGGCATCCATGACTTGAACTCCGCCGACCGTCGGGCCGGCGGAGTTCAAGATCAGCTGTCTCAGATGGTGGGCGGCGGAGCCGGCGGGTAGGTCGTGGTCTCGACGACGGTGACGTCGTCGGCCTTCTTCTCGGCCCGCTTCTCGTCGACCTTGGCCTTGGCGTTGTCCTTGGCCTGGTTGGCCGCGCCGGTGAGCTTGGCCTGCACCTCGGGCGCCTTCTCCTTGACGGTGGCGCTCGCGGTGTTGACCTTCTCCTGCACCCGCGGGTCGTGCCACAGCGAGTCGGCCTGGGACTTGATCTGCTCGTAGCGGCCGCGACCGTCGCGAGCGCCCAGGACGTAGCCGATGGCGATACCGGCGATGAGCATCAGCCTCTTCATCAGTGCTTCCTTTCGTAGAAGTCGCTTGCACCGGACTCTATGTGCAGCGTCCGTTCGACGCGAGCCGAGACCCCTTCGGATCCGGCGTTAACGTAGTGAGAAGCATCATGGAGGGCTCGCATAGTGGCCTAGTGCGGCGGTCTTGAAAACCGCTATGTCGGTGACGGCATCGTGGGTTCGAATCCCACGCCCTCCGCCACGTGCCGCCGGAGCACGCGCCGCGCGCCTCGCGCGCTCAGGGGTGTCGGCCGGATGTCGGCCCGCTGGTCAGCGCCCGAGCAGGCGCGCGATCAGGCCCGAGACAGCAGTACTGCCAGCGCTGCCCGGGGCGGAGCGGGTGCACGTGCACCGCGACTCGGGCGGTACTCCACGCAAGACCTGTTCCACGTGCTGCCCGCAGCCTCGCCAGCTCGTTTTGCCGCACCGTGAGCACGTGACCCGCTGGCACATGTGAACGCCTCCTTCTCTCGCCTCCGCCGTTCGGAAGCGGTGGCGAGATAATACCCCCTGGGGTATCGACCAACATTGAAGACGCCCGCCGGGCCTGCCTGCGACTGAGGCCCATGACGCCTGAGACCCTCGGGTCGCTGCGGCCCTCGTATCGGCCTGCGGGATGGCGTCTCAGGTGCCGAGACGGGACCGCCCGGCTGCCGCGAGACCGGCTCCGCGGAGACGGTTTCGCGACACCCCGGGGGTCCAGTCGGATGGCGCGGGCTCACGTGCGATAGGAGGTGGGGCGGCCGGGCGCGGCGAATGCGTTTGGCATCGCGGAGACTTGCGGAGTCCGGCCGGCGAGACTGCCGGGGGTGCGAGGCACGAAAAGCCGCAAGAGCCGCTCCGCGAAACCCCAGGTCACCGGCTCTTTGCGCAAATATGTGATTTCGGCCACAGTGAAACGATCGATTTAGGGCCCCGTGCTTGCGCAACGATGGGGCGCATGGCGGGTGTGACAATGACCATGGTGGCCAAGGCATCCGGTGTCTCAGTGAGCACCGTGTCCCACGTCATCAACGGCACACGCCCGGTCGCCTCGGCCACGCGACAACGCGTGCTCGACGTCATGGCCGAACTCGGATTCACGCACAAGCCCGTCGCCCGCTCGCTCGCGGCCGGTTCGACCGTCACCATCGGTCTGTCGATGTCGTGGGTCTCCAGCATGTACGGCCAGGAGCTCGTCGCCGGCATCGAGGAGGAATCCCGTCGGCAAGGCATGCAACTGTTGTTGTCCGACACCCGCGACGACGAGGACCGCGAGGAGCGCGTCGTCGCCAACCTGCTCGCCCATCACGTCGGCGGCATGATCATCGCCCCCACCGCGAACTGGCAGGGTTCCGCGCTGCGCCTCCTGCACGAGCACTCGGTGCCGTTCGTCGTCATCGACCGCCTCCAGGACATGCGCGTCGACCAGGTCGGCGTGGAGAACGAGAGCGGGTCGGCCGCGGTCGTCGAGCACCTGCTGCAGGTCGGACACCGGAGAGTCGGGATCATCGCCGGGCGCCCCGGGTTGGGCACCACGCGGGAGCGGCTCGAGGGCTACCGGCTCGCCCACCGCCGCCGCGGGGTGCGCATCGACGAGCGGTACATCGTCGACGGCAACTCCACCGAGCAGGGCGGCCGCCGCGCGATGGCGCAGCTCCTGGCGCAACGGCCGGCCCCGACCGGCGTGTTCATCGGCAACGACTCGATGACGATCGGCGCCCTGCGTGCCCTGCGTGAGGCCGGCGTCGACGTGCCCGGGCAGATGGCGCTCGTCTGCTTCGACGACTTCCCGTGGGCCGACGTCTTCCATCCCCGCCTGACCACCATCGCCCAACCGAGCTTCGCCATCGGGGCCCGCGCCGTGCAGCTGCTCGTCCGCCGCCTCAGCGACCCGCAGGCCCCAGCCCAGACGCTACGGCTGGCCGGCGACGTCGCTCACCGCGAATCCTGCGGCTGCCAGGGCCGCGGCCCCCGGGTCGACTCCTTCGACGACCGCGTCGTCGTCTCCACCTCGCGGCGCACGAGCACGCCCGACCCGGTCGGTACGCAGCCCACCCGGCCGTGAGGTGTGTTGCAGATCGATGACGCTTCCGGATCCGGCGCCGCTCCTCGCCGCTCATCGCCCCGTGAGGCGCTGACCTGCCGCGACGACATCCGCTGTGAGGCGGGTCCACCTGGCCCCCGGCGCCGCGGCGCGCGCGCCGACGCGTGCTAGCGTGGGCGACGGTTGCATGTGCAGTTCCTCGCAGTTCGCGAAAAACCCGGTCGACGGCGGACAGACCCCCGACGCCGGCCCGCTCGTGTGGGGTAATGCGGCAGCCTGGACACCACGAAGTGTGGGGTCCATTGGCCGAACAAAGATAGAGAGTTGTTTTCCCCATGGCACAGGGCACCGTCAAGTGGTTCAACGCCGAAAAGGGCTTCGGTTTCATTGCTCAGGACGGCGGCGGCCCCGACGTTTTCGTCCACTACTCCGCGATCCAGACCAGCGGGTACCGTTCCCTGGACGAGGCGCAGCGCGTCGAGTTCGAGGTGACGCAGGGCCCCAAGGGCCCGCAGGCCGACGCTGTTCGTCCTCTCTGACGCTCTGACCAGGCGTTCAGACCAACGCTTCCCAGCGGCCCCCGGCACCACGCCGGGGGCCGCTGGCTGCGTGCGGGCACCCGCCCCCGCTCAACTCCGCGGTCTTGGCGACGACTGGAGCATCGACCGCAGTACCGCACGAGCCGACCGCGGGCGGAGCCGATGAACGAACCGGAGCCGGGCCCCGCCACCGGCGACCCCCGCCGCGCGCGCGACCCGCGGGTGTGGTGCTCCCTGGCGATCAGCGTGACGATCGCCTACGGCCTGATCTTCCTGCCGCTGCGGCCCCTGCTGCTGGCGCTGTCTCCGGAGGCGCTGGCGGCCATCACTGGCTCCCGGCTGGCGCTCATCGCCCTCGGCGTGCTGGCCCGCACGGGCGAGGCCACCCTGTGGTGGCCGGTTCCGGTGGCGATCGTCTCGATCATGAAGTTCCACTGGGTCTACTGGTGGGCCGGGCGGCTGTGGGGCCGCCAGGTGCTCGAACGATTCGGCGGCACGACGAAACGCGCCCGTCGCCGGATCGCCCGCGCCGAAGCCCTCGTGCGCCGCTACCAGGTGCTCGCCATCGCTGCGACGTACGTGCCCGTACCGGTGGCCCGCGAGGTCGTGCTCGCCGGCATCGGCTCCGCCGGGGTGCGGTTGCGGACCTTTCTGCTCGTCGACCTCGCCATCGCCATCGTGAGCCAGCTCGCCTGCGTCGCCGTGGGACTCGCCATCGGCGAGCGCGCCGTGCCGCTGCTGCGCCAGTACGCGGTGTGGGCCGGGCTGATCTCGCTCGGCGTGCTCGCCGCCATGATCGTCACGTGGTGGCGCGGGTGGCGCGGCAGCGCCGCCGCCCGCCGCCACGACGAAGGGGCCGAGACCGGCTCCGGGTAGGGCACCAGATCAACAGGTCAGTAGGTCAGCAGGCTTGGGCGACGTCGACGAGTCCGTCGGTGGTCGTCGTGCTCGTGGGCGTGGCGCCGGGGGGGGTGCGCGTCGCGGTGGCGGTGCGGGTCGGGCTCGAGGTGCGCGTCGAGGTGCCGGTCGCGTCGCCCGTCGCCCCGGTCGTCGGCGACTCGCCGGGCATCGGGCCGCCGCTGATGGCCTGCTGGACCATCTGGTGGATGAGGTCGTAGTCGGGATTGCCGACGCGCACCACCTGGTTGCTGAACGGCAGGCTGCGGATCGTGCCCTGCTGCATGCGCACCGCCAGCTGCGCGAACGCCCCGAGGTGCTGCTGCGGGATGTTGGTGTAGATGTTGTTCTTGGCCACCTGCGCGATCGCCGGGTAGCGCTCCAGCATCATCGTCGGGTTGACCTGGCGCACGAGCGCGCCCACCATGCAGCGCTGCCGGCGCATGCGGTCGAAGTCGTCGGTCGTGGCGCGGCCCCGCGCGAACCACATCGCGTGGTAGCCGTCGAGGTGCCGCGGGCCGGGTTCGATCCAGCCCCGGATGCTGCCCGGCACGATCCGCCCGTTCTCCACCTTGCCGCCGATCGGCACGCGTTCACGCACGGTGATGTCGACTCCGCCCATCGCGTCGACGAGCGCGGTGAAGCTCGACATGTTGACGACGATGTCGTAGTCGGGGGTCAGGCCCGTCACCCCCGTCACTGCCTCGTTGAGGGCGGTCAGGCCCGGCTTCGGGTTGCCGGGGTAGAGGTGGCTGTTCTTCTCGCCCTCCATCCACACGTCGTTGAGCAGGCAGTCCTGAGCGCACCGAAAGCCGTTGGGCCAGACCGTCTTCAGCGGGCTCGTGTCGGGAAACGGCACCCGCTCGAGGTTGCGCGGCAGGCCGAACAGGATCGTGTCGCCGGTGGCGGTGTCGATGCTCGCCAGCATCATGGAGTCGGTCCGCACGCCCTGACGGTCGTCCTCGGAGTCGGCGCCGACGAGCATGACGTTGACGCGCGGCGTGTTGGCCCACGGGTTGGGCCCGCCGGCGAGCTGCGATCCGGACTGGTTGAACAGCGAGGTCAGCAGGTCGCGGTGGGCGGCGACGTCGCGGACCCCGACGGCGGCGGGCGCCACGAGCACCGCGCACAGCAGGCCGACGGTGAGCGTGGCCAGCGCGTGCATCCACCGCCCGGCCGGCCGCGGCCAGGTGATGACGCCGGTCCACACGACGGAGGCGACGACCACGACGAGCGCCACGACGGCGCCGATCGCCAGCGTGGTCAGGAACGTCGGGTCGAGCGCGAGCGCGAGTGCCCCCTCGGGGCCGCGGACCGTCAGGTAGATCGCCGCGCCCACGACGATGACGACGACGGCTGCGAGCAGTGCGCCACCGCTCTTGCGGCGACCCGTCAGGAGCAGACCCGACCCCGGCAGCAGCGTGCCCAGCGCGGTCAGACCGAGGAAACGACGGTATCCGTGCGCCGGAGCCGGTGTGGGCGCCGCGTGCGCGGGCGCGCGACGAACGCCGGCGTCGACCGTGGGAATCGTCGTCGGCGTCACGTAGCGATCGTGCGGAAGGTGACTCATCAATCCTCGTCTCGCCGGCCTCGACCACCCCCGTGCAGCTTCAATGCAGGTCAGGCCTTCTCCATGATGCCCATACGGCGTGACTCGGGCAGATGTGTGGAGAACTTTCGGCGTGGCGCGTCACGAGCGCCGTCGGGAACGTGGGCCGGCAGGCTGATCGACCGGCGGATGTCTTCGGTGAAACCTCCCTCCAGTATCGGCGTCGGGCCTGAACGGCCGCTGTTAGGGGTGGTGAGACGGCCTGCGTCAACTGCGCCGGAGTTGATTTGGGGTCGCGCTGGGCGCTCCGGTAGCCTGGCGTCTGCTGTCGTCGCCCCTGGGGTTCTGGCGATTCGACAGCGTGGAGGCGTCGCCTAGTCCGGTCTATGGCGCCCGCCTGCTAAGCGGGTTTGGGGGTTAAACCCCATCGAGGGTTCAAATCCCTCCGCCTCCGCCGTCAGACGCTCCCGTGATTGCTCACGGGAGCGTCTTCGTCTGTCGACCCCCTCGCCTCGCCGTCGGCGCGGGTGCGGCGGCGCAGCAGGCGGCCGAGACCGGCTCCGAGCGGTACCCCGATGAGCCAGCCGACGAGCACGTCGCTGGCCCAGTGCGACCCGAGGTAGACCATCGAGAACCCGACGAGCGCGACGCCCGCGCCGAGCAGCGCGGTGACCACCGCCCGGGCGCGGCGCGAACGCCAGGCGGTGACGGCGACGAACGCGGTCGCGGCGGCCGACGTGAACGCGGCGTGCGTGGACGGGAAAGCGAACCCCTCGCCGGCCAGCATCGTCAGGTCGGCGGGCGGGCGCGGGCGCGCGATGACGTCCTTGAGGGCGCTGACGCCCACCCCGGCGATCCCGACCGCGAGCACCACCGCGGCCAGCTGTCGCCAGGCGCGCGCGAACAGCGCGATGACCAGTGCGAGCGTCTGGAGCACCGCCATCGTGACGACGTCGGTGCCCGCGACGCCGAGCGTCACGGGCACCAGGTCGACAACCGGATTGCGGTGGGAGGCGAGAAACTCCAGGACGCTCAGGTCGATTCCGTCGAGGGGGTTCGCGCTCCACACGCTCCTATCCTGCGGCCACCGGCTGGATC
Source organism: Piscicoccus intestinalis NBRC 104926 (assembly GCF_001515525.1). Lineage (GTDB taxonomy): Bacteria > Actinomycetota > Actinomycetes > Actinomycetales > Dermatophilaceae > Kineosphaera > Kineosphaera intestinalis. The sequence goes on along the minus strand of NZ_BCNQ01000008.1, from coordinate 1,438 downwards.
GAGTCTGACGATCCCGCGGTGGGTCGTTCACCGAGCTGCCGCCACGCCTGTGCCAGTCCGCGCTGGACCGGCGCCCGGGATCCTGCGTGGGGCTCGGTGTCCAGCGGGCGGCCCGGCTCCGTGGGCCGCCCCGCGGCCGGCTCATTGCCCGGCTCTGTGGCCAGCTGCGCCGGCTCCGGCTCGAAGTTGCCGTCGCCGGCCGGGCGCAGCCGAGAACGGAAGACGACGAACTTCACGACGGTCGCGGCGACGTTGGCGAGGCCGACGACGGCCGTGGCGATCGCGGTCGGCGCCTGCGGGGCGAGCGCGCCGAGGGCCCAGATGGCCGCGGAGCTGAACGCCCACGTCAGTGCGAAGATCGCCAGGCCCTGGGCCTGTAGCCCGAGCGCGCCCGCACGGCCGCGGGCGCCGAACGTGAAGCGGCGGTTGGCGCCGGTGTTGAAGATCGTCGCGATGAGCAGCGCGAGGGTGTTCGCCAGCTGCAGCGCCATGCCGCCGGCGCCGAGCAGCGCGAAGAGCCCGAGGTGCAGCACGGTGCTGGCCACCCCGACTCCGGCGAACCGGCCGATCTCGCGACCCAGCCCGCCGCGCAACCGGCCGCGCCCCATCGCCGCGGCGATGCGCTCGACCGGGATGTCGCCGGTGGCCAGCCGGCGGCGCAGGAGGCGCATGCCGGCGAGGTCGTCGAGGGCGGTCCGGGTGACGTCGACCCGGCTGTCGGGGTCGTCGTACCAGTCGACCGGCACCTCCGCGATGCGCAGGCCGCAGCGCTGGGCGATGACGAGCAGCTCGGTGTCGAAGAACCACGCTGTGTCCTGCACATGCGGCAGCAGCTGCGCGGCGACGTCCGCGCGGATCGCCTTGAAGCCGCATTGCGCGTCGGTGAAGCCCGCGTCGAGCCCGGTGCGCAGCAGCAGGTTGTAGCAGCGGGAGATGAATTCGCGCTTGGCGCCGCGCACGACCCGGGCTCCGGGGGCCAGCCGGCTGCCGATCGCCAGGTCGGAGTGGCCCGACATCAGGGGTGCGACCAGCGGCCACAGCGCGTCGAGGTCCGTCGACAGGTCGACGTCCATGTACGCGAGGATGTGCGCGTCGGAGGCGGTCCACACCTGCTTGAGCGCCCGCCCGCGGCCCTTGGCGGCCAGGTGCACGACCCGCACCCGCTCGTCGGTGGCGGCGATGCGGCGCGCGACCTCGAGGGTGGCGTCGGTGCTCGCGTTGTCGGCGATCGTCACGCGCCAGGGGTAGGGGAAGGTCGTCTGCAGGTGCTCGGTGAGGCGCCGCACGCAGGCGCCCACCCCCGCCTGCTCGTTGTACACGGGGATGACGACGTCGAGCACGGGCCGGACGGTCGAGGTGGTGCTCATCAGGATTCCTTTCACAGCGTGTCGGGTGCCGGCCGTGGTCGGCGGGATGTGCGGTGTCGTGGGGGAGGGGG